>JACNHV010000340.1 GCA_014383445.1 Candidatus Desulfobacula maris | reverse complement strand
TTTCTTTTTTCAAAAAACTCGGGTTTGAGAGAAGCGAGTTTATCAACCTTAAAAAGAAATTATAATCAGAAAATACAATTGATAATATTAAACCCTTTGGTGGATAGAGCGTTCAGGAGTAATAAGCGGGAATGTCAAATTTAATAAGCACAAGCCTCTTCTTTTTGGTTATCTGTCTGGTTTACAGTCGGTCAATTTCAAAGGATGCTCTGCTTTTACTATCAGACGAAGAGAAAAACAATCTGGCTCAACAATCTGCCGGGTTCAGGAGATTCAGTCAAATTCCAATAATTATCGTATTTGCATGTTATTTAATAATAAAATTCCTGCAGCCATCTATTTCAACGGTTGCTTTTGTTTTATTAATTCTTTTTTTTATAACATTTCTTTTTATAACTTCTGCCAGGATTATAAAAAAAATGAAAGAATCCAGCCTGTCAGAAGAATATATTACAAAATATAAACAATCCAGGTTAATTTATAATAGTGGTTTTACTGCATGTGGTGTTATTTTATTGTATGAATTGCTAAAATAAAAACAGGTAAGTTCAATGCATTGTTGATGTGAAAACATTAACAATGATGTCTCTTTAAGAAACGGTTCCCCTTTCTTTTGAATAATTCTCATACTCTTTTGTATCAATTATCTTTTTCAGCGTCTGAACAACTTTCCAGGTCTCCAGATAAGTATTATAAAGAGGTGCCGGTGCAATCCTGATAATATTCGGAGGTCTGAAGTCAGGAATAATTTTGTTGTCTAATAATGCTTTGCCGATTCTTACTGCTTCTGTTTCATGTTCAATTGCAATATGACCGCTTCTTTTTTCCGGATCAAGGGGTGTCCCTATTTTAAAATGATAAGGCGGTTTTGACAGATAAAAATCAATAAGATATGCAAGATAGGATGTAATTTTTTTTGATTTTTCTCTGATCTTATCCATTCCAGCGTCAAGGATTATATCAAGCGCAGTTTCAACAGGGGCAGCACTTAACAGCCCCTGGGTTGAAATCTGCCACCCACCGGCATTTTGAGCATGTTCAAATTCAATATTCATATCAAATTGTTTGGTTTTTTCGCATCCATACCATCCGGATAGCAATGGTTTTTTATCAAAGTGAGTTTTATTGATATACAGAAAAGCCGTGCTTCCTGGTCCGCCATTCATGTATTTGTAACTGCAAAAGACTGCAAAATCAAGGTTCCACTCATCAAATTGATGTGGAATAACACCAGCAGAATGACAACAGTCAAATCCGATTAGAATTCCTTTTTTATGCGCTTCCTGGATAAGATATTTCATGTCAAGCAACTGACCGCTTCTGAAAAGAACGGATGGCAGAAATATCAGTGCAACCTCATTTGTCATGGATTCTACTATTTTATGTTCATCAAGGTAACGTCCATTTTCACTTTTTATTAAGATGAGTTCTTTTTCAGGATCAAGTCCTTTCATCAAAATCTGCCCTTTGAGGGCATAAATATCGGATGGAAAATTTAATTCATCTGCCAGGATTTTTGTACGCCTGCCCTGGGGGGTGTAAAAGGTACTTATCATGGAATGGATGTTTACAGTGGTTGAACCGGTCAGGATAACTTCATTTTCATCTGCACCAACGATTCTGGCACATTTTTTCCCGATTTCTTCAGGAAGATAGAACCAGGGTTTGTCTCCAGACATCCATCCTTTAATGGCATATTCTTTCCACTCTTTTATTACCCTGTTAACACTTTTTTCTGCCTCTTTTGGTTGCAGGCCCAGGGAATTTCCATCCATATAGATTGTATTTTCCGGCAGATAAAATTTATTCCTGAACTCACTTAAAATATCTTCATGATCCAGTTGTTCTGAAAAGTCTTTGTTTGATTCAAATTTGTAGCTCATTGATTTATTATCCTTTTAATCAGAGGCTTAAGTCGTGGTTTATAAATGGTAAACCAATTCATCATAGTCGGCTTGAATTTTTCTAGTAACAGGCCCTGGAGCGCCTTTCCCGATCTTTTTTCCATCTGTTGCAATAATGGGTTGTATTTTTAAAACACTTGAGCATAAAAAGGCTTCATCTGCGTCATAAAACTCATTGATATCATAATGCCGTTCTTGAACCGGAAAACCTTCTTTTTTGCAGATTTTTCTAATAATCACATCTCTGGTAATTCCTGCCAGGATATGATTATCAAGTGGATGGGTAATAAGCATTTGGTTCTTTACAATAAAAATATTTGTACAGGTGCCCTCTCTGACATGCCCTTGTTTTGATACAAAAACAGTATCAGAAAGTCCGGCTTTTTTAGCTTTGCGCTGCTCAATGGCAGCTGGCAAAAGTTGAACGGTTTTTACATGACACATTCCCCACCGGTAATCTTCACATGTTCGGATTCGGATACCTTCAGTATTTATACTAGGATCTAATTTTGCAAGGTTTTTTATGGTCATGGTAATTTGCAGGGGTACTGTATTAGTGTAACAATGAGATCTGGGCTCAACCCCCCTGGATACCTGCAGGTAACAACCCGCCCTTGAATATTCTGACTGGTTAAACATGGTGATGACATTTTCTTTAATATCTGAAATTGAAATCTGAGGAAAATCGAGCTGCTGCATTGAGTATTTCAGGCGCTCCATATGCTCATCAATGCAGAAAATATGATAATCAAAGCTCTCAATAAATTCATATACTGCATCACCAAACTGATAACCTCGGTCTTCAATTGGAACGAACGCTTCTTCGATCTTAAGGATAGTACCATTTAAAAAAGCAAGATCCGGCATTGAAAATCTCCTGAATAATTTTAAAAAATTAGTTAGTTAAAATGGTTTAATCGCCTCTATTGAGGATTGTGCGCTCAATTTAAAATAAGAAGATAGTTATTGTCAAGAAAAGCATATAAAAGTTTCAAGATAGATAATCAATGCATGATTTTTTTGATTAACTCATAGTATTACTTGACAAATTAATATCTCCTGAATATATACAAACGATATAAGTAATGTAAGTGTTTAAGAAAGCGGTACAAGGTGGATTGAATAGACAGATAAAATAAATAGATCTGTACTTAATCCAAATTTTTAACATAAATTTTTATTTTAGTTAAAGGGGAGTGTAGTATGAAGAATCTAATCAGAGTGTTTATTGCTATTTGTTTTTTATTTAGTATTATGGCTGTTCCGGCAGTTGCGGGTAATGTTGTTAAACTGGAAAAGGGTGAGCCCGTTCATTTGGCCTATTGGTTTGTAACATCCGGACCCAACACATCTCTTGGAATGGACTCATTACGTGGTGCTGAGATTGCGATTGAAGATTTTGGTGGAAAACTTAAAGGCCATCCAATTAAACTTGATGGTCAGGATTCAATGTGCGGTCCTGAGGGCGGCCAAGCTGCTGCATCAAAAATTGCATCAGATCCGTCTGTTATTGCTGCCATTGGTTCAAGTTGCTCCAGTGCGGCAAAAGCGGGTGTGCCAATTCTTTGGAAAATGGGTATCCCAAATGTTTCTCCATCAAATACAGCTCCTTTATTAACCGACCCTGCCAGCGGACCAGACTTTGATGGTTACCTGAGGACCTGTCATAATGACAACATCCAGGGTGCTATCGCTGCTGAGTTTGCTTATAGTCAGCTGGGTCTCAAAAAAGCTGCCACCATTCATGACGGCAGCGTTTATGCTGAATCCCTTCAGCAGGTATTTTCTGACACATTTGTCAAACTTGGTGGAACGATTACTTCTCAGGAAGCTGTTTCTCCTGGTGATACAGATATGAGACCGGTTCTGACTAAAATTGCAAGCGGTGGCCCACAATTTTTATATTACCCCATGTTCATTGCTGAATCAGGACATGTTACCCGTCAGTCTAAAGAAGTTTCAGGACTGGAAAATATCGCACTCATGAGTGCTGATGGTTCTTTTTCTCCTGATTTTTTGAAAGCTGCTGGTAAAGCTGCTGAAGGTATGTATCATTCAAGTCCTGATTTCTCAGCGCTTGGTGACAGCTATACTAAGTTCCTTGCAAAACATAAAGCAAAATATGGTATGGATCCGGAAGCTCCTTTCCATGCCCATACATATGATGCAGTCATGCTGATTCTTAATGCCATTGATAAAGTTGCCGTTGTTTCAGGCGATACTCTTACAATAGACAGAATGGCTTTGAACAAAGCAATGCATGAAACTAAGGGTCAGAAAGGTCTTACCGGTGATCTTACCTGCGATGAAAACGGTGACTGTGCTAATCCTAAAATTGCGATCTACAAGACAAGTATGGCTGATATAAAAGCCGGCAAGATGTCACCTAAACCTTTCTGGAAAAAATACTAATTAAATAAATATAACACCCGATAGTATAACACTATCGGGTGTTGTCCCCTTTTTAGAGATAAAAAATAAATGAAAATATATTTTAGGGCTTTTTAAATGGTTTAACTATTTTACCCGGCTCTGATACAAACTATTTTTTATCGTGGTATGGAGGAAGAATGTTTCAAAAATGGAAAGATAGGGTGACGGTCACTGACATCGTTATGTGGATGATCGGTGGCACAATGCTGCTATTATGCTTATGGGGATCAGTCTCCACAATCAGGGCCGGTCTTTACACCAGTAGTCACTGGATAGATTTTTGTATTTTTGGACTGGCTCAAGGTAGTATTTACGCACTGATAGCGACCGGGTACACAATGGTATACGGTGTTTTAAAGATGATTAACTTTGCCCATGGCGAAGTTTTCATGAGTGGTCCGTTTACCGGTTACTTTGTTGCAATGGCATTTTGGCGCAGCGATTTTTTAGATACCCATCCTGTTCTCGGGATAATTGTGATTTTTGGTGTTGCTATGTTTGTTTCCACAATGATTGCATATTTCCTTGAAAAGATTGCTTATCGGCCGTTAAGGAGTGCCCCCAGATTAATTCCTTTGATTACAGCAATCGGGGCATCTTTTTTTCTACAATACCTTTTCAGAGGATTATACGGATCAGGCATCAACGCATATCCGGATATCGAGATCCTTGAAGGGTTCTGGATGATCTTCGGTATAAGGGTTTTAAAAATTCAAGTTATCGTAATTATTGCTGCTGTCTTGCTAATGCTGGTCCTGTATAACTTTATTATGCTGACAAAGGTTGGGAAAGCCATTAGAGCCGTATCAGAAGATAAAGAAGCTGCAGCATTAATGGGAATCAATGTTGATGCGATGATCTCGACTACCTTTGTCATCGGCGGTATGGCAGCTGGTGCAGCCGGTGTTTTATACGCCCTTATGTTTAAGCAGGTACATTTTTTTATGGGGTTTATCCCAGGAATAAAAGCCTTTACTGCAGCAGTACTTGGCGGTATTGGAAATATCCCGGGTGCTATGCTTGGGGGTGTCTTTTTAGGTTTGATTGAATCAGTGGCTCCAGCCTTGTTCCTTGATGGCCTCGGAATAATTGCTCCGTACCAGTTAAAAGATGCAATTGCTTTTTCCATGTTGGTAATGGTTCTGATTTTCAGGCCTACAGGTATTCTGGGTGAACGTTTATCGGCAAAGAAGGCCTGAAATTAATAAACTATATTAGGGTGAGGGTATGACAAAAGCTCAATCTTTATGGAATCATGGTGTTAAAATAGGAGCCATTGGCGGGGTCAGTGTTCTTATTATAGCCCTTGTCGGAATGATTGAATCATTTGGTAAACGAGATATTATTTCTGGTATTTTACCAATGGGTATAGCCATGGCATTAATAATCTGTATATTAGTGGCATATATTGCGGCTAACAAAACACCGATTTGTGAAAAATCAGTTAAATTTGCCAATGCAGTCATCTCTGGTTTTGTGACCAGTGGGTTTCTTGCATTGCTTGTTGCTATCGGTCGTTCATTTAACATAAGAGATATGTTTGTTGGCGCGTCTCCAGCGCTTTACAAAGCTTTAACCGCAGGAATTGCCGGTGCAGGGGGCATTTTTTTGATTCTGGCAGTCGGACTTATTTGCGGGATATTTGCAGGAATTCTTATAATTTTAAATGACCTTCCCAGAAAATTAATTATTAATGCACTTGCAACTATTTTTGTTTTAGGATTGTTACAGGAGCTTATAATTCCTATATTTAAATCCTGGGATTTTGGGGTTACAAATTACCTGGGAAAGCTATTCTATACACAGAACGGGCTGACAATTTTTGGTACAGTACTGGCTGCCGTAATTTATTGCATAATCTCTCTTTTATGGAAGGCGAACCAGGATACGATTAAAACCACTTATAAGGATTTGCCGAAAGGGACGCGGAAAAAGGTTAAAACATTCGGGTTTTTCGTACTGGCTGTTTTTTTAATCGTTCTGCCGCAGTTCCTGGGCTTATTTTTAAGTGAAGTTCTCACCATTGTGGGGCTTTACATTCTGCTTGGGCTTGGATTGAATATTGTTGTCGGTTATGCAGGCCTCCTGGATCTTGGATATGTTGCTTTTTTTGCAATCGGGTCTTATGTAGTGGCAATCCTTACATCGCCGGAAATTTTTTCATTTGGGTTCAATTTCTGGCAGGCGCTTCCCATTGCAGTTATTCTGGGCATCACTGCCGGTGTCATGCTGGGTATACCGGTTCTAAAGATGCGTGGGGATTATCTGGCCATTGCCACCCTGGGGTTTGGTGAAATTATCCGTATTCTTGTCCTTTCTGACTTCTTGAAACCATGGCTGGGCGGCGCACAGGGTATCGGTGCCATCCCCAATCCGAACTTTATGGGATTTCAAATGGTCAAACCACAGCATATTTATTACCTGATTTTAGCAGGTTGTATGCTTGTGGTATTTATTTCTATTCGACTTAAAAATTCGAGACTTGGAAGAGCCTGGATGGCCATGCGTGAAGATGAAGATGTGGCCCAGGCAATGGGGATCAATCTTGTTGCAACCAAATTATTTGCTTTTGCCACAGGTGCAGGGTTTTCAGCTTTAAGCGGGGCCATTTTTGCAAGCAAGATCGGCTCTGTTTATCCACACAGTTTCAATCTTTTCATCTCGATAAATGTTGTATGCCTTATTATTATCGGCGGTATTGGAAGTCTGCCAGGTGTTGTTGTCGGCGCAGCCGTTCTTATGGGTCTGCCTGAGCTTTTAAGGGAATTTGCCGAATATCGTATGTTTGTTTATGGTGCAGCCCTGGTAGCAATGATGCTTCTTCGACCGGAAGGTCTCTGGCCGGAAGCAAGGCATAAAATCGAGCTTCACGGTGATGATGAAACCCAAACCCAAACAGCTGCGTAGCCCGGAGGTGGTATTATGATTTTATTAAGTATACAGGAAATGACAAAACGGTTTGGCGGGCTGGTTGCTCTGGACGCACTGAATATTGAAGTGAAAGGAAAAACTATTCACAGCATTATTGGTCCTAACGGAGCCGGGAAAACAACATTTTTCAATTGTCTTACAGGATTCTATCGCCCTGAAGAGGGCGAGGTGGCATTTGAAGGAAACTCCATTGTCGGCCTTTCTCCTGACAGGATTGTTTACAAAGGGATCGCGAGAACATATCAGAATATCCGGCTTTTTCCGAATTTAACAGCATTGGAAAATGTTATGATCGGGTATCATGTTCATCTTAAATCAGGTTTTTTGGGTCCTATCCTGGGTCTTAAAAGTACTATAAAAGAGGAAGCAAAAGCAAAAGAAGTCGCATTAGATCTTCTTAAATATGTGAAGATGGAAGGAAAAGAAGATGCCCTTGCAAAGAATTTTCCATATGGGGAGCAAAGAAAGCTTGAAATGGCAAGAGCTTTGGCTTCTCAGCCAAAACTTTTGCTGCTTGATGAGCCGACAGCCGGAATGAACCCGAGAGAAACTCAGGATATGATGGATTTCATTGAGCATATGCGTGATGAGCTTGGTATCACAATTGTCCTTATTGAGCATCAAATGAGGGTTGTAATGAATATTTCTGATATCGTTACAGTACTTGACTATGGAAAAATGATTGCCGAAGGTTTGCCCGAAGAGATTAAGAACAATAAAACAGTTATTGAAGCTTATCTTGGAAGTGGTGACGCTGCTGACTCTCATTAATTAATTTGAGTACGGTGTATGATAGCAGCAATACAATATTTAAAGAAAATCAGTTGAGGTCAATTAATTATGGCAATGCTTGAACTTAAAAACGTGCATGCTCACTACGGAAAAATACATGCTTTAAAAAACGTTTCAATTAAAGTTAATAAGGGTGAAATTGTTACGCTTATCGGTGGTAACGGGGCCGGTAAAAGTACGACCCTGAAAACCATCAGTGGGACTTTGAAACCATCATCAGGACAGGTCTTTCTAAATGGTGAAGATCTGGCAAAATATCCCGCCCACGAGATAGTTAAGAAAGGGATTGTCCAGGTTCCTGAGGGCCGTAGAATTTTCGGTCAGTTGACTGTGATGGAAAATCTTGATCTGGGTGCTTTCACGTCCAAAGACAAGAAAAAAGATGCCCAGACCATTGAAAAAATTTTTGAATTGTTTCCAAGGCTTGCAGAAAGATGCAGACAAGTGGCAGGTACTTTGAGCGGTGGCGAGCAGCAGATGCTGGCCATGGGAAGGGCTTTAATGACCAATCCCAAGATCCTTCTGCTGGATGAACCTTCAATGGGTCTTGCCCCTGTCCTTGTTGACAATGTTTTTAAAACCATAAAAATACTGCATGCCGAGGGAACCACCATTCTTCTGGTTGAACAGAACGCACGAATGGCACTTAAGACTGCCAGCCGCGGGTATGTTATTCAGACAGGAAAAGTTATTTTTGAAGATGATGCTAAAAAGCTTCTTGAAAATGAAATGGTGAAAAAAGCCTACATGGGTGATTAAATTGTTTTTATTATCAATCAGATATTAATTAACCTGGGTATATTTTCCATTCTGAAATTGATAGACAGAGAAACCTGCGCCGACAACATCTCCGTTTTTATCAAAACCAATGGGTCCCAAAGGAGAATCAACTTTAATTTCAAACATGGCCGCTCTCATTTTATCATAATCAATAGAACCTGCTTTTTCTGCTGCTGCTGCCAGAGCCTGAACACAGGCATACCCATTGTAAAAGAATGTTCCAGGAGCTTCGCCATATTTTTTCTTATGTTTTGCAGTCAACTCTTTATAAAGCGGATTTCTGGAAGGATCATTCGGGCCTGTTGCATAAACACCTTCAAAATCTTTGCCCGCCAGGGTTACAAAGCTGTCACCGATGATACCGGCAGCGTAGAAGAAAATAGTATCAACCTTTTTATTTTTGATCATATCAACAATTTTGGAAGCATCTGACTGATAGCCGCCCCACATGGTAAGTTCAGCGTTCGATCTTTTTATTTTCTGTACAATGTCGGTATAATCAACCGTACGGGTTGTTACCTCTTCAAAAAGAACAACTTCAATGCCACCTGACTCTTCAAAGTATTCTCTGACAAGCTCCATCTGGCCCTTATCATAATCGCCTTTATCATGGATCATGGCAACAGTTTTTACTTTTAGATTGTTTTTTACAAAAGAAGTCATCAGATCGGCCTTGGCACCGTCATAGGAAATGGTTCGAAAGAAGTTGGGATGTTCAGCCTTAAGGGTCAAATCATCATTGGTGGATGCCGGAGAAATAACAATAAGTCCAGCATCTTTATAAATTTTGTTTGCCGCGATGGTGGCGCCGGAGCAGACATGACCGACAATCATCTGGGCACCGTCTGAAACTAGTTTGGTCGCCATGTTCACTGCAACCTCAGGTTTGCATACATCATCACCGACTAATAATTCAATTTTTTTACCCAGTATTCCGCCTTTGGCATTAAGGTCTTCAATGGCAATTTCAACACCTCTTGCCGCAGAAAGTCCATAGGGTGCCGAGCCACCGGTAATAGCACCGCCAGAGCCGATTTTGATTGTGTCACCGGCAAAGCCCGGTGCTGTAATGCCAATCAATAATAATGCAACTGCTAAAACCTTAAAAATAGAATTCATTTATTAATTCCCGCCAGTTTGAATTATTGTTTAGTATAAAATACTTACTACTTCAATTATGAGTTTTGAGACTATAAAAAGAAGGCTTGCCATAGTCAAGCGGAAAAAGTTGACAAGGATAAAAAAAGATCTGTTCCTTGACAACCTTCAGCTTGCGAAGGATTCATCCAGGGCGCTTCAACGAAAATACCTTTTCGTTTTTTTGTTTACCAATAAACCGGCAGTCTTACCTTATGATACGGTGGACCCCAAAGGCTGAACAGGAGTTAAAATAAAAAATAAAATATCCGGATTATTAATGGAAGTCGGGCCCTATATAATAAAAGCAAACTGTACAGCAAAAAATATTTTTTTGACTTATTGGAAAATATTGAGGATGTTCCTGAATCGGGAATTAACATGTTACAGTTAAGCAGGTCGAATCTTGAGGTATTTAACAGTATCCAAAAAAAGCTTGTTCGTACACTTAAAGAAAATCAATTGATCAAAGACCGTGTAAAAGGTCTTATGACAATAAAGGGAGTCGGCGAGGTCACAGCACTGACCTGGGTATTGGAAATCAGTGAACCGGAACGATTCAGTTCAATACGCCAAGCAATGAGTTAATAAACGCTTTGGAGGTTATTTTAAAAAGTGATGGGAAATCTCCATTTTCCCCTTTACAAAACTTATCATGGATGTCCCCGGAATTCTCTTATAGGCCAAAAACATTTTTGAGCTTCGTCAAAAAACCTGTCTTTACCGGAGCTGCGGAATCATTGTCTGACGATGTAAGGCGCACAGTTATAGTCTGGCCGTCACCCCATGGCCACCATGCCGCAATAATACGGATATTTCCTTCCAGATCTGTTGTGAAAAGCAACTGATCTGAGCGCAAATCCCCAAAATCACCATCTTTGATAGGATCAGGAGCAGTACTAATAGTCTTACGATCCCATTTTTTCCCGAGATGACGTTCAAGAATCACACCAACCTGCTCTTGCCCCTCTGTTGAAAACTGGGCGGTGAGCATTTTTCCACCACCATCCCATTTCCAGGATAAAACGCCCTCGAAATCGTCCAACAATAGTTTACAAGCAGCTTTCAGCTCAGACTTACTCAAACTCATACGTATCTCCTTATATTGTTTTCGTTAGTAACCTTTTCCCATAATCCATAATGCACAATCAAATACTGAGATCATGTCGGACTTAGGCATAAATCTACTGTAAATCAATATCAATGTTTCAAATTTTTGTAAAGAGCTATTCAATTATATCTATCCAACCACAACCGAACAAACTCGCTACATAGTTGGAGAGTTTCTGTAACAGATTGATGCTGCATTCTCTCATTAATATTTTTTACCAACTGGATGCTTTGTTCAATAGATTGTGCAACATTTCAGCAGTTGGATGAAGATATCTGGAACTTATTGTTTTCTGTGTATCCCCTAATAAATGCTTGGAAAGGCCCTAAATGAGACTTAACAGAAAATAAGGTTTAACATGCAATAATCAAGGGTTTGGCGATCTTTTGGATGGTTTTGTTA
>JACNHV010000338.1 GCA_014383445.1 Candidatus Desulfobacula maris | reverse complement strand
CCACAATGGCAAGGACAATTGAAACTAATTTTTTTTGAATCATGTTTTTCTCCTTCTAATAGTTTTGTTTATTCATCTCCCCAAATGCTCTTGAGGTTTATTAATCCATAATTATGGTTTCCTCTTGGATTTGTATTCCTCTTTCCTTTAATTGGCTCATGAATGCTTCAGCAGGAACATGTTTCAAAGGTGAAAGCACTCCTTTTTCCTTGATGACACCTTTTGCCAACATCCTTGCCACTATTGCAGCTGTGTAACCGACACCTTTGCTCATGGCCATTATTCCCGTGTCAAGATCCCTCTCAATTAGCATGGTACTGGTAAATCTGATTTTTTTATTATCTTTTAATCCTTCAAAAATATTTATCATAGCGACAAGATCTTTTTCATCTGCCTGGTATTCGAGCAAAGGTCCCAGAAATTTGTCAAGGAAATCAAAGGGGGTAACTTTACAGTCAAAACCAGAGACCGGCTGATTACTTAAAAATCCTAATTGTTTCAAAGGTCTCCAAAAGGCGCTCCATCCAGGCCATCTCAACGCATAGCGACCTGTTTCCTCAATCGTATCAGACAATCCCATCAAAGTGGTAAAGTAGACTGAATCACCATTGGGTATGGCTTCCAATTTACCAAGCCCCGGGAAATCAATGCTATGAACAAAGGACTCATCATGTTGGTTTATAGCAGGGATCTCGATAATCTGTTTATCCTTGATAATTCTGCCTTCTCTCATAGTAGAACCGAGGACACCTCTCCAGATCCATGACAATTTGTAATTCAATGGATTGTCACAAGCACTTTTTTCAGGGAAGCCGCCGCAGTATGATTTTATAACACTAAGTTCATCAAATTTTGTTTTGGCCTGGCCATAAATGATCAAGTCTATTCCCGGGTCCAGACCACACTCGGGCATGATTGCAATGCCAGCACTTTTAGCGAGCGCATCAAGTTCTTTTGCATTATATTCATAGTTGGTGTTAACGACACTAACCCCAGCTTCTAAAGCTGCTTCGTTAACAGACTGTTTGAAATCTTTTGGTAGAAGATCAATAACTACATCAACCTGTTTGCAAAGATTAATAAGTGCATTCTTATCTTTGGCATCCACAGTGGCATTTCTAATTTTGCTCATATCTGTGAAGTCTTTTATTTTTGATAATTCCTCAAATCGAATATCAGCACAAACAATCTCACTGACCTCCTTATCAGAAGCCAAATCATGTAATACAGTTCTTCCCTGGATTCCGCATCCACCTAAAACAAGAAATTTCATTTTCACCTCATATATTAATATAGTATCCTTTAACGTATCCATTTAAAGGATATGGTTTTTTTTCGGCATGCCAATGATCTATCTATACTCTTATAAATAATTTTTCAAAAGTAGATCGCACATGCTGTTTCATCAAATTTCCAGCTTTCTCTTCATTCCTATCTTCAATTGCTTTTGTAATCTCTATATGCTGTCCTGGACCAAGGCTTTGCCCGTTTGAAGCCAGGCCAGTATAATCGCTGTCAAAAAATAAAATGTATGCGTGGGAGCGCCAGAAACTGTGCCTGCAATACTGTTCCAGATATTTGTTGCGGCTGATTTTGGCAATGCCGAGATGGAAATTTTCATTAATCCTAAAGTAAGCCATCTTTTCGTCCCGTGTATCAGGATTGGCCATCTCTTTTTCTTTTTCGACCAGTTTATATAAGTATTCAATATCGCTGTCTGCAGCATGCCGGGCAGCCGAAGCTGCAGTCAGACGTTCAATATTTTCTCTCGCAAAAAAAACATTTTTTGCATCCTGGGGGGTGGCTGAAGGGATATAGCAACCTTTCTTTTTCTTCTTGTCTAAAAATCCTTCCGCAACAAGTTTAGTTAAGGTATGCCTGATAGGTGTCCTGCTCAGTTGAAGCGTATCGACAAGTTCCGTCTCAAGTAGAAAATCACCTGGTTTGAAATGACCTTCAAGAATAAGTCTGATTATAGATTCGTATGAAAATTCTTCCAGATTCTGTTTTTTCATATCCCACCATTGATTATGGAAACACATTAATGTATCCATTAATATATGGTTTATTCCTATTGTCAAGTTTTTTTTGAGAATATTTAAATATAATCCAAGTAACTATTATTAATATACTCCCAATCTTTGGCTTAGGAACCTTCTGATAAAGCCTTATTTCCGGAGGTCCACTGGCATTCGTATCGCTCAGCTCAGATAAATTTTAGGCAACTCCATGAACACTGGCTACTGGTTGGCTATCCCGAGCCCAGGATAAAGGGAAAAACAAACCCGCTTTTTTACGGGCTCTGGATGGCAGAGATCGACTTGATTATTGACGGCCCATTTGGGTGCATTCCCATTGAGATTAAATTGGGCACCAAACTAACTCAGCGTATGCTTGGACCTTTAAAATCCTTTCTTAAGGAAACAGGGGCAAAGTTTGGTAACCTGGTGAACAATTCAGAAAAAATTGAAATTGTGGCAGATAATATCATCCAGATCCAGGCTATTTATCTTTAGCTGTGCCTGATAGTTAGGCTGGAAGGGTCGTGCTTATCAGCAAGATTTGACCCGGAGACAATTCCTTCGGGTCAAATCAGATTTTTTTAGCTATCAGACATTTTTCACTTCAAAATCGGCATATGCCGCCATGCCATGCTCGCCAACATCGAGACCGCCCATTTCCTCTTCTTCATCAACCCGTATACCTATGGTAGATTTGAGGATAAAGAAGATAACAAAAGCTGCAACGAAACAGGTTACGCCATAGGCGATAACACCGAGACACTGGATCGCAAAGGAATGATCAGCGCTGAAGATGCCAACCGCCAGGGTGCCCCAGATACCACAGACAAGATGCACAGAGATCGCACCCACAGGGTCATCAATTTTTATGCGGTCAATGCTCATTACCGCAATTACTACCAGTAGACCGGCAATAAAACCTATGATGACTGAACTCATTACGCTTACCACATCGGCACCGGCGGTAATGCCCACCAGACCAGCCAGGGCACCATTAAGTGCCATGGTAAGATCAGGCTTCTTCTGTAGGATCCAAGAGAGGATCATTGCACCGAGAACACCTGCGGCAGCGGCCAGAGAGGTCGTTACAAAGACAAAGGATACAGCGGCAGGATCGGCGGAGAGTACTGAACCGCCGTTGAAACCGAACCAACCCAGGGGTATACCAAGGCAACATAGATTGCAGAGAAGATTAAAAAACTGTGCAGTTTGATGCGCTCGGCCACGGCACCGGAAACTATGGTTGCTGCGGTGGCGGCGAACATAGCCTGAAAGATGAAGTCGGTCCAATAGGTATAGATGCCCACGCCATCGCTACCGGCCACCATCATATTTTCAGGGCTTACACCGATACCAAAGCCGGAGAAGCCGAAAAATCCTGCTATGGAAAAATCACCAGGGTACATCAGGTTGAAACCGATAACGGCATAGGTCAACAGACCGATGGCAATAATTGCCATGTTTTTAAATAGAATATTGACCGTATTTTTGGACCGAGTCAAACCAGCCTCCAGAGTAGCAAAACCAAGATGCATGATGAAGACCAGAAAGGTAGCAACGAGCATCCAGGTATTATTGGCAACATAAATAGCTGCCGCCCCTGTTACCTCGGTTGCGCCATCACTGGCCAAAGATACTCCCGGCAAAGCAATCAACTCAACTATTTGAAATTTAAGCATTTTATTATTTCAATATAAATATATTTTCAAATAAAAATAAATTTATATTACATTTTTGTATTAAAATTACATTATTGATTTTTTCATGATAGTATTTAATAGTAATCAAGGATTGAAAAAGCTAAAAAGAATACACCGATGATCAATTCTGACATCTTTTTACAGGCTGAAAAGGACCTGTACAACAAATATGGTAAGCGAAAAATCGACTTGCATGCATTATTAAATGTACGTTACAATATATCAAACACTGGGGGAGAATTTGAGCAATGTCTGGAATTGATAACACCCTAAAGGAAATATTCGGGTTCGACAAATTTAAACCCGGTCAGAAACAGGTTGTGGAAACTATTATGGCAGGTTTGTCTGCTGCATCAATTTTTCCCACTGGAGCGGGGAAATCCCTTTGTTATCAGTTACCAGCCATTCTTGAGCAAGGTATGACCCTGGTGGTCTCACCGCTTCTATCTCTTATGAAGGATCAGATCGATTTTTTGAAATCGAAAAATATTGCTGCAGCAAAGCTTGACTCAGGGATGAGTGCCGAAGATTACCGAAGTACTCTCGAAGCAGCCCGGCAGGGTAAGCTGAAGATTCTTATGATCGCCGTAGAGCGGTTTAAAAACGAGAGATTCAGAACCCAGCTTCGGCTGATGAAGGTATCACTGCTGGTAGTGGACGAGGCTCATTGTATCTCTGAGTGGGGTCATAATTTTCGGCCTGATTACCTGAAAATCCCCATGTATCAGAAAGAATTCCGTATTGGAAAGGTATTGTTGCTAACGGCCACGGCAACCCCCATGGTTATTTTTGACATGTGCGAAAAGTTTGCAATTCGCCAGGAAAATGTGGTGCAAACCGGGTTTTATCGGAAAAATTTGTTTCTTCGCATACATCCTGTTATTGAAGAAAAAAAAGATGCCCGGCTCCGGGAAGTCCTGGCAGGAAAGCCTGATGGCCCGGCTGTTGTGTATGTCACCCTGCAGAAAACGGCGGAGCGGGTAGCCCGAATGCTGACAAAGAATGGTGTTGCCGCAGATGCATATCATGCGGGAATGAAAAATGACCAGCGGGAATCCATTCAGAATCATTTTATGACTGGTAAAACAAGTATAGTGGTGGCCACCATTGCCTTTGGAATGGGTATTGATAAAGAAGATATTCGAAAGGTTATCCACTACGACCTGCCAAAGTCTATTGAGAGCTACAGCCAGGAAATCGGCCGGGCTGGCAGGGATGGGAACCCGTCTCTTTGTTGTGTGTTAGGCAATAAAAATGCAGTGCCGATACTGGAGAATTTTGTGTATGGGGATACACCTGGTTTTGATAACATCCGCCATGTGCTGAATAGTATCCATCAGAATAGGGGAACCGTGTTTGAGGTTCGTGCATATACGCTCAGCAGGGATGCCGACATCCGACTTTTGCCCTTAAAAACCCTGCTGGTTTATCTTGAGATGGTAAAAATTATTTCCCCAAAATATACCTATTTTGAGTCTTATGCGTTTCAGTATTTGATCCCGGACAAGGAGATGCTCAATAATTTTACCGGAGAAAAAAAAATTTTTGTACAGACCATACTGGATAATTCTAAAACAGCTGTAAAATGGTCCAATGTAGACATAGATGGGATTGTTGCCGAGTCAGGTTCCGATCGACAGCGAGTCCTGACAGCCCTGGAATATTTTCATGAAAAGGGTTGGATTGACCTGCAGCCAAAATCCGGGGTGGAGGTGTTTGAGATCCTCAATTCCGGATTTGAAATAGATTCAACTGCGCACAAGCTTGCAAACCTGTTTGTAAAAAAGGAGAAAAAGGATATAGAGCGCTTGCACACAATGATTGAAATGTTTGAAAAAGATCAGTGTCTTGCAAAAAGCTTGTCTGCCTATTTTGGTGAAAAACTTGATGCAGACTGTGGCAGGTGTTCGGTTTGCCTTGATAAGAGCTTGATCAGGCTGCCTGAGTCAGAACTGCCATTTCTGGAAAAAATGGATTTTTATACCCTTGTCAGGGCCCTTACGGATGTGGCGTTGTCTCCTTTGCCAGTTGATCTGACAACGCGTTTTTTATGCGGCATATTAACACCCAGGCTTGCCCAGTATAAGGCCAGAAACCTGTCCGGCTTTGGTCGGCTGGAAGCTTATCCATATAAGGTAGTTGAAAAATGGGTGCAGTCACAATGCAGGGGATGAACAAATTAAAGGATGCTTGATGTGGCCTGCGGGCCAGGGTATGCAGGGGAAGCTGCATTCGCTCTCGGGGCAATCCCCACGGGCCTGGATTTTTCTTCTGAAATGATCCAAATTGCAAAGAACCGGAATCCTTTGATTGAGTTCCATGAAGGCGATGCCCAGAACCTGGATGACTGCAGAGATGCCCTGGGTGAGGCAGGCTATTTATCTTTAGCCTTGCCTGATAATGAGGAAGGAAGGGGCGAACCTGTAAGTAAGATTAATGATGTAAAACCAGAACATTGCCGTAAATCTCCATGTAAATTTAATGTCGTACTTGGAATAAAAAAATACAAGGTACAATATATTATGGTTGATTGTTTTTGAATAAAAAAGAGGAGTTACAGGGAAAGTCCGGGGGAATTTTTGAATCCTAAAAGGCCATGATTATTACCAGAAGTCTGCTGTTAATTTGACATCCTATAAACCTTATTTTGGGACTCCATTACCAGACACAAGATATTGTGGTTGGTCAATTTTATCGAAAGCCATCAATGATAGACATATCCGTCGCTCCAATATAGATGAAACGCAAGGTACAATAAACCATCCCAATAATATGATCCCAATTAATCTGAACCCTGTCCATTAACGTCTGCGGATCAACCTTTTTTCATGTGTCTTAAACAAATTAAAATTTCAGGGTCAATCGGGATTGCATTCTATCCCGACATGTACTATGAAATATTTAAAGACGATCAACCATTTAAATATTTGCGATATCCGGTATCATCGGCAACGCAAAGTTGTTTAAAATAAATAGGGCAGCACCGGTTTAGCCGTTCATGAAAACCTTTTTTAGGGCGGATGATTTCAAGCTCTTGACCGATGTTCAAACCCGGGGATTGTGGCTTGGGTCTGGTTGTAAAAAAACAGCATAGCCAGTCGATTTTCAGCAGATCTGGGACATTTTTTTTAAATATTAAAAAAAATTAATGAGCAAAATTGAAAAATTGGTGTCATGACAGATTAAGAATCAGGATAAACCCCAAGGCCCACGAAGGGAAAACAGATCAACCATCTTCATCTGCTTATTGATAATTAAATAAATTAAAAGGAGTAACAAATGAAAAAGACCTTTTTATTATTAAACTTTATCCTGGCAGCAGCAATTTTGGCCTCCTTTCCAATCAATGCCCCAGCCCCGCCTACCGCCATCCAGATGGGAACAAATGATTTTTACAGCCATATGGATGATACCTATGGGGTAAAAGCCCTGCCCAGGGTAGAAACCGGCACGGTGGCCAATCCTGCGCTGCTTAATTCGCACGGGTTCAAGGCTAAAAAAGGGGATGCTGTCCAGATCCACGATCTGGGCAATGGCAAGTTAAAACTGCTGCACCCAAAATCAGGTAAATCCATTATTGTTAAACTGCCCCCAAAAAAATAAAATGAGCTGTCAAATAAAAAAAGGAAAGATATGATGAAATCTAAATGTATTAAATTAAGGTTAATCCTATTCACCACATTAATCTTATCTGTTGCCGCCACTCCGGCCTTGGCCCTATTCAGCAGCAAGGTAAAACATTTCAGTGCAGATATGGTCACCATTGAGCCGTCTGGGAAAGTGGTTAATACCGGCACACTCCATGTCTCAGACGATGTCATACGGATGGATGGTATCGGCAGCATGATGGGGCCCCAAAAAAGCCAGGAGGCACCGGATCTGTCCATGCTCACATTTCAGGACAAAGGGATCATGTATTTTTACAACCATGACAAGAAACTGGTGTATGAAGGGCCCCTGGAGGAAGAGGATATGATGGCCGGGTATAAGGCCATGGATAACATTGAATCAGAAAAAGTACTGGGCAAGGAAAAAGTATCAGGTTACAAGTGCGTGAAAAAAGAGGTGGTCACCCGTATGCAGGTCATGGGCCGGACGATCAAAAACAAGCTTATTGTCTGGGAAAGCGATCAATTTGAATTCCCTTTGCGGTCCAAAATGGATGATGGCAGTATTCAGGAAATGCGCAATATCAAAGAAGGTAAGCCACCTAAAAAACTGATGCAACCTCTGACCGGTTACACCAAGGTGGGTAGCATGATGGCGGTCATGGGCATGGATTTCGGTGCCATGATGGCCCAGGAAAGTGCCATGGAAGAAGAAAAAGAGACCCAGACCATGCCGAAAACGGCTCATCAAGGCTGGTCAAATAAAGCAGCCGATGCAACCCCATCGCCCGATCAGCAGAATCAGGAACAGATGGATATCTCCAAAATGATGGAACAGATGAGTCAGGCCATGGGCGAAAACATGGGCCCTGAAGAAAAAGCCCAGATGATGCAGGCCATGAACCAGGCCATGAACCAGGCAAATCAAACAAAAGAAGGACCAGGAGCCGCAAAAAGAATATGGCAGATCATCCCGAGAAAACCGGGTGACAAGGTGGGTTCCGAGCTGAAAACCACCAATGTCCTCAATGTTTCCATGGGAAGCAGAGCCCCGCTAACAGATGTATTTGATTTTTATAAAAACAAACTGACTGCCAGAGGCTGGAAAGACCAGGGCATGTATCTTCAAAACGGACAAGGTTCCATGCACATGACCAAAGGTCAACAGAGCCTTACTATCTCATCGGAGGAAAATTCTGGTATTAAAGGCAATTTTTCGACATTTTATATGATGCAGCTCAACGGCCCAAATCTTTAAAGACCTGAAGGACAAAATGCCAATGGGTACTGCCGGGGTCAGCCTGGCAGTATTTTTAACACGTGCCAGAGGATGCAGATGTTAAAACCGCTGTTTCAAATCGCAGGAATTGTTTTCCTTGCTCTGTTGGTGCGTTATTTTATCATGGCCCCCTTTTGTATACCCACCGCCTCCATGCACCCAACGCTTATACCCGGAGATTGTGTCCTGGCAGACAGGCTGGCATTTAAACTGCCGGATAAAGAAGGGCCCCGGCGCAATGATGTCGTTATTTTTCAACGGCCTGAAAACCCCAAAAAAGTGTATACCAAAAGGGTCGTAGCCATTGGCGGCGATACCATTGAAATCAAAGAAAAAAGAGTGTTTATAAACCAGGTGGAAATCCATCATGCCTCTGCCTGGTACTCTGATCCATATACCTTACCACCGGGAGAGGAAAATAACCGTGATAATGTTAAAGCCCACACCGTTCCGAAAGGTAAAGTCTTTATTCTCGGGGACAACCGGGACAACAGTCTGGACAGCCGGGTCTGGGGCGGTCTTGATGCAGACACACTAAAGGCAAAGGTTTTAATGGTCTACTGGTCAAAAGATCCAAAAACCGGGCAATACCGATGGCGCCGGATCGGCAGGTGGATTGATTAATTTTATGTTGACCAAATTGTACATTGTTAAAGCAGTTATTTAGAACCATGATGAAATGAAAAAAACTCGGGTGGGTGCTTCGTGGTGAATTTAAGGTTAAAATAAAACATTTATCGCAATTTAATTAGATAGGAAAGGATGTGGGCAAATCAAAGGAATTTATATTGAAATTTTAGTGAAAGTCCTGGTATCAATCAAATAATGAAAGGTTTGCGATTCCTACCTAATTTTGATTCTTTAAAAGAGCGTACTTATGGTATGAGGGCCCATAATTTCAGGATCAATAGAAACACCATATCTTGTGGTTTCCCTTTCCTGTTGAAAATTCAACTTATTACATACCTTGAATTGAATCTTTTGGAGTGCCGGAAAGTCAAAATTTATTGGAGCTATGGTGCAGACTATGTCTATTAGTCAGCAGCAACCTGTTTTACCCTGTTTGATTTTGGACACACACTGTGGGACATGAAAATAAAATAATTGTAATTATCCCTTTTCAGAAACAGCAACTGTGATTTGGTTTTACTTTTTTGATAATATTTTTTATAAAACCTCTATACTTTTAAACCAGTGCCATGAATTTTTTTATAGGGGATTTGGATTATGCCAATAACAAATCATAAAAATTACCCTTTTTCTTTTTCCATGATAGACATTAAAAACATTGATCCTTCACCCTATCAACACCGCAAATACTTTGATGAAGAAAGCTTAAGAGAGCTTGGGACAAGTATTGCCCAGGATGGATTGATTGAACCTGTTATCGTCAGGCTACAAAAAAATGGCCAATACCAGCTTATCTCAGGGGAACGAAGACTCAGGGCCATTAAAGATTACACGGACATGACGATGATCCAGGCAAAAATCGTAGTCGTTGATGATCTTCAGGCAAGAAGAATAAGTGCTGCAGAAAACCTTTTAAGAGAAGATTTGTCAGCCATAGAATCCATTGAAGCAACCATTGAAATCATTGATGTGGAAATGGACAAAGAGCCTGAGTATTTGACGGTAGGTAAAACACCCCTTGAGAGGGTGGTAAAATTGCTGTCAAAGTTAGATTCCATAAGGGTTAGCAAGGATAGAGGATCAATGGTTTCCAAGGAGGCTGATGACCTGTTCCATAAATTTATGGAACAGGTAGAATTAATTTTCAAAAATCTGCCAAAACCCTTGCAGTGGAGGTCTTTTCTTAACAATGATCTGATTTTATTAACCGACATTCCCTCAATAGTTCAAACCGCCTCTGTAAAACACGGCCTGAACAAGGCCCAGACAAAAGCGCTTGCAAAACTTGAACAGGTATCTGGCAAGGTTTTTCACGAGGTCATTCAAAAAGGTTTTATCCCGTTTAAAGATCAGAATAATAATCTTTTGCCAATAAATTGCTCCATGTTGTTTTTTCTGTACTTAAAAACCAAAAACCTTATGAGGTACACTTTATTCATTAATAATTTTATTCTGTCCAATTTGGGGGTTGACTTATTACCGCTTGTCTATTTTAAAAAAATGGCAGCCCATTACATGAAAGGCAGTATTTCAGATTTTTCCAAGGCCCAATATTTAAATTTTTTTAAAGATCTTTTTTGTCTTATGAAAGAACATTCAAAACCCTCCACCCGTATTGCATTTCTTAATGCAGACTTCAGGGATTTTCAGGGTATTCCGGCTTTTGATGAAGACCCTGAAAATGCCATCCTGGTTTTAGAATATGCAAACCTGCTTGAAACCTGCGGATGGAAGGTCACGCATTTAATAGACTGTCCTTTGTCAACGGAAAGGTTTACCGGAAATATGGTAAACAGAATGCAGGAAAAAAGAACCCTGGGTATTGTCAGAAGAACTTTGATTATAGGGAAACTAAAATACACATAAATTCTTTATTGTTCAACCGGGCCGTCAAACCCACAAATCGACTTGCATGCATCATTAAATGTGCATTACAATATTTCAAACACCAGGGGGAAAATTTAACCAATGTCGAAAATTGATAACACCCTAAAGGAAATATTCGGGTTTGACACATTGTATCAGAAAGAATTTGGTATTGGAAAGGTATTGCTGCAGATGCGTATCATGCAGGAATGAAAAATGACCAGCGGGAACCCATCTCTTTGTTGTGTGCTGGGCAATAAAAATGCAGTGCACATACTGGATCATTCCAAAGCAGCTGTAAAATGGTCCAATGTAGACATAAATGGGATTGTTGCCCAATCAGGTTCCCAGCGGCAGCGAGTCTTGACAGCCCTGGAATATTTTCATGAAAAAGGTTGGATTGACCTGCAGACAAAATCCGGGGTGGAGGTGTTTGAGATCCTCAATACGGGATTTGATATAGATTCAACTGCGCACAAGCTTGCAAACCTGTTTATGAAAAAGGAGAAAAAGGATATAGAGCGCCTGCACACCATGATTGAAATGTTTGAAAAAGATC
>JACNHV010000264.1 GCA_014383445.1 Candidatus Desulfobacula maris | reverse complement strand
CTTCGTAGAATTTCATTTGGGATAACTATATTATTTATTTTTACATGACTGATGCTTCTCGGGTGAATGATCTTAAATAATTCTCGATAACAATATTTAAAACAGGCAATAATCCTGGCGCATTTCATTCCCCCGCCCGTAGACCCTGCAGAAGCACCGATAAACATGCAGACAAACAAAATTACCTGGCTTAAGCCTGGAAATTTTTCATAATCAGCCGTTGCAAATCCGGTTGTTGTGAGGATGGAAACAACCTGAAAACTTGCAAACCGGAACGCATCTTTAATGGAAGCATATACAGACCCATATATGTCCCATGTTACTAAAAGGGTTAACACAAGGATCAACCCAAGAAAAAACCTGCATTCAGTGTCTTCCCAGAAGGCAAGGGTTTTTCCTCGAAGCATCTGGTAATGAAGAGAAAAATTCATCCCTGCCAGAACCATGAATATGACAATAACATAGTCAAAATAGGCAGAATTATATTGGGCAATGGAGGCATTCTTGGGAGAAAACCCGCCCGTGGGCAGGGTTGTCAATGCATGGCAGGTGGCCTCAAATAAGGGCATGCCACCACCCAGCAGGAAGATGATCTCAATTAATGTGAAAATCCCATACAACACCCATAAAATTTTTGCGGAATCACTGAGCCGGGGCGTGAGTTTGTCCGGCACCGGGCTTGGTACTTCTGCCTTATATAACTGGATACCCCCAACCCCTAAAAACGGCAGTATGGCCAGAGAAAGAACAATAATTCCCATGCCGCCCAGCCATTGAATAAAGCTTCTCCAGAAAAGAAGGCTTTTGGCTGCGCCTTCAATATTTGTCATCACAGATGACCCCGTTGTTGTAAATCCGGAAACAGATTCAAAAAATGCATCCGTAAAATTAGTGAATTCAGGGTTTAAATAAAAGGGCAGGGCACCAAAAATGCCAATGGCTGTCCAGGCAAGGGCAACAGTTGCCATTCCTTCTTTCTGGTTGATATAATTATCACTGCTCCGCTTTTTTGAAAGAATGATGAGGATAAGTCCTGCCACCATGGTAATGCCCATGGATTGAATAAAGCTGTCCCGGGCAAGATCATGATAATGGAGACTGACCAGCAAAGGGGCAATCATGGAAAGCCCTAAGAATATTAAAAGAATACCGATAATCCTTGCAATGAATGACCAGCGCATTAAAAGAAATCCAGTTTAACTATCAAAAGTTTTTCAAGTTTTTTTACTGCCTGTTTGACAGCAAACATAATGATTCTATCCCCTGGTTTGACAATGCTTTCACCTGCAGGAATGATGATTTGACTGTCCCTTATGATACAAACAAGAATCGCACCTTTTGGGAAAGAGATTTTTTTTAGTGGCTTGTTCGTAATATCCGAGGTTTCAAGGGCAATGGCTTCAATAAATTCCCCTCGTTCCCCTAAAATGGAAATATCAGATAAAACTTTTCCTTTTCTTACCTCCTTTAAAATTGAGCTGACAGCCGACAGTCGCGGGGAGACAACTTTTTCTATGCCAATGGTGGCAAGAAGGGGGAAATAATTTGATTTGCTGATCCTGGTAATCGTATTTTCAACTCCCATATTTTTTAGCATAAGAGAAACAAGTATATTGGTTTCATCGTCATTCGTGACAGAAACAACTACATCGCTTTGCCCCACATTTTCTTCAAAAAAAAGTTTCTGATCAGAGCCATTGCCATGAAGAATAATGGTTTTGTCCAATTGTTCTGACAGGTAGTTACAGCGGTCAATATCAGATTCAATGATTTTTGTTTTAATGGAATCTTGTTCAAGTAGTTTGGCAAGGCGTTCACCGATTCGTCCACCACCGATAATAAAGGCTCTTTGAATGGGTTCTATTTTTTTCCCGAAAAGGTTGAGCGTTTTTTCAAGTTTTTCAGACTCACTGACAAAATAGATTAAGTCCCCGGGTTCCAAGCTGTTGCCGCCCCTTGGGACAATGACCTCATTGTTTCTGATTATAGCAGCTATCAAAGGCCGATTCTTACCAAACCTGGAAGGAAAATCAATGAGTTTCATTCCAGCCATGGGAGAATGCTGGTCAAGTCTTATACCGACATATTTTACCTGGCCGTCCACAAAAGAACCGACATCAACAGCTCCAGGGACATCCATAAGTTTTCTGATGGTATTTACAACTTCTATTTCAGGATTGATCACGGTATCAATATTGGGATTTTCTGTTTTAAACCGTTTGTGATAGGTATCAAAATCAGCATCTCTGATCCTGGCAAGCTTTTTGGTTGTAGGGGATATGATATTGGCCATTAGACAGGCCACAAGATTTGTTTCATCGCTGTCCGTCACTGCCAGAAGGATATCAGTCTCATTGATGCCGGCATCAATTAGAATTCTGGGGTTGCTGCCCGATGCCGTAATAACCTGTATATCAAGATTTTCGGAAAGACGTCGAATGGCATCTGGATTTTTGTCAATGACAACCACCTGCTTGTTTTCAGAAGCCAGCCGGCTGGCAATGTTATA
>JACNHV010000032.1 GCA_014383445.1 Candidatus Desulfobacula maris | reverse complement strand
TATCTGCATCAGGCGGTGCTATTTTAACAAAACTCTTATATGAAATGAAAGCGCGCAATTCGCGATATGGTCTGGCAACCCTGTGTATCGGTGGTGGTCAGGGCATGTCCATTATCCTGGAACGTAAATAAATCATACCTGCAAGTAATAGCAGGATTATATGATTAAAAACCTGCACACCGCCTGGAGGCGGTGTGCAGGTTTTTTTGTCTCAAGCTTACAAAGCATCTGTAAAACTCAAGTTTACTATTATACAAAAAATTGCTTGACACGCTACTTTTTTTATTTTATCCATAATTACATCCTGATTCTGGTTTATTATCTGAATCAGAATAAACGGCGGAGCAACATCAAGAAGCCGAATGGTTATAACTGCTTTAATCTTTAACAAGGGGGGTATGAAATGGGTATAACGGGAAAATGCTTGAAAAAAAGCCTGATTATGACAGTGGCAGCTTTTATGGTGTTGATGTTTGCAATATCTGTCAATGCAGGAAATTACAAAAAAGAGTACAAGATGACTCTCAATGTAGGTCCGCAATTTTACTGGGGAATGGGAGCTATAAAATTTGTTGAACTTGTCAAGGAAAAAACAAATGGGCAGATTAATATCAAGCCTTATTTTGGCAGCGCTCTTCTTAAAGGTGCCCAGCTAAAGTCGCCCCAGATGGTCTCAAAGGGAGTAATCGACGTTGCCTATGAATCAACTATTAATACAGCTGCCGTCATTCCTGAAATGGATATCTTTTCTCTCCCATTTTTTATTAACAACTTTGAAAATCTTGACAAAATGGAATCTGGGGAAACTGGAAAGGCCATCTTTGCAGCAATGGAGAAAAAGGGGCTTGTTCCTCTTGCCTGGGGAGAAAACGGATTCCGGCAGATAACTAACGACAAAAGGCCCATCCGTACTCCTGACGACTTAAAAGGACTAAAGATCCGCGTTGTTGGCAGCCCAATTTTTATTGATATATTCAAAAAGCTCGGTGCAGATCCAGTGAATATGAACTGGGGTGATGCTGTGACCGGTTTTCAGCAGGGAGTTGTCGACGGACAGGAAAATCCCCTTCCAGGGGTTGCAATTACCGTACAGATTTATCAGTATCACAAATACATTACACGCTGGAATTATCTTGTGGACCCCCTTATTATATACTGGAACAAGAAAGAGTTCAATGCTTTCCCCTTGGAAATCCAAACTGCAATCAGGGAAGCTGCCGTGGAATCTGGACGATTCGAGAAGGCTCTCAACCGTGCCGGGCTTGATGGTGACATATCCCTCAACATCCTGAAAAATGAATTTAATCATGAAATGGAAATTCCAGATCCGATTAAATTTGCGGAAAGCAAAGGCATGGTGGTAACAAACCTTACCGATGCGGAAAGACAGGCCTTTGCCGATGCGACCAAATCGCTTTACGAAAAATGGATTCCCAAAATCGGAGAAGACCTTTATAAGAAAGCCGTCGCCGATATGTCCAAGTAGATTACTCTTTATCCACGCCCATGGCTCATAGTTGCAGTCTTCACTGTTGCTTTGAGCTGTGAGTCTTATACTATGAGCTGTTTCAGGGGAATTAAATGAGTCAGACAAACCAGCGCATCAGGATAGACCACTGGATAGTGGCCATACTGCTTTTTACAATGGCATCAATTGCTTTTATTAATATTTTAAGTCGCTATCTTTTTCACTTTTCTTTTGCAGCAACTGAAGAAATTACAATTAATTTATTTGTCTGGCTCACCGTGGTTGGTTCAGGGATTGCCTTTGAGCGTAGCGGACAAATGGGTATGGTTACACTGTACAAAATTTTTCCAAAAAAAATAAAAAAACTGGCTATCCTTTTCAGTTCCGGACTCAGTGCTACGCTTTTTATTATAGTAGATATTTACGTGATCCAGGCTATATATGATGAACTGACCCTGTTTCAGTCAAAGTCAGGAGCGCTGGAAATTCCCGTATGGATATATTATATCGGTGTTCCTATCTTGTCTGTATTTGTTTTTGCAGGAATATACAGGGGTGCCACATCTAAATTAAGCGAGCTTAAAGTAGAAGGAGACAGGTAATGGAGTTTGCTGTTATTGCACTGTCCTTTCTTGTGCTTATGGCCATTGGGGTTCCCATAGGGACATCTCTTGGCATAGCTGCTATTGTTACTATCTACTTTTTTGATCTCGGGATAGGAATGGTTGGAATTAACTTTTCCACAGGTATTGCTTCATTTCCTTTGCTCGCAATCCCTTTTTTTGTTCTGGCCGGTGTTATCCTTGAAAAAGCAAAACTTGCCGCTACCATTGCCGAATTTTTTGAACTTCTGGTGGGAAAATCGGTTGGTGGTCTGGCAATGGTGGCCGTTTTAACCTGCATATTTTGGGGAGCTCTCTCAGGATCAGGGCCAGCAACAACTGCGGCAGTTGGCCTTATCCTCCTTGCACCAATGGTAAAGCACGGATATGATAAAAGTTTTGCCGGTGCAACCATTGCAAACGCATCTGATCTTTCCATCATCATTCCACCCAGCATT
>JACNHV010000229.1 GCA_014383445.1 Candidatus Desulfobacula maris | reverse complement strand
ATTACACAAAAAAAGAAGATCTGTATTTATTGGGCAATATCAAACATATTTTTATTGATCCAATCCATTGGCATGTGTGTAAAAAACACATTGATCTTAACGGCTTTGTTCAGGATTTTGAGGTTGGTTTCAAAAAAAAGGATGGCACACGGCTCCACGGCAGTCTGAGTGCCAATATTTTTTTGGATGATAATGGAAATATCGTTGGTTACGAAGGTATTGCCAAAGATATTACAGCCAGAATGGATTCCTTTCGAAGGCTTTATAAACATCACCAGGAACTTGTTTTGCTGAACACGGTGTCGCTTACCATGAATAGTTCCCAAAACCTGAAACAGGTTCTGAACACAGCCTTGAATGAGGCTATGAAACTATTGAATTTCAGTATTGGCACCATTTTTCTTATCAACCATGACCAGGCCCAATTTGAACTTCAAACCTGGAAAGGGCTGCCGGAACAGGTTAATAAACCTCAGATCAAACCAATTTTTCATGATACCCAACTCATGGAATTTTTCCTGGGAAAAGATAATTGCCTGACACCCAAATCTATTTTTCCATCTTTTAAAATAACCCTGGAAAGTCCGGACAAAAACAGACCCATCATACTTTCCTGTTTCCTGATTACGGAAAAAGGATCTCCTTCGGGATTTATGGCCTTTCCTCTATCTGAAACCCAGGACCTTTCCCTGGAAGATTTTAATCTCCTTGGATCTTTGGGTAATTTTCTGGGCGGCTCCATTGCCAATATCAAGCTGATAAGAACCGTTCAAAAACACCGGGAAGAGCTCAAACATCTTACTGCCCGGCTTTTTCAATCCCAGGAAATTGAGTGTAAAAGAATCGCCCGGGAACTCCATGATGAAACAGGCTCTGCTCTGATCGGTATAAATTTCAATCTGGAAGCTGTTGAAAAAATCATGCCGCCTGATGATCCCGTTATGAATAATATCATCAAAAATATTAAGCAGCAGATCAATCACACCTACCAGGAGATGCGGCGTATTTCCCACCTTCTGCACCCTGCACTGCTGACAGATCTGGGCCTGGAACCTGCCCTGGACTCCTACCTGAACCAGATAACCCAACAAAGTTCCCTGAATATTGATTTTAAAATGGTCGGATTTACAGGACGGATTGACCCGGATATTGAAACGGTGCTATATCGATTTTCCCAGGAAGCCCTGTCCAACACCATAAAATATGCCAAAGCTACTTTTTTTAAGCTATCCATCATCAAGGGATATCCTTCAATTATTTTTATCGCAGAAGATGACGGCATTGGCTTTGACCCTGACGAAAACAATCATGAAAGGCCCTCACTGGGACTGCTATCCATGAGGGAAAGGACTGCCATACGGGGCGGAAAATTTTTGCTTCGAACCGAAAAAGGCAAGGGCACCCGCATCAGAATTGAAATCCCTATCAAAAATGAAGGATTGTCAATTTTAATGGAACCTGAAAATTTTTTTGCAGCAGATTTATGAAGCATAAACCCATTGAAATCGTTATTGCCGATGATCATAACATTGTCCGCCAGGGGTTAAGAAAGCTTCTGGAGGAAGAAGATTACCTGAAAATAACAGGGGAAGCCATGAATGGCCGGGAAGCTGTCCAGAAAGTCCAGGCCTTAAAGCCGGATGTTGTCATTATGGATATTGCCATGCCTATACTGAACGGCATTGAAGCTGCCCGGCAAATCAAGCAGTCAAACTTTAAAACCAGGATAATTATACTTTCCATGCATGACCATACCCGGTATATCAGAGAACTTTTAAGCATTGGAGTTTCAGGCTACCTGCTGAAGAATGCTGTCAGCGATGATATTATTCAGGCAATTAAAGCAGCTGTTAAAGGAGAGACCTACCTGAGTCCATCAATTTCCAGCCGGGTAATTGAAGATTATGTTGGAATGAACCGGAAAACATCCCAGGATGAATTGTACAACACTCTGACCAACAGAGAACGAGAAGTCTTCCAAATGATGGTTGAAGGATACTCCACCAGGAAAATTTCAGAGATGCTCTGCCTGAGCCCCAGTACTATCAAATCTCATCGTTCCAATATTATGGAAAAGCTTAAAATGGAAAATATCTCAAAATTAATCCAATATGCCATTCACCTTGGAATCATCGATATTCAAATGTGATAAACCATATTTATCACAGACAGGTTGTCTGCTGCATTATCAGCCACACCTGGAATACCTGTGAAAGCTATTTAAAGCTTGTCTGGAAAATAAATTTTCCCTGCAGGCTCAGTCATTTTAAATTGGCCTTTTTGAATCTGCTTTTTAAGGTCCTGGGCTGCCTTGAGTGCAGTCATGCGGTCAGACTGCCTTAATGTGACCGGAACTTTATGGGTAACACCTTCAAGTTCTATACTGCCAAGGTTTCCAAAAAAAGTTTTTCCTTTGCACCTGGAGACACAAAGACCACAGTTGAAACATCTTGACCTGTCAAATTGCAGACCTTTTTCAGGGTCCCATCTAACGGCTTTCACAGGGCAGATGTTCTCCACATGACAAAAATCACATTTCAGGCATAATTCCCTTTTAAATTCAACCTCATGATTTGTTTTATCCCAGACATCCCCATAGGTAATCTCAAATATGGGCTTGCGGTTTCGCACATCAACAACCTTCAGCGGGATCTGTGCATCGATTTTTAAAATATGGGTTAACATCTCCTTGTCCAGCACAGGAATTGCCACAGCCCAGGTCATGATAATATCAGGTCCATGCCCCGTTGTGAATCCTCCCATAAATTGCGGATCCATCTTGTGCATATCAGCAACCCCTGCCAGATTGGGTTTATCCTTACTGCTGCGGGTGCCGGGCCCTGTGACAAAACCTTCGGCACCATTGATCAAAACCTTTGTGCCAATACCAATGGTTTTGAGTTCAGGATCATTCTCAAGGGGGTTTAATTCACCACAGCCACAGAAAGTCATTTCTTCATAATTGCCGCTCATCTTGTCTGAATGAAATATTGTTGACACAGCAGTTTTCCCAGGATTGACAAAGGCCAGATAATTTTTAAAGGCATTTCGTGATGCATGGAGCATGGCATGGGGAATTTGCTTAAGCGTGGTGAAAGAACTTAATTTTTCCCCTTCATCCGTCTCGATTTCCACCAAAACCTGCTTACCCAAGACAAGATCCCTGAACAGGTCACCAGCACCATACCCGGGATCAATTATGCTCGCTTCCGTCCCCAGAACAATCAGATCAAGGATGCCGATTCTTTCATTTGGGCAGGGTCCCACCTGTGCCGGAACAGTGTTTATCCATACCTTTGCAGCTTTTGTAAATGTATCTGGTTCAGCCACCTTAAAAGAAAGCACGGCATAAGTACCGCTCATCAGGGCACTTGTGGCAGTGGTAACCACATCTATATCACGCAGCTCAAAGGTTTCACCATCCCGGACCCGATCACAAATTTCCTGGGCCGTTAAAATGACCACTTCTCCGTGGTCTATTTTTTCCTGAATTTCTGAAAATGTTCTGTGGGTTTTTGATTCTTCCATTATCACTTAGTTCCAAAATTTAAAAAATTCAAGTTCTGACTATACGCTGGCTCAATTTTTCCAGTATCGGCTCCTCTATCACATCCCACCCTATAAAAGCAAGACAGGTATTGACCGTGTCAGGCCATTCTTGCCACTCTATTTTTCCCCCCACAAAATTGAGCATTTGTGTTTTCTCGGCAAACCTGACCCATCCCTTGATCCTGAACAATTCCAGGGGAACAGTATTGAGAAACTCCTTGAATAATTCTTTATCCATAGGCTTTATTGTTTCATATGCAAATGTGATAAACCTGGTTATGATAAAAACTTTTGTTTTCATTCTGCTGTGTCAGCCTGTTCTTTCTCGTCTGAATTTTTCTTTTCTGCTAATTTTTCCTGCTCTTGAGCCTTCTTCTTTTCATTTTCTTTTTTTTCTTCTTCCAGTTTTTGCTTTGCCCTGGCCTCTTCTTTTGCCTGTTTTTTCTCTTCCGCTTCTTTGGCTGCCTTTTCAAATATGTCATAGCCCAAAATAGATTCAGCAATAAATTCTGAAAGATCTTTCATAACAATATCAGATTCCAATGCATTAATTCCCACCTGAAGTCCCTGGTAACAAAAAGGGCAGCAGGAGACCAGGTCCTGCGCACCCGTCTGTTCTGCTTCTTTGATCCTTCTCTGGGCCATGCGGCCCTGAATTTCAGGAAAGCCTGCCTTTAATCCACCGCCTGCACCACAACACCTTGAATACTCTCTGTTTCTGGGCATCTCCACAAGGTTCAAACCAGGGATGGCTTCCATGATCATCCTTGGCGCATCAAACCCGCCAGTGGCCCTTCCAAGGTGGCAGGGATCATGAAAGGTAATTGTCCTGTTAACAGGATGTGTAAAGGAAAGTTCACCGGTTTTTACCAATCGGGCCAGATATTCCACTGTATGCAGGACTTCAAAATTCAATGGACCGATTTTTGGATAATCCTGCATAATGGTTTTAAAACATCCTGAACAGGAACTGATCAATGTGTCAATGCCAAGACTGTTAAACTGCTCAATATTTTCCCGGAACAACCGTTCATATTCAGGATCTCCCATCCTGAGCAATACACTGCCGCAGCATTTTTCATCCTTTCCAAGTACGCCGTAATCAATACCCAGCACATCAAGGATATTAATGGTATTTATGGCAACTTTTTTGACATTAGCATCATAGGAAGCTGTGCATCCCAGGAAAAGAAGGACTTTGCCTTTTGATTTTTTGATTTCCCTTGGTTCTTCAACGATTAAATTATCTTTTTTAGCTCGGCGGGACCACTTGGTCCGGCCGGCCCTTGGCTGCTGCCATGGATTGTCAAAGGTCATCACACTTTTTCTCAAGGCTTTCTGGGGCTCCAAAGGACCATAGCCGGCCCGCACAATCATGCGCCTGAGTTCTTCCCAAAGGCCGATCGTATCAATATGGGCCGGACAAACCACCTCACACTGACCACAGGTAGAACATTCATACAGGCTAAATACAAATTCCTCCACCTGTTCTCTGGTAACTTCCTTGTAACCGCATAATCTGCCAATGATCTTTTTCAGTGATTCCCCGACCTTCTCGCTTTTCATGATTCCGGATAGAAATCCGTTCTGTGATCTGGCAATTTTCAAAAAATCTATTATTTTCCGGCGCGGTATCAGAGTTTCTTTGGAATCCTGGTCATAAACGGGGCACCAGGAAAGACACTCCCCGCATCGGGTGCAGGCATCAAGCTCTATTAAACGCTTCATCTCCAGCTTGTGTATGGGTAGCTGTCTGACTGCATCCCTGGTTCCTGTTTCCAGGTCCAAAGGTGGGGTCGTCTCTTTTTCCTCAATTATTCCATTGATCTGGGAGTCAGATATTTTTTCTTCTTCTTTGTTCATTTTCAATACCTTATAATTTATTTTCCAATCAAACCCGCTTCTTGTTTTTAACGCCTTCCACAGCTTCGATAAAATAGGTCAGAGGAGTGTTAAACATATGCCGCATTTTCCCAAAGGGCAGATAGGCAATGAAAACTGCTGCCACCACACCATGGGCGTACCACATCAGGGGATAAATGGATGCCCAGTCAAAGGGAAAAATAGAAAATACTCTGGAAACAATATACCCGACAAAAGAATAGGCTGCCATCTCACAGGGAATTGCAGTTACGAGAATCCTTGCCCCTTCAAGGAAAAAGCCTAACAGGACAAGACCCCCGATTAGTATAAGAGTAATATTATCCTGAAATTCCGAGACCACATAATCTGGTTTAACAATAAATCGTTTAACAACGGCCCATACAATACCAAGGAGGATAAAAAGACCTAAAAGGTCATTGCTAAAGGCTGTAAACCAATGGTTTTTATCTATCAAAGCTGTCAGTAAGTTCCCTTCAGGATTAAAATAATATCCAATTGCAGTAAAAAGACTTAAACCCAGACGTAGCAGGATGGCAGTAAAAATAAGGGAATGCATGGACCATCGGGAAACGCTCTCCTTAAGAATTCTCCTTTGAAGCAAAATATCCAGAACAAATATTTTAATTAGACTGAAAACCTGTTTTGAAAAAATCGTATTCCAGATTGATTCCGAACTTAAGCTTATCTTCCTGTGAAGGGATGTTTCTTCTCCCTTTACACTTCCCTTAAACCAGAATGCTATCATTATAAAAATACCTGCCAGAAAAACAAGTCCTGCAAGTCCAAAAACCGGGTGTCCCATGGCCAGAGGTGAATTATGACACATAATGCATAAAGCACTTTTGGAAGGGAGAACCGCTGCCGGAGCCCCAACTGGATTATTTTTAAAATGACATTTTTTACATGTTTCTTCATCTTCAGTATCTGCCAGGGTATGATTGGAAAGGCTAATGGGAATACCATCATAATCATTGTGGGCAAGTTTCACCCCATGGTCTTTTGGATCAAGCCTGACAAATTTTGATTGAAAATGGCATGCCTGGCAGGAGACCCTCAAATGGGGTTCATTGGCCGGGCTTTCAGAATGAGGTGTATGGCATTGGCGACATGTGGCAGAGGTTTTTGTCTTATGAGGTGAGCGGGCAACATCCGTATGGCAGTTTATGCATGCGATAAAACGATGATCAGGCTGGTTCTTATTAAATGTATCAGGGGTAATCTGCAGGGTGATCTCTTTGGACCCATTTCTTTTTTTTATATCTGCTTCTTTGTGACAATCATAACAAAAGGTTTGGGAGGCAATAACCCCTTCATTGGTATGAATATTTGGTGTTCTGTGGCAATCGAGACAGACCAAAGGTTCCAGTGCCAAAGATTCCAGTACCAAAGGTTCTTGGGCCAAAGGCTCCAGGGTAGCCTCTTCAATAACCTTTGCAGTTTTTAAATCAGGAAGATTTGTTGCAAAAGCCGGTGGAAAAATTAAAGCTGCCATAAAAACCATCAGCCCACCACCGACTATAATAGATCCTATTGTTTTTAAATTCATAAGCCAGTTCCCATTGAAAATTTAATTGTATTCATCACTCTTATCACCCAATATTATTTATTAAGACGGGTTAGTCCTTTATCATCTGTTGTCGTTTCCATTCTTCCGGGTGATCTTCCATAAATCTTGCTTTTTCAATCTTTCCTGTAAAAATGGATTTTTCCATGGGAAAAATATCCGGAACAAGGTGGGTATCAGACATATGGACCACACCAATATATAAAACGGCCAATACTGCTTCATAAAAGTGAAAATAACCGGCAATATTAATAAAAAATCCAGGGAATATGCCTGCAAAAAATTCAGGATACCACATCATAAGACCGGTTAAGCCCATACTTTGCATACCAAGCATCTCAGCCCAGTAATCATGCTTTTGAAGGTAGCTGAAGCGATCAAACAATGGAGGCGTGCCTTTGTTGAATACATATCTTAAATTCTGATATAGATCCTTAATATCTTTTTTCCCGGGCAAAATGGAATCTGGCCCGGAAAATTTTTGCTTTAACACAAATTTATAATAAAAAAGCCAGAAAATGTGTGCCAAAATCCCCATATAAAGAAATACTGCACAAAACCTGTGCAACCATCCTGCAGCGCCTGCCCCCCCCATCAGGGAGACCAGGAATTTTGCCAATCCAAATCCGCTGAAATGAAGAAGGAATCCTGTAATTGCAAGAAATGTAAAATTAAAAATAATGACAATATGCAGGATTCTATGCAGGATATGAAACCGTTGAAAGGTTTCCTGGGGTTTTACATTTGTTTCCATCACTTATGTCTCCTCAATTTTTCGTGGAGTTTTCTTAACATCAAAAGTCCTGTGTGCATGAAGAAAAATGCAAGAACCGCAACAACAAGAATTAAAGCCAATACGCGTATTGCATGAACCCATTTAAGACCGGATTTTTTGGCATCACTTTTCAGGTCAAGATTTTTTGTGCTGTCATGAATGATAATATTTGCAAATTCAAGCGGAGCATCTGAGTGGCAGCGCAGGCAGGCATTCAGTGCTGTCTCTTTATCCTTGAGAGAGAGCATGGTATGGGCGCCATGGCAATCCGTACAAAATGCTGCTTTATCATATCCCAGATTTACAGCAGCTTTGCCATGATAATTTGCAAGAAAGCTTTCTTTCTGCTCCTGATGGCAGACTCCACAGGTTTGGGTCATGATCCTGCCCGTTTGGGACCGGGACAGATGGGATTTTACATAATGGGCTGAATGACAATCTCCGCAGGCAGGCGCGTAACCAGTTTTTGAAGGATTCCCCGTTGTTTTTTCCTTGGCAGCTGCCGTTGCATGCTCTCCTTTTAAAAAACGAGAATAGGCTGTTTTATGACATTTCTGGCAGGCCTGGTAATCAAAATTTCTTTTGGTCTGGGTTTTAAGAAAATCAGCTGAATCTGGATCAGGGTGTGATTTTCCCTTGTTGATACCCTTGTCTATCCCCTTACCCATCCAATTGCTTATCTCACTTCCTATCATGAGCCCGTGACATTCTTCGCACTTAAGACTGCCGTGGGCGGAAGCTGCATATTGATTCATATCCACAAACCAGGTGGAAAGTGGTGCAGTATCAATCCCGGCCCGGGCATAGGAAAACCATAAAAGAACCAGAAGAACACATCCAGCCATCAACAGCGGATACATCCTTCTGGTTTGCAATTTAGTTTTTATTTTTATAGTTCCGGTTTGCAATTTCATCTCCTGTTGTGAAAATTATGGTTTTAGAGTATTGCCTTTCTATACTTTATTTAAATTTAGCTTATTTTTTTTTATATTAAAGTACTGAGATATGAGTTTTGAGTGATGAAAAAAACCATCCATTTTGCTTACCTCACATCTCACATCTCACATCTCTTTCATACTTTGTTGTGCCCTCCAGTGCATGAGCGTTAGTATGTTCATGATATTTATCCAAGCCATTGAACATGGTTGCAAAATACAGGTCAAAAAAAGAAGTGGCCAGGACATGGAGCAAATCAAAGATGATGATGGCTGTTTTAAGACTGTCCCGGTTCTCATCAATCTGTTGTTTTATACTGCGCAGTTCAAGGGTTATTTGACTCGCAGCACGGGTAATCCTGCCGTAAAGACCGGGCTCAAGGATTAAAACCTTATTTTTTTCAAGGAACCTCAGCCTTTTCCACATGGCCTCAAGATAGACCCGCACTTTTTGCGGTTCATATACTTTTTGCCCGATCAGCCATTGGACTGGTAAAAACTCCAGACTGCCCGCCACGATTCTGGAATTGCTCAGTTCACGCTTGATGCATAAAAGTAATTCTTTGGCCTCTTTTCCACTCAGCTTTTCTTTTGTGGAAAATTTTGGCATTTTATATTTTGATATCTCATGATCTTGAACCATGTCGGTCTCGGAGATTATGGCATCTATAATAAATTGGTTGGCCTGTTTAAACTTTGGATGCTCAAGATGAGGTCCCAAAAGATAAAAACATCCTTTCTTACACGGCACCCGTACAACTGCCCCATTGCCCGCAAGGGTTTTTTCGGCGATTTCCCTGGTTGTAAAAAAAACTGTTTTGGGAGTAAACCCTTCATAGACGGCAAGGACCCAGGATGGATCATGGGCTTTCATACCCGGTCCCCCGTATAGGGGAGCCGTGAATACACTGCTTTTGTCTTTGTCAAAAAAGGACGTTGTTTTCAAAGACACGGCTTCCCTGACCGGATGAAACACAAAGTCATAGCCATAGGCAGCGCAGGATTTACAGGTTTGAACTTGTGCATTGGGAAAAAGTTTACTTAAATTTGTGATCTTAACATCTACAAAATTGAACCAGTCAAGGGGCTTTTGGGAAGACTTCATGGGAAGATAGGCACCTGCACAGGAGCCGATATAAACACCACCATGTTCAACAAATGACTTGATGTGCTGTCCTCCTGCTTTCCCAAGGCTCTGTGCCACGGCAAATGTATCTCCGCCAGAGACAACCAATACGTCAAGGTCTTTTATATCGTTGTTCTGTACAGAAAATTCATCCAGAAAAACCAGGTCGCAAAAACCTGCCTTTTCAAACAGGTCTACAAACCAGAGCCAGGAATGGGAGGTTCCTGACCCTGCATATACACCTATTTTCGGATATTTCATTTTTTATCCGAAAATATAATCAATAACAGCGTCCAAGGTTTCCTGGGTCAGTTCAAGGCCAGTGCCAAGGTTTGCAAGTTCCAGCATGCTTTCTTCGGTAAGTTCAGGACTCATGAGGGAAAACAAGGGCTGGATTCCAAAAATCATGGAGACTGCCTGTCTTCTTTCCCACCAGGTCATGATCTCATCTTCACCTGACAGGGCAAAATCATTAAAGATTGGCCCTGTCGGGCACCAGGGTGTAAACAGACCTCTACCTGGAATGACAACTGCACCACTTATTGCATCAAAAGAGTTTTTTATCTCTTCCAGGGTAGTTTTTCCACAAAGATCAGCAACAGCAAAGGGATCAATTCCATATTTTGCACATGCTTTTAAGGCACGACCTGCATCAACAGCCGAAAGGCCCAGCTTTTTAAACCCGAGCAGGGCATAAATATCAGATACAAGTACCCCTGGTTCATCTTTTTTTGATTCTTCTAAAAGACCCGGGTCTTCATCAAGGAAGAGAGCTGTATTGGTTGCATAGGGTGTGAAATAATCTGCATTATGCCTGTGGATGACAGGGTCAATCCATTCTTCAACCCCTTCTTCTCCCAGGGCTGTAAGGATCTGTGCAATCCCTTTTTTCTCAAGAAAACTATTCTCCTTGACTGCTTTGAGTATTTCAAGGGACCGTTCAACATAATCTTCAGGTTCAGCAATCTCTATCAGGCCCATACCCCTGAATGCAAATCCTTTCAAATTCCTGGCCCCGAATAATTTACCAAATCCAAATCGATCTGGGCTGTTCCAGTGGTTATAACAGACCTGGGCATAATCAGATCCTTTTTCACCGGCAGGACCGATCATCATGGTCTGGAGAAGACCGTCCCCTACAAACTTTCTAAGAGCATCAGTTGATTTCCATACATCTTTTCCCCAGATATCAGCGGCATCTGAAATATCTGCCACGCCATCATGTATCCACAGGTATACAGGTGACGGGGAGCTTCCTTTGACCACTATATAATCAAATCCTGAATATTTAATTTCCACTCCTAATTTATATATAACAGGACAATGACAGACTTTCCCGGTTACCGGACTCTTTGCTGTTATCTGAGCCGAGGCGGAAGCAGGATATGTTGTGCCGGCAAGCAATCCCGTTCCAATAACAATGGGATCATCATCCTTATACTTATCATATAAATATTTTGTAATTCCAATACCGCCGATTTTCTCCTGGACAAGGTCTTCAGAAAGTTCTTCTTCTTCAACCTGGGCTGTGTTTAAATCTATGACAAGAATCTTATCCGTTGATAAATATTCCATTCCTTTCTCTCCTTTTTAGTCCAGCGTAATTGCATCTACCGGGCAAAACGCGATGCACATGGGCCCGTAGTCATCCATATCTTCGCAAAGGTCACAACCCTCTCTGAGCAGCATGGGTTTTGCCGAAGCATCCGCTTTCTTGTCAGGATCAGCCTCTTCACCAATTTTATTAATTTCAATCCCTTCCGGACGTGCAACAATCAGTACATCTTCCTCCTTAAGAAGCATGCCAAAATAATCTTTCTTTTCCTTGGCCCTATACGATACAATACATGCTGAGAGGAAGGCGAAACCATCATCTCTGTGATAACTGCATACCATTTCACAGGCCATGCAATTGGTGCATTTTAAGGCATTGATTTTGATTCCCATTTGATTTCCTTAAATTATTAGAATTTGGTTAATTTAAATTACAAACAGCATAATCTCTATACTATTATAATGTTAATATTATTGTAACTATTCAGCTCTTATGCTTGAAACCGCCCTATCCGATGGATATTTGTTTCGATGCTAAACGCTTAACCTCCTGCAAATATCCATCAGACAGGGCTATGAGATAATTTCTTTTAACGGACTGAACAGTTACATATTATTATTAAAAGTCTCTTCTTCGTAGTCAATAGAAAAATAAATGTCAATAAAAAAAAATATTAAAACATCAGATGTTTTAATATTTAAATTTTGGCTTGACAATAACAAACGAAAATGTAATCGATGGTCTATTCGAAAATTAAAAAAATCTAACTTGGAGAAATACTAAAATCGTGGGTTTCAAATTTGAGACAGTAAAAGCAAGCCGGATATCTGAAAATATTGCCGAACAAATTCGAGAAGCTATTTTGGATGGAG
>JACNHV010000001.1 GCA_014383445.1 Candidatus Desulfobacula maris | reverse complement strand
CCAGTGTCATTATAGGTGTGATCACAGCAGGCATGTCTTTTGCCGCCATTAAGATCGGAACAAAATTGGGTAGGATGTTTGGCAAACAAATGGAAATTTTCGGGGGGTTCATCCTGATCCTGATCGGTTTTCGGATACTTTTTTCCCATTTGATTTCATGAAAACAAAAAATAAAAGGATTGAATAATGCTGCATTCTGATCTTCCGTTTTTTAGCGACAAAGAAGGCTGTTTTATACCAGATGGCCTGCCAAGGGTGATTGATTCCCATGTTCATATTTTTCCGGATAAAATATTTTCATCCATCTGGTCCTGGTTTGATCAACATGCCTGGAAAATCAGATACCAGATGGATACAGATAGTCTTATCAAATATCTTCTGGATCATGGGGTCAGCCATGTTGTGGCGTTACAATATGCCCATAAGCCGGGTATCTCAGAGATGTTAAATTTATACATGGCAAAAAAATGTAATGAATTTAAGGGACAGGTCACAGGAATGGCAACTGTGTTCCCCGGAGAGCCGGATGCTGATCAGATCTTGATTAAGGCATTTTCCAATGGATTAAAAGGGGTAAAACTGCATGCCCATGTCCAGTGTTTTGATATGAACAGCCCTGACATGGATGTTATTTATGATATCTGTGAAAAAAAAGGCAAACCCATGATCATGCATGTGGGAAGAGAACCCAAAAGTGAAGAATATGCCTGCGATCCATATGAAATATGCAAAGCAGCCAAGCTTGAAGCTGTGCTAAAAAATTTTTCCAAGCTCAATATCTGTGTCCCCCATCTGGGGTTTGATGAAGTAAAGGAATATAAAGATCTCATTGAAAAATATGATAATCTCTGGCTGGATACGGCCATGGTATTAACTAACTATTTTCCCATGGGCAACAGAATAGGGCTTGAACACTACAGGGCTGAGAGGATTATGTATGGATCTGATTTTCCCAACATTCCCTATGCCTGGGACCGGGAACTTAAGTGGCTGAATCAATCTTCATTGTCAATTGAAAATCTCGAATGGATTTTACATAAAAGCGCTGAAATGTTTTTTAACATTATATAGCCCGAAACATAAATGCCAACCGAAATGATATCCACGCAAACAATATCCATAAAAATGACGATACCGCAACAAACATCGACAAAAATGGGCAACCATATAAGAAAGGGCAACCACAAGGGATTGCCCCTACGACGACGGCAAATAACACGTTGGGTTCTGTGGTTGGTGCGTTTCAATCCATTGTCACCGTTAAATATATACGCGGTGTGAAAACGAAAAAATGGATTCAATTCGATGGGAAATTATGGCAACGCAATTATTGGGATCACATTATTCGCAATGAAATGGAATTAAACAACATCCGTCAATACATTCAAAATAATTGCAACCCGTTTGCAATAACTGTCCGGACTGAAGGGGTTATGTGAACCCGAAAGCCTTTATGCAAACAGCATGATTAAGAATACTTTTCAGCCGGTTATTGTATCCGATGATTCGATATTTTATGGCCCTGCCTGATTTTAAAATCAAACAGGGAATTTTTATAAATGTCTGGACAAAGCGCTTAAATTCCATGCGGATGATGGAAAGCCCCAGGGCTCGGTAAGGCATCAGCATGCCATACCAGGCTTTTAAATCCCAGGCCAGGGAGGCGATAACCATATATGCCCAGTTGGCATTTAAAGAATCAGAAGGATTATCCATGGCGTGCACACCATGTTTCAACTGATCGATATCATTTTCATGGTCAGCTCGTTTCCGGTATCTCCCCGAACGGATATTTTTTTGAAGGTATCTTCCACCAGATCCAGGGTTTTATCCAGCCAAAGGGCAGACCCCAGATGGGACGGTGAATTGCCTGACCGGTTGACTATGTAAAGGGGTTCCCTTGTCTTTCCCAGAGAGACAATCAAAGGAGCGTAACCCCACTTGCCATTATAGGAGATGTCCATGCCCTGTTTGCAATTGCCGAACGTTTCGTTGATGGTGCCGTCAAGATTGATGATGGCCTCTTTCTTGAAATTTGCTGGCTGTTTTTCCCATATCTTTTTGCGGATGGTGTTTTTCACGTCCATCAAATCAATGATATCTTCCTGGGAGAATCTGCGCAAAAAGTCTCCTGCCGTTGTCGGATCAGAAGACTATTCATAACCATTTAGGAAAAATGGCAGCATTGCCAAATGTCCTAAATAGCGATTTACGTGTGACCTTCAGGTTATCCCTGGGATTTACCGTTGAATCAGTAGCTGAAAAACACGGCTGAACTGATCCAATGGTCTGGTCTCTAGCCCTGGAAGGCAAAAATGATCATGATAGATTAAAGGAACTTGGCTGGGGTTTTTGCACTTGGGATAACCTGAAGGTCACACGCAAGTGGGAATGGAATGATTGTGATAAACGATTTGGGGATGACTGGCCCGGACGTATCCCTGCCCAACTGATCGCACATATTCTTCGTTGTTTCTCAAAACAGAATCACCTGATCCTTGATCCCATGGCCGGAGGCGGCGTGACCCAGGAC
>JACNHV010000002.1 GCA_014383445.1 Candidatus Desulfobacula maris | reverse complement strand
CACAAATACGCCTCTTTCCTCAAGGAATAATATGCAACCCAGAATAGATCATCTTGTTATCGGCGCTGACAGCCTCACCCAAGGTGTAGATTACGTAAGAAATCTTATGGGGGTAGATATTCCCTATGGTGGTGAGCACATAAAAATGGGTACTCATAACCACCTTATGAAGCTTGGAGATGGAGTCTTTCTTGAAGTGATTGCCATAAATAGGCATGTTCAACAACCTGAAAGACCCAGATGGTATGGCTTAGACGATCCATTTATTCGACAGAAAATTAAAAGACAACCGACATTTCTCACTTGGGTTATAAACACTCATGACATTGATGGATTAATCCGGCAAGCAATATTTTCACTTGGAGAATCTACATTAATCAATAGGGGAAGTTTAAGTTGGAATTTTGGACTTCCTAAAGATGGAAGGCTGTTAGCTGGAGGACTCTTACCCTACGCGATTGAGTGGCATTCAGACAAGCATCCATCAGAAAATATGACGGACTTGGGATGTAGCCTTCATAGTCTGGAAATCTATCATCCTTATCCTTTTTGGCTTCAAGCTGCACTTGAGTCAATTGACTCATTTCAGCTTGTGAAGGTGATCGCGTTACCAGAAAATGAGACACCATATATAGTGGCTTGTATATGCACACAACAAGGAATAACTAAATTATATAGCCACACGGCATTTAATCGGGTAGCCGGTGATTTTGGGGGTTCTCTTAAAAAATATTATGATTAATAAATCGTATAATCATACGAGATTAAAGTATAATTTTGTATCTGCAAATTCCAAGAAAGGTCAGAAAAAAGAAGCTGCAGCATGTGTAGCTATTTTTATTTGGCTTAATTCATGTTCGGGGCTGTTATCTCTTTAACTACATGTAAATATAGAGAAAATGACCCAACCAGTCCTGACTTCATCGCAAACCATCTTTGTGAACATGATATATTCCGGGGTTATTCAACAGTAAAAAAAATATAATCAATGTTGAGTGCTATATACAGGGTTAAATGATTATGCCGTAGTTAGTAAAATTATTCTGCAACAAAGGATTTATTATGAAATTATGAGGCTGTTTAATACTACCGTCAAAAACCGGTGAGATCGGGCACGCCGATTAAATTTTGGAACTTCAATAACATTTTCAGTAACCTGAAGATTAAAAAACCAAAATATCGACAAAAAAAAGAGGTTTTCTGATTAAAAAACAAAGGGGAAAAAAGAAGAAATCATCAATTGGCAACAGGAAGGCATCGAGCCGTAAATTGGCCCTTAAAAAAGGCGGAGGTGATAAGGGAAAAAAGAAGGTCACTCTCTTTAAATTAGAGACAAGATGGACTGTGGGACATAATGAGGTTGTAATTGAGTGGCAATGGCCGGGTCCATAGAAGCTTGATAGTTTGCAAACAGCATGGATATTTTGACAATAAATGCGAAAGCCCTTTTCAACAGCAGGGCGATTACTGCAATCTGGGCAAGTATGTCAGCTCTTTCCTTATTATATACAATAGGCTTGTCGATGATCTTCAAATCTTCTTTAATTGTACTGTTTGCCCTTTCCGAGGCTGATCGGTACCGCTGGATAATTTTAAACCGCTTCGTTCCCCGGGGTATTTCATTAATAAGCCTCGGATTATCCTTGATGTATGTATGTTTAGAAAAACCATTACAGTTTTTAATATGTGGACAAGAACCGATATCATAATCTTTCTGGATATTTTTAATGCCGACCGCTTTTAAATCAAGACATTGTTTGAAGCAGCAGAAGGTGTGACGTTGATGCTTGCTATCAAAACCATTAGGCTTTGTGAGGATACCACAAGGAGCAAAGGGCCAGCCATTCTGGTCATATCCTCTGTCTCTGAGAGCCTCACTGGTCAGTTTTTCGTTTCTTGGATTAAAATCAATGATAGGAGTGGAACCATTCTTCCTTAAGAAGGTATAATTTTCAATGGTATCATATTTGGCATCTGCAATATCAATCTTTGTCTGGCAATCATGGTGGGCTTTGATCTGCTTTTTGTTGGTAATGATCTTTTTACCTTCTTCAGCATTGCCGGCAATATTGGTTGCAGCTACCGGCAGTTCAAGTTTAAGATCAAGCTCAACAGAGGTTGAAAGCACAAGATTGTATCCAAATATTTTCTGCTTTCTATTGGCATTCTGGGGGTCCCTGCGGACACCTATTCGGGCATCTGTGTCCTTTGGTATCTTCGGGCACCTGAACTTTGCATGCCCTTCACAAGGATTTATTTCGAGCAGGTTGGAACGTATGACATTGATAAATATTCCCTGCTTATCAAGCTCTTTTTTAACACCAAATAACATGGCCGTATTGATTTGATTCTCAGATTGTTTACCATCAATAAATCCAAGCTTCATGGAAAGAACTTCCACCTTGGGCGTATTTTTCATGGCCTTGCCTTCAGGCACAAAGGGACATTCACATTTGATCCTGAACGCCTTGTCAAGATTGATTTTATTAAGATTGTTCAACCGGTATATGATCTGCCTTTTCACCCGGAACACAATA
>JACNHV010000171.1 GCA_014383445.1 Candidatus Desulfobacula maris | reverse complement strand
TCACATACCGGCTGATAACGCCCAGGATGTTTTTTTTCTGCATTGCAGAAACAACCCCGGCATTGAAGCGCTGGGACGACATGGGGGCCTGGATGATATGCGTATGATACCATCCCGTCTTTTTCAGGATATCAAGGTAGTCGTCTATGAGAATGCCGCCTTTATATTTTTCTTCTATTGCCGGTTTATTCTGAAAATCCCGCCAGTCTGCATTGATAAAAGCCATTCGTGTCGTCTTTTTGACATTTTGTTTCAGCAAAACAAAAAAGGCCTCAAGAAATTCAAGGTATGCTTTTCTGGACAAACCGGAAATGCTTTTTTTATCATAGTCAGCAGCTTTTTTATCAAAGTAGGGCGGATCAAAGATGATCAAATCGGGTTTTCCCTTTGCGCTTACAGGCCAGGAAAATTGTTGATCAGATGAAATACCCCATGTGAAGGATTCGATCTCAGGGCGGGTATCCGGTCGGTCCATCATATCAAAGGCCCAGCACCTGCGGCCCATGGCAAGACAGGTGTCCGGGGTCACGCCGCCTCCGGCCATGGGATCAAGGACCAGGTCACCTGGTTTTGAAAAATAGCGAAGGATATGTGCTATCATCTGGGCCGGGATACGTCCGGGCCAGTCATCCCCGAATCTTTTGTCACAATCATTCCATTCCCACTGGTCCCAGGTCCGAAGCCCCCAGCCAAGTTCCTTAAATCTGCCAGTATCATTTTTACCTTCCAGGGCCAGAGACCAGACCATTGGATCAGTCCAGCCGTGTTTTTCAGCCACCTGGGCAATAGTAAAACCTCGGGATAAATCGCCATTTAGGGAATTTGCCAATACTGGCATTTTCCCTAAATGGTAATGAATTGTCTTTTGATCTAACCCCAATCTCTTTGCCATCCTGTCCTGGGGGATGCCAAGGCGGTGCATTCGGAATATTTTGATGTCTCTGCCCATCTGGTTCACAGCGCGAAGATCGGCTATATAAGCGTCCACAGCTTGCCTTGATCGCCCGATGGCTTTTCCGATATCTGCTGAGCTGAGACTTGCGTTCCCTGAATATGCGCGCCGGGCAGTATCCCTTGCTTCATCTTCCGTTAATTGTTTTGGTCCAATGGCTTTTGTTGCAGCATATAGCAGGGGATCATTCCCATCCAGATTCTTTATGATGGCTTCTACCTCTTCTACCCCCGTTGATTTATAAGCGCTCCATCTGTGTGCCCCATCCAGCAGGCGGTATATACCTGCCTTGTCAGGAACCAACTCTACTTCAATGGGATCAAACCTAAACCCATCCCTGATGTTTTCGGCAAATATACCCACACGCCGGTGATCAATACCCTTTCTTGGATAAATATCTTCATCAAGGAGAATTGAAGAAACAGGAATTTGCGTTGTCTGTTGAGTCATAACATCCTTTTACACCAATTGTATTCATTTGACCTGCGCAATTACGCCTTCCAGGGAACGAAGTACTTTCGCTTATCGAGGCGCCTAAGCAGGCCGGTTCAAGTATTTGTTAGAGAATCTTTTACTGATCAATTTTAATCTTAAAGCCACTCTTCTCTTGTATCCGTTAATTGACCTCCGGCGTTGCCCGTATTTAATGTGCCACCTGGCTCGATCAGCATTATTTTGCACTCTCCAATTGATTTTGGTTTGTGCTCAATTCCCTTTGGAATCACTACCATTTCATTTGCCTTCAGTTTTAGTATTTTGTCTCTCAATGCTATTTCCAACTCACCATCAATGACAAAAAAGGTCTCATCAGTATCTGCATGGGAATGCCAAATAAATTCCCTATCCATTCTGATTAATTTGAATTGGTAATCATTCATCTGAGCAATTATCCTGTATTCATTTTGTTCTTTCAATTTTCCGATCTTTTCGGCTAATGATACAACATTAACAGACATATTAGTCTCCTTTCTTAATTGATGCTCTAACGGAAAGCTAAGGGGCCGGGCGGTATTAACCGAATCACTTAGCAAAAGTAAAAAATTCATAAAATACAAACAGTTCGAAAAACCACTGGCATAGCCCGGTCCCTCTTAATCGCCAGGTTGGACAAACCTCAGCCTTGATCATTAATTAGTGGACTCAGACGTTCAGTTAGCGCTTCCAAACCCCATTCGCCATCGAGACCGTAGTTTGGTGGCCACTGTTGTGAATATGGGATTAGTGGCCACACCCGTAAAGGAGTCAAAAGAATACAGACGTCATATACCGCTCCGCCCTGTCGGTTACCCGGTCAGAATATGCGATGTGTTTTAGAAAATATTATTTCGCGCATGTTATCTATATAAAGGTATGTCGAAAAAAACAATAAGAGAAAACCCCTATTTTTGTAAAAAAAATCCAGGCTGTAGAATCTATCTGTAATTTTCACTGATTTTTGTCAATACTTGATTTCCCGGACACAGATCCTTTTCTGTCAGAGTGTTCAGGGGTTTGTCTGTGGTCTCGAGGATATCATGGGTGTCCTTGAGCGTTTCGTTGACGTGAAGGATTCCCGTGAGGATCTGTCCTTTTTCACGGCACTGTTCCATAGCTTCAAGGGAAGACCATCTTTGGGTCACATCAAAGGAATTGTCAGTTTTATGCAGACGGATAACACTCCCGTCATGGAGGGTGACATTCTGGGTGGCACCTTCTACATAGTCTGTGGTGATCTCCTGCCTTGATGGGATAAAATCAAACGTGGCCGTTGCCTCCATATGGTCGCGGGCCCAATGATAACTCTTGGTGGATGCAGGGGTATTGTTAAAGGTTACACAGGGGGAGATCACATCGACAAGGGCAAAGCCTCTATGCCCCATGGCCGCTTTTAACAGAGGCACGAGCTGTTCTTTGTCACCGGAAAATCCCCTGGCCACAAAGCCGGCCCCCGTCTGAACCGCAGTTTCACACAAATCAATGGCTTCAAATGGGTTTGGCCTTCCTTTCCTGCTGGATGAACCCTTGTCCGCTGTTGCTGAATCCTGGCCCTTGGTGAGGCCGTAACACCCATTGTTCATAACGATATAAACCATATTCAAATTTCTCCGGACAATGTGGACGAATTGTCCCATACCGATGGAGGCCGTGTCGCCATCTCCGGAAACGCCGATATACAAGAGATCCTTGTTGGCCATATTGGCCCCCGTGGCAACAGAGGGCATCCGGCCATGGACAGCATTGATCCCATGAGATTTTCCAAGAAAATATGCCGGTGATTTGGAGGAACAACCGATACCGGACAGTTTGGCTACCCTGTGTGGTTCGATGGACAGCTCAAAACAGGCCTGGATGATGGCATTGGTAATGGAATCATGGCCGCATCCGGCACAGAGGGTGGAATCCAGGCCTTCATAATCGCGGCGAGTATACCCGAGATCATTTTTCGGAAGATTGGGATGGCGGAAAACAGGGCGGCGGGAACTCATGCAGCACCTCCTTTGGGGGTCTCTGGTTTGGGCTTGTCAATCAACAGCGCTTCAATGGACCGGGTGATGGACAGGGCATCTATGGGCGTGCCGGCAACATGGGCGATTGAAATCAGCTTGCTTGGCAGCAGATCCAATTCAGTGATCAGCAGGGTTCGCATCTGACCGTCCCTGTTTTGTTCAATAACAAAAACCTGATCGTGACTGTTAATAAACTTGCGGACCTCATCCTTAAATGGAAAGCCCCTGACCCGCAGGCTGTTCAGGACAATGCCCTTTTCACCGAGCTGTTCAATGGCCTCATTGGCCGCATTTGTAGTGGTGCCGTAAAAGACAGCACCCAGCGTGCCCGCGTTTGCGTTTATTTGTATATGGGATGCCGGCATAAGGTCTCTGGCCGTCTCAAATTTTTGGCTCAGCCGCTCCATACATCTTTTATATGCATCAGTGTCCTCTGTGTAAGCAGCATATTCGTCATGGGATGATCCTCTTGTAAAATAGGCACCTTTTTCCGGGTGGGTTCCCGGGTAGGTTCGATAACAGATGCCGTCATTATCTGAATCAAGATACCGCCCCCAGTCCCGGACCATGGAATCAAGAGCGGCCCTGTCAAGGACTTTTCCCCTGTCATATCTACGGGCATCGTCCCATTCCATGGGCATGCTGACATGATCATTCATGCCAAGATCCAGATCGCTCATAACAATCACGGGTGTCTGGAGTCTGTCCGCAAGGTCAAAGCTTTCTGCCGTCATTTCAAAGCATTCTTTTGGGTCACAGGGGAAAAGCAGGACATGTTTGGTGTCCCCGTGGGACGCATAGGCACAGGCAAGGACATCCGACTGCTGCGTGCGAGTGGGCATTCCCGTACTGGGCCCGGCCCTCTGGACATTAATCAGTACAACGGGTATCTCAGAAAAATACGCCAGGCCGAGCAGTTCGGTCATGAGGGATACACCTGGACCGGATGTGGCAGTAAAGGCCCTGGCACCGTTCCAGGCGGCTCCCAGAGCAATTCCCATGGCGGACAATTCATCTTCAGCCTGAATAATGGCGGCCTTTCTTTTCCCTGATTCATCCATCCGATATTGACGGGTAAACTTGTCAAAGGCCTCGATCACGGAAGTGGACGGGGTGATGGGGTACCATCCGGCAACGGTTGCACCGCCATACAAAGCCCCCAGGCCTGTTGCCGTATTGCCGTCGATCAGAATATGGCCGGCCAGCTTATCGCTTCGCTTCAACGAAAGCTCGCAGGTGTGGGCAAAATGCTCGGATGCATATTCACGCCCCAGCTTAAGAGCCCGGATATTGGGTTCTGCCAGCTTGGGTTTTTTGCTGAACTGTTTGGCTATGGAATCGGTCAGGATGGAAAAATCCATGTCCAACAGATAGGCCAGAGCCCCCACATAGATGATATTCTTAAGCAATGGCCGGAGCTTGGGATTGTCGATTTCCCGGTTACAGATGTCGGTTAAAGGCATACGGATCAATGTGATATCTTTGCGCGTGTAATCTTCGGTCAGGGATTTGGTGGAATCATAAAAAAAATACCCCCCGGACTCAAGACCCTCATAATCTTTTTTCAGGGTCTGTCCGTTAACTGCAACGATAAAATCATACCCGCCTCTTCGGCCCAGATACCCTTTTTCGCAGACCCGGACTTCGTACCAGGTCGGCAGGCCCTGTATATTGGACGGAAAAATATTTTTAGGACTGACGGGAACGCCCAGTCGGAAGACGGCTTTAGCAAACAGGTTGTTGGCGCTGGCCGAGCCGGAACCATTTACATTGGCAAACCGGATCACAAAATCATTTATACGGTTCAGTTTTTTCATCGTTGCCCTGCTTTTGGCGGTTTATAGGTGAACTTCTGCATATCCCAGGCTGCTGTTGGGCACTTTTCCGCGCAGAGTCCGCAATGAAGGCAGACATCCTCATCCTTGACCATCACCCTTCCCGTGGGAAGTAAATCCGACACATAGAGTGGCTGGGACTTATTTTTCGCCGGCATTGACAGCCTTGATCTGAGATCTTCCTCAGGGCCGTTTTTAAGAAAATTAATACAGGTGGTGGGGCATATATCCACACAGGCATCGCATTCAATGCATTCTTTGACATTAAAAACAGTTTGAACATCACAGTTCAGACAGCGCCGGGATTCCTTGAGACCGATCTGGGGGTTAAACCCTAGTTCGACTTCCATCAGCCGGTCCTTAATCGACTTCACCTTTGGTGCCATGGGAACATTCTGCCGTTCTTCACCGGACACGGCGCTATTATACATCCAGTCTTTCATCCCCATTTTCTGGCCGGCAAGGGTTGTAAAAGGAAGTGGCCTTTGGGTCAGATCCCTGCCATTGCAAAAAAGGTCTATGGATATAGCAGCCTCATGGCCGTGTGCCACGGCCGTAATAACATTTTTTGGTCCAAAGGCGGCATCGCCGCCAAAAAAAACATGTGCCAGGTCCGATTGAAAGGTAATTTTATTTACCCGGGGACGTCCGGCATCATCAAAAACCAGGCCCGTATCCTTTTCAATCCAGGGGAAGGCATTTTGCTGACCTACTGCGAGCAGCACCTCGTCGCAGGGGATGAAAACCTTTTCCGGATCACCATCACTGTCCGGTTGAAGGCGCTGAAACATCGTTCCTTTTAACCGGTCATTTTCCATGACAAATTCGATGGGGCTAAGGTTTTCCAGAATCGGGATATCCTCACTTATGGCATCTTCAATCTCCCAGGGAGAGGCTTTCATGTTTTCACGGGTTCCCCGGATAATGACCTTTACCTCTTTGCCGCCGAGCCGCCGGGCAGTCCTGCAGCAATCCATGGCCGTATTCCCGCCGCCAATCACCAGTGTTATCTTTTCTGATTTTTTGATGTGCCCATACTGAACACTGGCAAGCCATTGGATACCGATGTGGATAAATAGTTTTCCGGCCTGTCTGCCCGGCAGGTCAAGATCTCTGCCTCTTGGAGCACCCGTACCGATAAAAATGGCATCGTACCCCCGGGTGAGGAATTCCTTCAGGCTTGCGATATAGGTCTTTAAATGGGTGGTCACCCCCATATTCAGAATGACGTTGACCTCTTCATTCAGCACTTTTTCAGGCAGCCGAAAAGACGGCACCTGACTTCTAACGAAACCGCCGGCTGAGGCCTGATCATCATAGAGATCAACCTTATATCCCATCGGCAAAAGGTCCCGGGCCACGGTGAGAGAGGCTGGTCCTCCGCCGATAAGCGCTATTTTTTTCCCATTTTTTTTCTTTGAAACGTCAGGCAGACGGCCGGACACATCCTCTTTATTGTCAGCACACACCCGTTTCAGACGGCAGATGGCAACAGCCTTCTCCTCCACCCGGCCTCTCCGGCAGGCCGGCTCACAGGGCCTGTCGCATATCCTGCCCAGGATACCCGGGAAAACATTTGATTCCCAGTTGATCATATAGGCATCTGCATACTTTTTTTCAGCGATCAGCCTTATGTATTCCGGTACAGGGGTGTGTGCCGGACATGCAAGCTGGCAGTCAATCACGCCGTGAAAATATTCAGGATCATTAATATCAGTTGGATTCAATACCTTACTCTCTCTTTTTCAAACATTTTTCAGATCAACAATATATATGATTTTAACCCATATTAGAAAACTTGAAAAGAACTTGTTTTTTCAAGTAGTCGATGCAGAAAATATTTCAAGCATTTCAACCTCAGCTTCCGGTGCAAAAAGAACTATGTTGTCCCGGATTGAATCAAGCTGCTGTTGAACTGATTCTTTTGGTACGCCAGGCGGTGCATATGCCACATAAAGTGCACGACGGGTTTTTGGAGAAATAGGAGTGCGCTTATCCTGTCCATAGATAATTGTGCATACAACACTCTGGCTGTCTGTCATCATCATATCATGCGGCCTCAAAGTTCTGATCTGGCCGTTCATCTGAATAAATTCCTCATTGCCTTGGGTAGCATCAATTGTTATGGGCACTTTCAGCAAATCTGCATCATGACCGGCTGTCAGAACAAGAGTCTCCAACTCAGCTGTAAAATTTGCATCGACAAGGGGGCTCACATCAGGCAGAGATTTGCCTTTCAGAACCACTGACTCAAGCTGAAGCTGGACATGATATGTTTTTTTAAATTTTTTGTAGTAATTTCGATAGGCCTTTAAAACCTCTAAATCCACTAAGTCCTGCCGGGAAAATCCAGCAAATTTTTCACGAAGGTTTGATTCAACCTCTTTTTTTTTCTGGTCCAGAGCAGTGGTGTGAATAGAGTTATCTACATTGCCAATGAGCAATAGTCCAACACGGCCTCCTGGAAAAGTACTATGCCACTGGTCAGTAATTTTGATTTGAAACACTCAAAAGTCTCCTTTTATTTATAAGCTATCTCCCTTGGACAATTCCTTTACGGCCAATGGATACTGGTGACCAACAGAAGCAGATCCCTGCCTGCTTCACCGGCCGCTATGCAGATGCTTGACTTATGATGAACTTGTGAAGAATACTTGATACATAAGTCTGATACGGCAAGCCCTCCTGCTCTGAAGAATCGTTTTGAGTGCCACACTTTTTTCCGTGTTTCAGTTTAATGCTTTTCATGTTAAAAAGTTATCACAACGTGTGCAGTTTGGCAACATGTTTATGTCTTCTATAGCCCTGGCAAAGGTAACTCAAAATGGAGTAATACGTGCACAAAAAAACTTCTGACAAGTGCCCTTGATCTGGGATCTATTAAAAAATTAATGTAAAATCACATCATGCTCAGGCTGAAAATCCTGGATTGCCAGGGGTGAGTTTTTTGAAATATATTCTTTTAAAACCTCTGCATCCACAAATCCTGTATCAATGAACTCGGGGTGGGTGGATATCTTTGGATATCCATCCCCGCCGCCGGCCATATAGCTTGGAAGGGCAAGTTTATATTTTTTGGAATCAGATACTATCTTACCTTTTACCAACATGCGAGTAACCTTTGTTTGAGAAACAAAAATGGTGGCGCCTGAAATCTGGGCAAAACCCCCAGTATTTTTTTCCATGTTAACCGCTTTTTCAAGGTATGTTATCAGTTCTTTACCCGTCAACGTGACAGTACAAATGGTATTGCCAAAGGGGTTTACCTTAAGAACATCCTTGTAGGTAATAGGGCCCGAAGGAAGACCGGCTCTCACACCTCCGGAATTCACGATAGAGAGGTCTGCAGCTGTTTTTGATATGGCAGCCCGGCACAAAAGGTTGCCGAGGTTGGTTTCAAAATTCCGGATAATATCCCGATCACCAACAAATTCGCCATCTGATGAGCCAACAACATTGTAAAGTTTATCCTCTCCGGCTTTTTGATATTTTGATAAAAAGTCAAACAGCTGAGGATCTTCAGGGATTTCTTCTTCAACAAAGACATGACCTGTTTTGTTATCCGTTTTAATTTTCTTTTTCAGGTTGACGGGAATCAATTTATAGGCTTTTTGTATCAATTTCCTGTTTGAATATGTAAGATCCAATCTTCCCAGATATTTCCCATATTCTCCGGCCTGGATAATGATGGTATTATTCTGTACATCGGGCTGTTCAAGCGTTTCATGGGTGTGACCATCCACAATCACATCAATTCCATTAACAGCTCTTGCAAGGGAGACGGAACCCGGGGCTTTTGAACCATGGGATGCATTTGGATAATACCCCAGATGGGTAAGGGCAATAAGGATATCTGATCTGCCTTTTAATTGAGGGACCATATCCCTGCAGTAGTCAATGACACTGGTAAATTCAATGTTTTTAATATTCTCAGGATTGCCCTGGGTGATAGTCTCTTCCGTGGTCAGACCCAATACTATGATTTTTAATCCTTTAAAATTAAATATTGCAAAGGGGTTGAAAAGCCGTTTTTTTGTTGTCTTGTCATAAATATTGGCAGACAGCAGAGGAAAATTCATCCAGGACTGCTGGGTGCGAAGGATGGAGACGGGATTATCAAACTCATGATTTCCCACGGCCATGGCATCATACCCCAAAAGATTCATTCCTTTTATATCGGGTTCTGCATCGAACATTTTTGATTCAGGCATTCCCGTATTTATATCACCTGCATCCAGTAAAAGCACTAATCCGCCCCGGGATTCAACCTCGGACCGGATCCTGTCAATCAATGTTTTTCTTGCAGGCATGCCGTATTCACCCTTAGAGTTCTTCCAGAATCGGCCATGATGATCATTGGTGTGCAGCAGTGTAATCTGAACAATATTTTCGTTTTTTTGTTGATTCCCATTGATAGAAAAATCTGTGCCCCTGGAAATGGAGGCCGTGGCAGCAAAAATAACCAATAGGAGACAAACAAGCCTATGAATTTTTTTCATCATTACAAACCCTTATAATTTTAAAAAAGAAGTATTGTTAGATTCCTTTTGTATATTGGGCGTTGCTTGAAGGATGAATCATCTGTTTAAGTTCATTTTTTGAATCGTGATCTCCGTTCAGGAGTTGTTCAAAAAGCTCTATTATTCCGGATTTATCCATCCCTATTCTGGTTTCGGTTTTTATATCCCTCAGGTCAATGAAAAAACTGGCAAAAACATCCGAAAAATCAGTGACGATATCTGTGTTCAAGAAATTGTTATTGTTATAGATACAATGATAGTTGCCCTTTGATTTTTTAATAAATAATGGAATTTTGTTTAAATTTATAATAGATGAAGATTTCTGGCATTTTTGAATACAGTCCTCATCAATGCTGCTTTTTTCACATCCAATAACCTGCTGATGTAAACATTGCCTGCTGGTCATAAGTGAAATGGGATGATAGATGCTATAGTACAGTTTGAAATTCTCAGGCTTAATAATGCTTTTTATCTGATTTCTGCTGATTTCATTTGAAATAAATGAACCATAACTATTGAAATTCTCTTTTAAACATAAAAGGCTGAATGAATTGACAATGTTAAGAAAGGGGCCGGCTATCCAGGGGATTGATTTTTTACAGGCTTCATAAGCGATGCCCGTATTATTTGTTACAATAAGTTCCGGTTGCACCTGTTTAAGAAAATTTACCGCAGCAGTATAGTTTTCCCCTATTAAAACAGAAGGGAACCAGGGGATTATTTTTCTGTTTTTAAAAAAAAGATCTATAACCCCTGGATATTCATTTTTAAAACAATTTGGAAGTTGATAAAAGATATCTGTAGAGGTCTTATCACAGAGGTGCAAATCTTTTTGGGAGGAGATTAATACAGAAAGAGCGGGTGTAATATCGGGTGTACTTTGTTTGTTTAAGAAGGGAACGTCAATCGGGTCAATAAATTTTTTTGAACCATTTAATACGGAAAAAATTCTTTTCTTTATTGAAGTGATCTCTTTATAAGATATAAAAAGATCACTTTGAAGGTTTTCCAGCTCTATACGCTTAATATAATATGCCGTATCATTTAAGGCCCTGAGTCTTTTTAATAAAAAATCGTGATTCAGGGGGGGCCGGTTCAGGGTGTATGGGCCGGCACTTAACATATTGGTTTCTGACAGTACACTAAATGAACTGTCCAAAGTTTTTACAGATATTTTTAAAGGGGTACCGAATTTTCCTGAAACGCTTATCGTTAAAGGGCTTTTGGCTATACTTAACTGTTTGATTTTGTTTTGAACAATAGAGGTGGTTTCTGCTTTTTCTTCATTAAAGCTTATTCGGTTTTCTTCCATCTTTTTATTCGTTTGATAATTATCAATTTCAGAAAGCTGTCTAATTGAATTATCACGGGGACTATCAATATACATATCTTTATTAATATCCCCCTTTAAATAGGAATTTGAAAAATCCCGGTTAAACACCTTATAAAGATCATCGTTGTCATTATAAAAATCATAGTTGTCATTATTCAGTCTGTTTTGATCATAAAAACTCCGGATCTGTTTTTTCCAGCAATTTACCACAGAATATACGTAATAAAAATCCTTTATCCTTCCTTCAATCTTTACTGAATCAACCCCCGCTTCAGATAGTTCCCTTAGATTGGAATAGGCTGAATTATCTTTGAGATTCAGGGGAAAATCTTTACCTTCAGGAGTCGTTAAATATCTGTCTCTGCATGGTTGACTGCATCTGCCGCGATTTCCCGAGTTCCCTCCATGGACAGAACTCATATAACAAAGGCCTGAAAAGCAGATGCAGTAGGAACCGTGGACAAATACTTCCGTCTGGATATTATTTTTATGTCCGGCCAAGGCTAAAGCTTTGATCTCATCAAGATTTAACTCTCTTGATAGATTAACCCGGTCAGCCGAAAGTTTGCTTAAAAACTTTATCTGGCCTTCATTATGAGTATTAAGCTGTGTGGACGCATGTATTTCAAGGCCTTTAAAATATTTGGATAACAGATAAAACAATCCAATGTCCTGAATAATTACCCCATCGATACTTGTGTTAACCAGTTTGTTCAGTAGCTTTATAAGGGCCGGTATTTCACTTCCCGTTATAAGAATATTAAGGGTTAGAAAAACTTTGCAATTATTTTTATGAGCAAGATTTAAAACCCCGCTTAACTCTTCAAAGTTTATATTTGTTGCCCGGTTTCTGGCGTTAAATTTATTCAGGCCGCAGTATATAGCATCCGCCCCTGCAGCAATTGCAGCTTTTATCGAATCAATATCTCCACCTGGAGCCAGTAATTCGATTTCTGTTGGCAGTCTTTTATAGGAAACAGGCTCCTCACAATGCCTGTAGTATCCAAAATCCGGATCACCAATGAAGCCAAGGGATTTTTTAAGGTCTTTCAGGGTTGTTGGCCGGTTCACAACTTCAATGTGCTCCAAGCTCTTTTTCTATACGTTCAGCAAGAAATATTTTCAAAAGAGATTGATACGGAACATCTCTTTTGTTTGCCAAAAGCTTAAGTTCTTCTAACATCGACTCTGGAA
>JACNHV010000141.1 GCA_014383445.1 Candidatus Desulfobacula maris | reverse complement strand
TAAAAAAATCCAGAAACTATTATACTGAATTTGTCGAAAAAACACCGGATAACAGTATTATCCTCACCCTGGCATGTGGAAAGTATAAATTTTTCAGACACCAGCTGGGTGATATCAATGGCATCCCGAGACTCCTGGATGTGGGCCAGTGTAATGATGCTCATTCAGCCGTCCAGATTGCAGTGGCTCTGACCAAGGCTTTTGATACTGATGTCAATGGACTGCCTCTGTCCTTTATCATCTCCTGGTATGAACAAAAAGCGGTTGCCATTCTTTATAGTCTGCTCAAACTTGGCATCAAGGACATCCATTTGGGACCATCCTTGCCAGCCTTTGTTACGCCAAATATATTGAATGTACTGGTTAAAAATTATAATTTAACTCCCATTGGAACACCTGAAGGTGATCTGAAAAAAATTTTGGGATAGCCTTTCCAAAAAAAATACTCGACTATAAGCTGGAGTGGTTCTTACAAGCATAGAATCACTCCAGTTTTTTCAAATTCATAACTAAGGGTTCACTCAAAAATTAATTACCAATTTTGGGAGTTGAGTCGCCTGTCCGGCAAGGTGTGAAAACTAAGGCATATCAAGCATATGCCGTGTTTTAACAACGCAGCAGGACAGGATGAATCGGCTCCCAAAATGTAAAATTATTTTTGAGTGGGCCCTAAGGTCTATCAGTTCAGAAACAAAGATATGCCGGCCTGGCATAAAGCAATCTCCTACGGAATTGAAATATTTTCCGATTCTTTTGAGTCAGGGCAGTCGAGTTCATGAAAGAGGAATGATAAAATTAAAAATACCACATATTGTGGCTGATAATTTTTTAAAAAAGTAAGACTTGTACAAGCCTTTGTAATCAGATATCTGACAAGACAAAAGTTTGCTTTTTTTTTAAATAAGGGATAAAGAAAATAATTGTGTGGGAAAATTGAATCGTATACTTGTTTTAATTTTTCAAAGGAACATAGTGAAACTTTAGTATAGGAATCATGACATGCCGGCAAGAACAATCCCTGATCCAATAACCCTTCGAAGGGAAATCAAAGCTTCCCATGAACGGTGCAGGCGATATGGTGTTGACCCCGAGGACAAAGGCAGTCAGGATCACAAATGTCTCGATCCTGAGGAATTGTCCCGGCGCCTGACAGATAACCGAGATTTTCTGGATATTGCAGTCGCTCAGATTGAGGAACTTTACCAGTTTGTTGCAGGGGCCGGGTTTGTAGTCAATATTGCAGACAGGGACGGTTATATCCTTCACATTTTAGGTGATCCCTCTCTACTGAAAAAAATGGCAGCCGGGAATTGTTCTCCTGGCTACCGCTGGACTGAAAAAGATGTGGGGACCAGTGTCATCAGCCTATCCCTTGCACGGGGCATTCCAGTCCAGATCAATGATGACGAGCATTTTTGCCGACGTGGCCACGGATCCACCTGCTCGGCATCCCCCGTGTTTGATTCCAATGGTCAGATCCTGGGCATTATTGCATTGTCAGGGGATGCTAAAAAGGTTCATCCCCATACTCTCGGCATGGTAATCACGGCAGCAAGTGCCATTGAGAATCAATTAAGGATTCAAAAGACGTCAAACGAACTACAACTCAAAAATAATTATATGGAAGCCATCATTGACTCCATTGACAGTGGGGTCATGGCCGTTAACAGGAACGGCATTGTCAACCAGGTCAACAGCCATGGCCGTCAGATATTTCATTGGGAGCCCACTTTGGAAGGGAAACCTCACGAGACTTTCTTTGGCAAGCAGATTGTCCTGGAGGACCTGATGCAGCCAGGGTTTGAGTTTGTGGATCGAGAAGTGGCCACCCGAAGCCCTTTAAAAGCGATTCAGCTCATCTGCACGGCAAGACCCATTTTTGACACAAAAAAAGAGATGCAGGGGACGATCATTATCTTTAATGAGATCAACCGAATCCGAAAGCTGGTCAATGACATGGCCGGTTCACCTGCTCCTTTTACATTTAAAAGCATTATCGGGAATGGCCCCGCCATCCGAGAGACACGAAAAATGGCCATGATAGCAGCTCCTCAGCATTCCACAGTTCTACTCCAGGGTGAGACCGGAACGGGTAAAGAACTTTTTGCTCAAGCCATTCACAATTATAGTGAGCGCCGTAACCACCCCTTTATCGCCATCAATTGTGGGGCCATTCCCAGAGAACTTTTGGAAAGCGAGTTGTTCGGATATGCCGGGGGGACTTTTACTGGGGCATCAAAAAAGGGGAGGCCGGGAAAATTCGAGCTGGCAGACGGCGGCACCATTTTCCTGGACGAGATTGGGGACATGCCCATGGACATGCAGGTAAAAATTCTAAGGGTCCTCCAAACCAGCGAAGTGGTGAGGATCGGAGAGCACAAGCCCATCCTGGTGGATGTAAGAATAATAGCAGCGACCCATGCTAATTTGAAAAAAGCGGTCGTATGGAGAAATTTCAGGCAAGACCTTTTTTACCGACTTAATGTGTTTCCCATCTCCATTCCCCCCCTGCGGGACCGGCCCGAAGATATTCAGCTCCTTT
>JACNHV010000003.1 GCA_014383445.1 Candidatus Desulfobacula maris | reverse complement strand
GGAGTTACAGGTTCAAAAAGATCCATCACCTTTAAAATTGTATCTCTGGCTTTCTGTCTTTTTCCCAGGGATTCACAGGTCAGACTCACATCAATGGGAAGATGGATATTATAGGTAAGATCCTGGCTTTGTGATAAATATAAAAGCTCTTTCACATCGTCTTTTGAGGGCAGTACAAAGGCGGGTTGGCTTTCAAAAACAAGCAGTTCAATTTCATCAAAAAACGGACCCAGTTTTTTTACATTGGGGATGATCTGATCCGGAAAAATAAAAGACGTGGTGCCAAGTTTGAAAGGTTTGTCAGGCAGCATGGAATCCTTTAACTTCATAAATATTAACCTAAAAAATAAAAAGAATAAAACAGGAAATAAGGGTTGCTGAAAATGAGGCAAGCATCATCAGGTCACATGCCTGTTTTATGCTTTCTTTTTCAGGGTCTTTAAATTCTTTCCCAATATAAGGCTTTTCAACCAAAACGCCATGATAGATATTTGGGCCGCCAAGCCTTATTTTAAGAGCTCCTGCAAAAGCAGCCTCTGGATATCCGGCATTGGGACTTTTATGAAGCAAACCCTGGGTAAATCCAATCTTTGCCGCTGAAATTCCTTTTTTAAACGAAAGAAAAAACGCACTTAAGGAGATGATCAAAACAGAGATCCGTGCCGGGATAAAATTGGCCACATCATCGATCCTTGCAGCGGATCGCCCAAAAAGAATATAGGTGTCATTTTTATACCCAACCATTGAATCCAGGGTATTGACCATTTTATAGGCAAGCGCCAATGGCACCCCGCCGATCATGGCAAAAAACAAGGGGGATAAAAATCCATCCACAAAATTTTCCGCCACTGTTTCCACACTGGCACGGATCACACCTTTTTCATCCAGGGTTTTGGTGTTCCTGCCCACAATATAGGAAACTTTTTTCCGGGCTCGTTCAATATTATTCTCTTTGAGGGCATGGAAAACACTTAAGGCAGCCTTTTCCAGACTTGCTGATGAAAAACAGAAAAAGAGCAGGACCACCTGGACAAAATTTCCAAAAAAAGGATGGATATAGATACTCACCTTTATCGTAACAAAGGCTGCAAGCCATGTAGATAAAATCAGAAAAGAAGCAAAGAAAAATCCTGAAACAAGAAGATGTTTGAAATATCTTCTGAACGGGTCTTCAAAAAAACTGATGGCGTTTCCCATGTAAATCACGGGATGGGGCAATCGTTTGGGGTCACCCAGGACAAAATCAAGTATAAAAGCTGCCAGAACAACATACCATTGAATCTCAATCATTTGTCACGGCCTGTTTTATCAGCTCTGCCAGATGCTCATTAATCTGTCTTTCCTTTAAGGAAAATCTCACATATTGATCAGACAGACCAAAAAAATTGGAACAATCCCGGATCAATATTTTATGCCGGCCGATCTTCTCACAAAAAGCCTTTGATGTCATTCCGTTTGTTAAACCGGCCAAAATAAAATAGGTGCTTGTTTTAAATAAATTAATCCCTTGGGCACCCTTAAGACTTTCAAGAAATATCTGTTTCTCCTCCTTGATATACGCTCTTGTTTTCCCGTAAAAAGGCTTAATTCTTTCAGAATAATCAAAAATATGTTCAATAACTGCCTGGGCTAATACATTCACGCTCCAGGGCTGATAATAGGCCATGATCTTTTCGCAAAGCCCCTGGGCACCACTTAAAAATCCCGTACGAAGCCCGGGAATCCTGAATATTTTAGACATGGAAGAAAGAACTATCAGATTTTCATACCCTGTCTTAGATACCAGGGAATATTCATCAGCCTTATCCACAAAGGGAAGGTAGGATTCATCAATAATAAAAATAGTATTTTCATGTTTTTGGATTAAATACTCAAGTTTTTCCCGTAAAATAAGTGAGCCCGTTGGATTGTTTGGATTACAGATAAATATAGTATCTGCCTGTTTTGCCATGCTGGATATTTCATCAATATCCGGATTAAAACTGTTTTCAGCAGTTGCTGTGCAATGGTGAAAGTCAATTTTATGCATAAGACAGGCATCTTTGTAATCTGAGTAGGTAGGACCGCAAATCAAAACTTTTTTTGAGCCAAAGGCTTTGGGTATGGTATAAATAAACCATGTGGTGCCGTTCCCTGCCACAACCTGAGTATGATCTATCCCATGAAAGCCTGCAAACCCTTTTCGCATGGTCAAGGCATCAGGTTCTGGAAGGGATCTTATTTTAATTAAGTTGTCTAAAATAACTTTTTCTATGGTTTCAGGCGGCCCCAGAGGATTTAAATTACTGCTCATATCAATGATATCATCAACTGCACAGCCTACTTTTTTTGCCAGATCCTTCATATTGCCGCCATGGCCGATAATCATTGAATTCTTCCTTTTACGTGTGACCTTCAGGTTACGTGTGACCTTTAACCTGAAGGTCACACGCAGGTTAAAAGATTAATGCCCCTGTTGCCAAAAATAAAACAGCTTCTGTTACCTCACTCATGGCTCCCAGCATATCTCCTGTGATACAATTGAGTTTCTTTTTATAAAACCCCAG
>JACNHV010000326.1 GCA_014383445.1 Candidatus Desulfobacula maris | reverse complement strand
TCTGTTTCACGAACAGACTCTTCCTTTCATAAAAGATCTTCAGGATCTTACCATCCACGCTACAGAAGCCATTGACACCTATCGAGATCTTTTGACCGACCAGTTGAATATTTATAACTCAGTCATGGCAAACAAGATGAACGATATCATGAAAATTTTAACCATCTTTGCAGCCATCTTTATTCCCCTTACGTTCATTGCTGGTATTTATGGTACAAACTTTGAGTATTTGCCTGAATTGCACTATAAATACAGCTACTTTGTTTTCTGGGCAGTCCTGATTGTCCTGGCCGGGGCTCTGCTCCTTTATTTCAAGCGAAAGCGCTGGTTTTAGAAAATGAATCTCAGAAATGAACAATGCCGCATAATTCCATTCTGAAATTGTTGGAAAAAAGCATATCAGTTCAATTGGTTTTTTATAGATCTTTATACTCGATTTTAATATTATTCCTTTAAAACTCCCTTCATACATTTGGAATAAAATTTTTCAATGTACTGCTTGACCATCCGGCGGGCGGAAAATCCGGCAGCCGTGCTTTTTATGGTTTCCTTCATCAGGTGCACCCATTCGTGGGGAATGCCGTTGTCAGACATGTTGTAATAAAGCGGTATTATTTTCTGCTCAAGGGTGTCATATATTTTATCGGCATCGCTTCCATCAGAGTCGGGTGCAAATGCAAGAATCGGTTGTTTTGGTCTGAACCGGGATATATGCGTGGCTGTCCAGCCGGATTTTGTCGGCGCTAATATTGCAGCCGCATCAAGGTGATCTGCCATCACGCAGACGGCATAAGACACCGCATCTGAAACTTCTTTTTCCGGCACCATTTTAAGATATCTATCATGAGGGTATGTTTTTTCTGCCTCGGCTATAATGCGAATCATATACTGCAACGCTTGAATTTGTAATTATAAATCTGTTATTTTCACTTTGGTTAAAATTTCTTCAACATCCGAAGGTGTTTCAGATATTATACGGTTGGTGTCTTCAGTCAGTAATTGTTCAACAAGAATGAAACGGTCCAGCGCAGGATTTAATGTGACTTTATAAATCATCTTTGATTCCTTCTAAAATTTTGACCTGGGATGCAATGGATGATACCGCCACAGGGCGCTCTGGTCGGATACCATTTTTCAACGAGATATCAGCAATGATCGGCATCAATGTTTAGACCACGTGTCCTGTGCCGCAAAGAATCGTCAGAAAAAAGGTGCAGTATGGTGCCAAAAAAGTTATCCGAGCTGGATGCTTGCGTAGGAACCGCTCAGCTATCTGGATAAGAAAATCCATTCCCCCAGCGGCCTGCAGGATGCCAGCTGTTGTAACTGCGGCGGTGATAATGTATATAACCGTTGTGGGGGGAGAGCCCGGCTTCATTTGGAAAATGGAAACCAGAATAGCAAGGCCGATGCCAGAGACGACGCCGAGAGCTACTCCACCTCGCCGAGCACCAAAATAAAAACATGCCAAGACAATAAGTAATTGGATTATTGGAATCATATCTTTTCCTCTTTATAAAATAAAATCAGTGGCCAGAAACTTGCTTTTGCGGTCTCTAACAATGCCGGTGATGATCTTTTTGTTCAAATCTGTCTGCTTGGCTGCCACAAGTGTTCGGATGGAAAAAACCCGCAGCGCATCAGAGACGGAAAGAGTTCCTTCAGCAGAGTCCTTCCGCCCTGTAAAAGGAAAGGTATCCGGCCCTCTCTGGCACTGGCTGTTGATGTTGACCCTGCATACCTGGTTGACCAGCGGGTCAATCAAACTGGCTATCTGGTCCGGATTAGTCCCGAAAATGCTGACCTGCTGGCCGTAATTCGAATGAATCATATAGTCAACAGGTTCACTGACGTTTTTAAACGACAAAACAGGAATGACCGGCCCGAACTGCTCTTCATGATAGATACGCATTTCAGGGTTGGCCGGATAAAGAATTGCCGGGAAAAAGAAGCTGCCGCAAACCATTGCCCCGGATGAGTTAACGATATTCGCACCTAGTTCAACAGCGTCTGATACAAGTGCAGCAAGATAATCGGTTTTGTTTTTTTCTGCAACAGGTGTTATGACAACCCCTTCCTGCCATGGCATGCCAAAGGTTAAGGCATTCACTGCTGCGACAAATTTTTCAAGGAACACATCAACAATGTCGGCCTGAACAAACAGGATCTTAAGAGCCGTGCACCGCTGCCCGTTAAAGGAAAGGCAGCCTGAAACGCATTCTTTTACCGCCAGATCCAGATCAGCTCCATTGAGCACAATAGCCGGATTTTTGGCCTCCAGCCCCAGTACGCATCGGAGGCGATTGGGATGGGGATGTTGTTTTTTTAATGCATTTGCTGTTTTGCTTGTGCCTATCAGTCCCAAAACGTTTATTTTTCCTGATGCCATGAGAGGAGGAATCATTTTTCTGCCTTCACCATAAACAATATTGATAACCCCTTTGGGAAAAACCTGACAAAAAGCCTCTAACAATGGGGCATAAAGAAGCGCACCATGCTTGGGTGGTTTTAAGATGACGGTGTTTCCCATGACAAGCGCGGGTATCAGTGTGGTGAAGGTCTCGTTGAGCGGATAATTGAACGGTCCCATGCTCAGGACAACGCCCAGGGGAGCCCGGCGGATCTGGCCGATGATGTCTTCCTCAATGGCAAACCTGGAGGAAGTTCGATCCAGGTCTTTCAGGGCGGCAAGCGTATCATTGATGTATTTGACTGTCCGGTCAAATTCTTTGGTGGAATCCTGAAAAGATTTGCCCACCTCCCACATCAGGAATCTCACGACCTGTTCTTTTACCTCAATCATTCGAAAAACAAACCGTTCCATATGGTCTATTCGATCTGCCACCTGCAGTGTGGGCCAGAGGCCACGCCCATGATCATAGGCTACCACGGCAGCATCAAGAGCCTCAAGTGCATGCGCTTCGGTCAGCAAAGGATACTCCCCGATTAAAAAAGGTTCCGGGTCTGTATTGTTTGTTACCCAGACCGGGGAAAACACCTGCTGACGCGGGCCGTCCCAAACTCGAAGTTCTCCATTGATGAGATAACCGGCTTGAATAAAGGGGATATCCTTAAGAAGATGCTCTGGTATATCGATAACCCGTGGAAATATGGTTTGAATTTTTTCAGCTATTGTCATGTTTTTTTCCTCCCAGGTGAATAACCAGTTTATTTCCGTCAGTATCAGGATCTTTTTCTATGCCAAACCCAAGCTTTTTCCCGAGAGCCAGCATGTTTCTGTTTTCTTTTAAAACATAGCCGTGAATTATTTTAAATCCACGCTTTTCAGCAATAGACAGACATCTTTCAAGCAAACACACCCCAATGCCTTTGCCCTGCCAGGCATCCCCCACCAGAACGGCAAATTCTCCGGTTTTTCCATCCGGATCTCCCATGATCCTGGCAACCCCCAGCATCCGTTCGGTTTGAGATGTTTCATCAATGGCAACCAGGGCAATTTCTCGATCATAATCAATCTGGGTGAACCGGGCCAGCATTTTAGGATTTAATTCTTTTACAGCACTGAAAAAACGATAGTAGATCATAGTGGGAGAAAGCACCTTAAACAATGCTGTGAAAAGAGGGACGTCCTCGGGCTTGACAGGGCGGATAAAGATGGCCTGCCCGTCAACGCTGACCATGCGGGATTCTTCCTCTGCCGGATACGGGCCGATCACCAAATGCATGAAGGGCGGGATTTTTGTCGGTGAAACAAGTATTCGGGCATCCACAGCAACAGGATTGCCATTCTTTATCAGAACCGGATTCATATCCAGTTCAGAAATTTGAGGGAAATCCATCAACAGCTGGGAGAGTCTGACAATCATTTCTTCGAGTTTTTCCATGTCGGCTGCGACGCGGTTCCGGTATCCTTTCAACAGAGAATAAACACGGGTTTCCTGCATAAGACGTCGGGCCAGCAGCCGGTTCATGGGGGGAAGGCCCAGGGATCTGTCTTTTAATACTTCTGTATATATTCCCCCCATCCCAAAGAGGATCACAGGGCCGAAATTGGGATCACGCTTGGCACCCAGGAGAATTTCAAAATCCGGATTTGAAAAATACGGCTGAATCGTTACCCCGTCCAGCCGGGCATCGGGTTTGTACTTGCGTGCCGACAACATGATTTGCTCAAAGGCATCACAAACATCGGCATCACACCGCAAATCCAGGAGAACACCGCCTACGTCTGTTTTATGGGGAATATCCACAGATTGAAGTTTCATGACCAAGGGATATCCGATTTCCCTGCCAATTCGAGATGCCTGCGCTTGTGTCGTTGCCGTGCGCGTTTCTATAACAGGCATACCATAGGCCTGGAGCAGTTTTTTTGATTCTGATTCCGTCATGAATGCATTTTCAGGAGCATTGGAAATCAGGTCCCCGGCTTTTTTTTGATTAAATTCCAGGTTTTTATTCAATTTTGGTGGAATTTCCAAAAGTACTTCTTGATTTTTTGTATATTCAACCATGTACAGGAATGCCCTGACCGCTCGTTCCGGTGTGTCATAGGTTGGGATTCCAGCTTCATTCAGAAGGTCCACGGCCTTGCCGATGCTTTTGCCCCCCATCCAGCAGGCAATCACAGGATACTGGCGGTCTTTTATGGCAGCGACCAGGCTTTTGGCCACCCAAAAAGGTTCTGTAAGGGCCTGGGGTGCAAGAATCACCAGAACTCCATCCATATTTTTCGAATTAAAACAGATATTCAGAACACGGGAAAAAAGTTCCGGCGATGCATCACCAAGAATATCAATGGGATTACTCCGGCTCCAGAATGGCGGCAGTATTTCATCCAGTGCCTTCATGGTATCCGGATCAAGGGAAGCCGGTTCGTGTCCATAACGTCCAAGTGCGTCTGTGGCCATTACCCCGGGTCCGCCGCCATTGGTAATGATGGCCAGCCGGGAACTTTTCGGACGTGGCTGCTTGGCCGTCAGTTCCGCACAGTCAAACAACTCTTCTATGGTGTCCACACGTACGATACCGGCCCGCTTGAAAGCAGCATCATATACAGCATCTTCTCCAGCCATAGCCCCTGTATGTGAGGCTGCAGCCTTCGCTCCGGCAGGAGTGATGCCGGATTTCAGGACAATGATGGGTTTAATCCGAGACACTGATCTGGCCGCACTCATGAATTTGCGGACATTTGTCAGGCTTTCAATATACAATAAAATGCTTTTTGCCGCTGGTTCATTTCCAAGATAATCGATCATGTCTCCAAAATCAATGTCCAGCATGGATCCAATGCTGACAAAATGGCTGAACCCGATATGTTCCTTGAAAGCCAGGTCAAGAATGGAGGAACAAATCGCGCCGCTTTGGGAGACAAATGCAAGGTTTCCAACAGCCGGCATTTCGGACGCAAAGCTTGCATTGAGTTGCACACCTGGCCGGATGAGCCCCATACAGTTGGGTCCCAGGATACGGAGTCCCCCTTTATATGCAATTTTCCGGATTTTTTCTTCTATCTTGCGGCCCTCGATCCCGATTTCTTTTCCCCCTGCCGAAATAATGATGGCCCCGCCCGCCTTTTTTTCAACGCACTCCTGGACGATATCAGCAACAGAATGAATGGGGGTTGCAATAATGACGAGGTCTAATTCTATTTTTATGCTGGAAACCGATCCAGAGCATTCAAGCCCATGAAGGGTGTCATACCTGGGATTTACCGGTAGCAGTGCTTTGGAAAATCCGCCGTCAATAAGATTTTTCATCAATGCATTGCCGATGGTTCCTTTTTTTTCACTGGCACCCACTATTGCCACATTAACAGGCTGAAAGATACGGTTTAGATTATATTGTCCCATTGTTTTCCTCTTTATTTTTTTTCATTATTGTAGTATTTTAAGACTGCTCATCTCTCCATTAAATTGTCTAATTGCCGGCGAAGGGTCAGTATCTCGTCTTGATGCGCCTTCTCCTTTTGGCCAGTTGCCGGGCAGCATCCGGGGGAGATGAAATGTTATAAATCTCCATGAACGTTCCTGCTTTTGCCACCATATCAATGATATCATCCATATGATTGGTAAGTGTCCGAATATCTTCCCGATCAAAATGGGTGACAAAAACACGGGTCAATACTGTCAACAACAGCTTTCGCATGGTGTTTAAACAAAGTGAAAAACCGATCTTCTCTGGGTAAAAATATTTTTAAACTTGGTTTTTCCCTGGACGGCAATAAGACGAGTTTCACCATAAGGCTCCTTGTTAAATTGCGTTGGTTTGTGAAGCAATCAACCATCCAATATAAAGAATATAGGAGAGTAGAAGAGCGAACCCTTCAAACCGATTGATAATCCCGGGCTGTCCCCTGAAACCGTATCCGATGACAAACAGGGAAAAAGTCAAGCCCGCAACTACTGGCAGATCCCGTGATAAAAATCGCGGGTCAATCGACATGGGGTGTATCAGCCCGGCAATTCCAACCACTGCCATGGTATTGAAAAGATTGGACCCAATAATATTCCCAATGGCAATATCGTGTTCGTTTCTTCTTGCGGCCATAATACTAGCGGCCAGTTCCGGAAGGGAGGTTCCAACAGCCACGATTGTCAAACCGATCATAAGGTCGCTGACCCCGAAAAATTTTGCAATTTCAACTGATCCTGTAACCAGCATTTGGGAACTTAGTATTAACAGGATCAAACCTGTGACGATTAAGACAACAGCTTTCCTGAGGGAGAGAGTCTGATTTTCCAGGCTATTTCCCACTTCAACGGCCAGCGTATCTGAAGATACTGTTTTTTGTTGAAAAAGACTCCAGATCAACAGTCCCAGAAAAGCACACATAAGGAATGCGGCTTCAAATCGCGTTAACATACCGTCCATTAGCTGAAAAACTGCGACAAGTGTAACAAGGGCCAGAACAGGCAGTTCTTTTTTAAGGATTTCCGACTTTACAAGAATTGGTTTGATTAATGCTGTAATGCCAAGAATCAGTGCGATATTGCAGATATTGCTCCCATAAGCATTTCCTAAAGCAATACCCTCGTTTCCATCTGCAGCGGATAATGCAGAAACCAGCATTTCCGGTGCTGATGTGCCGAACCCCACAATAATCATGCCGATTAAAAGCGGCGGCATACCCAAATGTTTTGCTGTAACAGCACTGCCTTCCACAAACCGGTCTGCGCTCCATACAAGAAGCATCAGACCGAAGACAACTGATAAAAAATAAAATATCATGGGGTTGTTCCGGTTTTTACCGGCAATTCCTTTCTGGCTGCCCACTCGGTCCACCCGGCATCATACCACAGGATCCGGCTGTATCCGAGAAGATGCTTCAGAACAAAAAAGGTCTGACTGGCTTGATGCCCGGTCCTACAGTGGACAATAACAAGCGACTCTTTTGACGGTATTATCGTCTCATAAGCCACTGCGAGTTCTGATATTGGTTTGAACGCTATCGTTTCCGCGGTTTTAACGGTATCCAGGTCAAATGGTCGGTTAACAGCACCGGGAATGTGGCCGGCACGGGCTTCGTCAGATTTTTCTCCTGTATAGTATGCTTGCGGCCTGACATCTAGAATAAGAGCTGTTTTGTTCTGAACATGGGAGAATACAGCTTTATAGTCAATGGTAAACTGATCCTTATCTGTATCCGGGTAAGTTGAAAATGATATTTCCGGAAGCATAGCATCTGTTGCAAATCCCAATGCTTTCCATTGCAGATATCCTCCTGAAAGCAATGCGTAATTTGCGTGCCCGAGTCTTTCCAGAGCCATGCCGACCAGGGTTACGTCCTGAACTTTTTCCCCATAAACAAGCACCACAAGGGTCTTAGGCTGGATCCCCATCAATGACAGGTGCCCGGCTAACAGGTGTGCCGGCAAAAGACAGGATGGCACCCCTTTGATATTCCCCCTTAAGCTCTCCACATTCAAGGACAGGGAACCTGGAATATGGCTGGTATTATATTCAGGCTGGCTGCGCAGGTCAATTACCCGCACGCCAGGATCATTCATATGGGCAAAAAGGGTCTGTGCATCGATGATACCGGGAAGGGCCAGGCCCTTGATGGGCAAACCGTCCATGGGGGTCTTTGCGGCTGTAGCAGAATCAGACACAAGAAAAAACTGTCGCCACTGGTTAATTTCCCGGGCGTTTGATTCCGGAACGGGTTCAGGTCTAAGGGATACGGGTCTGAGACACTGGTTGATAAATCCATCCAATCCATCCGTGAGAAGATAGGCATTGCTGAACCCCATACGAAAAAGCACATCTCTGGCTTGTGCCGGATGGGTCATGCCATTGGAGTACAGAACAATCATTCCCAGGTTTCGGTAAGGTTCGAGCTGTTCAACAAGATCCTTTAAAGGAATATGGCGAGCCGTTTTGATATGGAATTTTAAAAATTCAGGTTCAGACCTGACATCTACCAGAACAAGGCCTTGCTGCCCTTTGATTACCCTGCGGGCCAGTTCTTCAGGTTCTATATGATCCAGTGCATTTTCGATCTGGTTTAACAACGCTGTTTCTGATGTTTCCACGGGCTGCGATTGCACCGGAGATTCATTGTTTTTTGCAGCAGAAGACGGATCCCCAAGGAGCATGAAAACAGAAAATCCCGAAATCAGCAGAACAAAAGAGAACTGCTTCAAAAAAACAGTGTTTAGATAATCGCTTTTTTGTGTTATTTTTTTTTCGATCAATTCCATGCACCAGAAAACAAGAATTCCAATGAGGACAAAGAGCAGGACAAACCAGTCTTTTGACATGCCAATGGACTGATAAACAAATGCAGTGTGTTGATTTCCAGCCTCATACAATTCTTTTACCCATGTATAGGTTTCATTGAAGAAAAAACTGCCACCAACTGCTCCCCCCAGAAAAATAAAGGCATCCCATTTTCCCGATGCAGCGCCAACCGCTGCTGTGCCCGGGCACCACCCCCCAATGACAAAACCGATCCCAAAAATAAGGCCACCTAAAATCTGGGCCTTATATAAGGTTGGATTCAGGTAAATGGCCTGTTCAGCGACCAGGCCGAACCGCAGGCTCAGGGCAATGCCCATGATGGCCGTAATCATGGCCGTGAACATGACTTTAATCACAGCCATATCTTTAAAATAAAACACACCTGAAAGTCTTCTTGAACTTCCAAAACCGGCACGTTCCAGAACCATCCCAAATAAAATACCAATAACCAGGGACATGAAAAGTGCCTTTGATGAATCCAGTTGTCCGAGGCCGAAAAATGTATCAATCATTCCATTGCCTCCTTACAAAATAGGCTGCGGCATACCCGCTTGCAAACAGGCAGATCAGGAAAACAAAACTGCCGGTTAACAATACGGCACCACCGGTCAACGCCTGGCCCGATGTGCACCCCTGGGCAAGACGACTGGCATATCCCACAAGGAGGCCGCCAGTTAATGCAAGCGTTATTCTTTTCCAGGAAGAACATTGGCAGCCTTTTTCCAGTTGAAAGGAGAGCCGGTTTTCTTTCACGGCAGATATCAGGCCGCCTATCATCGTGCCGATGAACATGTACACCAGATAATAATCCAGCGGAGATTTGCCCCAGGCGCCAAAATAAGTGGTCTTTGCGGTATGGTCCGGCAGCATCCATCCCTCAATTGCTGCGGCGATTCTGGCAATGCCGGAGGATGCACCCAGTCCGGTTCCAAGGATCAGGAATGATCCGGTAAGGACAAGACCCAGACAGACGCCTGCGAGATAAGGATTCATATAGGGTTTGGCAGATGAGTTCATGATCAGCACCCCGCACTTTTCTTTTTTGGTTTTTCCGGTGTTTGTTGAACCGGAACATTGGGTTGCGGAATATTCATTTTGGTTGGTGCGACAGCTGGCTCAGGCTGTTGTTTCAGGGGAGCGGTATTTTCTTTGACTATCCCTTGAAAATCTGACTCACCCCAATAAGCTTCCAGACCGCCTCTCAAAGCTTTGATGTCTCGTTTTGTTTTATTAAAGAGCATGCCCGCAGCCATCATAGACAGGGTCCCATCCCTATCCACAATGATCAGGGGACCTGTGCCCACAAGATAGGCAGGATTGACCAGAAGATCGGCCAGATCGACATTCACCGATTGCGGCAGATGAAAATCAGTGTAAAAAGCCGGTGGCCGGATGTCCACCAGATCAAATGTTTCAGGAAGATCCATGATTAAACTTTTTAATTCTGCGGGTGATATTCTCCCGGGCAGTTTGATTTCCTTTTTTGCAGCCGTACCTTGAACTGACTGGGGTTTTTGATTGTCTGAACCAAAAACCGGATATCCGGCATCAATCCAGGCCTGACTGCCGCCTTTCAAACTGGTGACTTTTGTAAAACCTTTCTGCTCAAGGATGCCCAGGGCAAGGCTGGATCGATAGGCAGAGTTACAAACCGCCACAACCGACTCAGCTGGGTCGAGTTTACTTGACAAGTGTGCCAGTTGATTTAACGGCATATTGATGACTTGCCCGATTCTTAACCCCATCCACTCAGTTGGCAGACGGACATCAACAATGACCGGCGCATTTCCAGCTTTCATAGCTTCATACAGGGTTTGGGGAGCCATCAGGTCCACACTTTTTACGGGCAGTGATGCTGCAACCCAGGATTCAAACAACAGCGCCCGAGTGCTATACCCAACGCGATTCAGCCGGTAAGCAGCCTCATCAATTTCCTCCTGATTTCCAGTGACGACCAGGGGTGCCCCCCAGGGAACCATCATGCCGACCCAGGTTTCCAGCCGCCCCCGAAGTGCGATATTGACGGCATTTTGGATATGGCCTTTTGCATAGAGCTCCGCATCCCTGAGATCAACAATGTAGACCTTGGCAAGATCGGTCAGTCGCTTGTCAGGCTTGATCATTTCAGGGGGTGCCTTCCAGTCAACCAGTTCAGGTCCTTTTTTGTTTAAGGCTGCATTATGCTTGAAATACTGGGGCGCATCGGGTAATCCTTCAAGCACGGCAGCTATAAAATCGCTTCTTGCAGAAAATTTTAAATAATGATTGGTTTGTCTTTCTCGGCCAATGGTTGAAAAGGGATCGTCACTTAAATGCGCACCGCACAAAGACCCGGCACCATGAGCTGGATAAATGGTCACGTGGTCATCTATCTTGGATAACTTGTTCTGCCAGGTATCAAATGACATGGATGCCAGAGCGGCAGCGGAAATGGTTCCACCCATCAGGTCGGGTCGTCCAATACTCCCCACAAAAAGCGTGTCTCCTGTAAAAGCAGCTTCCGGTTTTTTCCCTTCGCCGGTACCATAAACAATTGAGGTTGTGCAATCCAGGGTATGTCCTGGTGTTTCAAGCACCTTTAACTCAACACTGCCAATGGAAATGATGGAACCATCTTTTAATGGAGTATGGGGATATCCTGCATCTGCCTTCGCGCTGATGAAAACAGGACACTCAGCCTTTTTTGCAAGTTCGGTATGACCGGCCACAAAATCAGCATGGCTGTGCGTCAGTAAAATACCTTTAATCTGAGTGTTTTCCTTTTGTGCGACATCCAGATACGTGAAGATATCCCTGCCGGGGTCGACTACCAGAGCCTGATTTCCACTGATCAACATATATGAATAGTGTGACAGGACGGCAAGATTGAATTGGATAATTCGAAAACCTGGATAGGTATAGGTATCAACAATATCATAGAAGGATGCAGCGTCAGAATGCGATGCTGATTCTGTATCTTTGATAGACCCTGCAATAACCTGTGTTCCGAAAATTAATAAGATTATTGTAGAAATTGTTAATATTATTCCTGTAACTGCTTGTTTCATTTTTTCTCTCCTTGTTTTTTGAGCCTCGTACATGGCACTATCAGTATTCTCTAAGGGCTAAAATGATTAAAAGAAATGCAAAGAAAATTAAAGGGAATGCAAAGATGATTTGGCAGTATCTAATTTTTATTTTTGCATATAGGTTATTACAAATCATAGAGGATAGCATCCTTTACATTTGAATGAACAGATGAGACAAAAACGAAAAGGAAACAACAGATAACGATCAAAAAAAATTTTGCTTTTTTCATACAGACCTCTTTCTATATGATGACGACTGAATTATCACAGTTACCATAAGAAGATTGGATATACCTGTCCGCCCCGGGATCGTTTCCCCAGTGCATACGATCAAAAAAATATCGGAATTGATATTCCCTGCCGGTTTCAAGATCAAGGATGGCAATAAAATCTCCATTTTTTAAAGACTTCATAGGGGTTGCTGTTTCACTCCAGTTGTTGAATTCACCAACAAGAAAAATTCGTTTTGCATCCCGGGCATCTTTTCTGGAAAGCCTGAAGTGTACCTTGCAAACGGATTTATTTTTTAAGTACTGCTTTTTAATACTCATTTTTTCTCCTTCTGGAGTTCTGAAATTGTTGGAAAAAAGCATATCAGTTCAATTGGTTTTTTATAGATCTTTATACTCGATTTTAATATTATTCCTTTAAAACTCCCTTCATACA
>JACNHV010000337.1 GCA_014383445.1 Candidatus Desulfobacula maris | reverse complement strand
AATAAAACTCTATACAGGGCTGGTTCTGCTTGCAGCCGTACTCACTCTTGTTTTTCAGAACACCCAGGCAGTGGAAACCAAATTTTTATTCATGACCATGACCATGCCCAGGGCGACACTTCTGGGCATCACCATGCTGATCGGTATTTTCATCGGTATTCTCATTGCCCTTTCTGGAAAAAAGTTGCCAAAGGATTAGCCCATCAATGAAGAAATCCCCAAGGGAAACAGAATTTGAAAAATCCGTAAACAACAAATTCAACCTATACAACAGTCTGTTCCTGAACCTTCCCTTTCAAAACCTCACCCATATTGGACTGCTCATTCCCCTTCTGAATCAGGCGTGCAGACAGGGGCTTGACTCCGGGAAAGACCCGTTGGAAATTTTAGATTCCTTTTTCAAGATGCACACAGACCTGGCATCGGAACAAGAGACCATTGCGTTTATGTTTCGGGTGATTCAATATGTTGAACGGCAGATCGTTCTCTATGACAGCGCAGAAGATGCCGCCTTTGCTAAGGTGCTGACCCTTGGCAGTCATTTATCGCTCAAAGAGTGCCTTCACCTTGCCGACAACAAAAAAAAGACCCCTGCCCTGGTTAAAAAACTATCCGAGTTTAGTGTGAGAATCGTCTTTACCGCCCACCCGACCCAGTTCTATCCGCGCTCGGTCCTGGATATCATCACGGGTCTGAGGTCCCTTATCAGCGAAGACAAGATCAATGAAATAGATCTTTGCCTTCAGCAGCTGGGATTGACTTCCCTGATGAATGCAAAGAAACCGACCCCGCTGGATGAAGCAAAAAATATCATTTATTTTCTGCGCAGCGTCTATTATGACGCCGTGGGAGATTTCTACGCTCACATCAAACGAATGATCCCAATGGACGGGTTTGACAATCCAGATATCATTCAACTGGGGTTCTGGCCGGGCGGGGACCGGGACGGCAACCCCTTTGTGACCGCTGAAACAACCGCCCGGGTGGCGGATGAACTACGCATGACCCTGATGAAATGCTATTATCAGGAACTCAAACGCCTGGAACAAAAACTGACCTTTCGAGGGATAGAAGAGGATATCGCTCGTTTGAGAGAACAACTTTACAGCAGCATGTTTGATCCCTTAAAGACCATAACGCCGGAAGAAATCCTGGGAGTGCTGAACAAGGTTAAAACCGCTTTGACAGAAAACTTCAATGATTTGTACCGGGAAGAGCTGGACGCATTTATTGATAAAATAAATATTTTCAAAACACATTTCGCCACCCTGGATATCAGACAAAACCACATCGAACATAAACAAACTGTTGAAATAATTCTCAAGAATGAAAACCGGATCACCCACAGCCTGGATGAACTGTCAAAAGAGGAGCTGATCTCCCTGCTTGTCCATGACCCCATACAGGTCCATCCGGATCAATTTCAAGACGAAATGGTCAAGGATACTCTTAGAACCATCTTACAGATAAAGTCCATCCAGGACAAAAACGGAGAACAGGGCTGCAACCGTTATATTATCAGCAATTCTGAAGATATTTTCTCGGTTCTGTTTGTTTATGCCTTGTTGCGATGGTGCTGCTGGGGAAAAGATCCCCTTCCCGTTGACATCATACCCTTGTTTGAATCAATGGAGGTGATGCGCAACGCCGAATCCATCATGGAGGCGCTCTTTGAAATACCGGAATACCGAGCCCATGTCCGACAGCGCAGGGAGATGCAAACCATCATGCTCGGATTTTCCGACGGAACAAAGGATGGCGGATATCTCCAGGCCAACTGGTCCATTTTCAAAACAAAAGAGGGATTGACCACCGTCTGTGACAGGCACCGGATCAAGGTCATCTTTTTTGACGGCCGGGGGGGGCCTCCGGCACGGGGGGGCGGAAAGACCCATCGGTTCTATGCATCCCAGGGGGACAAGATTGCCAATCATGCCATCCAATTGACCATCCAGGGCCAGACCATCACCAGCCAGTATGGAACAAAAGCCCATTTTCTCCATAATTGTGAACAATTGCTGACTGCCGGCCTCTCCCATGAATTGGCTGAAACGCCCATTCATCTGTCGGAAACATCCAGACAGATCCTGGAAAAACTGGCCGCAGTAAGTTATGAGAGCTATACCGCCCTCAAAAATCACCAGATGTTTCTTCCCTACCTGGAGAACAAAACCACCTTAAAGTATTATGGCAGGGCCAATATTGGCAGCAGGCCGGCCAAAAGGGGCAATCAGGAAAAACTTGCACTAAAGGATCTGAGGGCCATCTCCTTTGTGGGGTCATGGAGCCAGCTGCGGCAGAACGTCCCCGGTTTTTTTGGTATGGGAACCGCCTTGAAGACCCTGGCGGATGACCTGGGCCTTACGGCCTTACAAGTGCTGTACCAAGATCAGCCCTTCTTCAAGGCCTTAATTCTCAACAGCATGATGTCCATGTCAAAATGCTATTTTGAATTAACGGCCCATATCGCCAAAGACAAGGACTACACAGACTTCTGGCATATCCTGTCGGAAGAATACCGATTGTCAAAAAAAATGGCCCTGCTGGTTTCCGGCAACTGCTTTCTCATGGAAGAGGAGCCGATTTCAAGGCGGTCCATCAAGATCAGGGAAGACATTGTTTTGCCATTGCTGGTCATCCAGCAGTATGCCTTTCAAAAAATCGAAAAAAAATCAGTGCACTTACAGGCCTATGAAAAAATAATTGAACGGTCATTGTACGGTAATATCAATGCCAGCAGAAATTCCGCATGAGACTCAAGCTTCATCAGGTAAAGGGAACACAGCCCCATGATAATCTTATTGAGCAGGGTATTTCAAAAAAAGAGACGGTTGGGCCCGCAAAATGAGTTTTTTTAACGCCATTGGAAAACGGCTGGCAACCTACCTGTCTTCCCCCATAGAAACAGAAACCCAGGTGGCAACCAGCAATCCTTCTGAACTGGCCTCGACCCTTAGACGAGGAGATATTCTTCTCATCGAAGGGAACTCCCGTATCAGCTCTGCCATAAAATATCTGACCCAATCCACCTGGTCCCATGCCGCCCTGTACATCGGGGATGGTCCCCATCCCGATCAAAAGGACCGGAACGGACCGATTCTGGTGGAAGCCAATATCAATGAGGGGGTCAGAACCGTTCCCCTGTCCATGTATTCTCACTTTCATACTCGCATCTGCAGACCCGTCGGACTCGTTGACGAGGATATCACGGCCGTGGTGGATTATGCCATCGCTCAAATCGGAGATACCTATGATGTTAAAAATATCCTGGATCTGGCCCGATACCTTGTCTCCTCTCCTCCGATACCCGGCCACCTGAAACGAAGGCTTCTGGCGCTTGGAAGCGGGGACCCCACCAAGGCCATCTGTTCTTCCATGATTGCCCAGGCATTTCAGTCCATCGGCTATCCGATTCTGCCGGAAAAAACATTAGAAGTTTCCAGCAGCAGTGCCTGTAAAAAATGCTATCGGGAAATCCGCTATATAAAGCATCACAGCCTTTTTGTCCCCAGGGATTTTGATGCCTCCCCCTACTTTGAAATTATAAAACCAACGCTGTCCCAAGGCTTTACACCCTACCAGGCCGGATGGTTAAAACCGCCTGAACCAAAAAAACCCCAACCCGGGTAAGCAAAAGCCGGGCAACACCCTTTAAACAATCGGTCCTGAACTGTTATTTTTTTTACACATATAAAAAAAGGAGATGCCACCATGTTAAACTTTAATCTGACCCGAGAACAGATCAAGCTGCAAAAAAAAGCCCGAACCTTTGCCCTTGAGCAGGTTCTGCCCGAAGCATGGTATTATGACACCCAAGATGAAACCCCGGTACATATTCTGAAAAAAGCCTTTGACCAAGGCCTTTCCCACAGCGATATCCCGGTTGAATACGGTGGGAATGGGCTTGGCATCATTGAGGGCTGTATTATCTCAGAGGAAATTTCAGCCGCCTGCCCGGGAACGGCAACCTCCATTTTTGATAATTCCCTGGGAATGGAACCCCTTATTCTGTCCGCCAATGAGCCATTGAAGAAAAAATATCTCACCCGGTTTGCCAAGGAATTTAAACTGATCAGCTTTGCGACATCTGAACCCACCCTTGGCTCAGATGTGTCTGCCATCCGTTGCATGGCCAAGCCGGATGGAGACGATTTTATTCTCAACGGAACCAAGTACTGGGTAACCAATGGCGGGATCGCAGATTATTACTCTATTTTTGCAACCATTGATCCGGAAAAAAAGCATGAAGGTATCTGCGCCTTTTTTATCGATCGAAAATGGCCCGGCGTACGAGTGGGCCAGCATATTCCAAAAATGGGACAAAGATGCTCCAACACGGTGGGGGTCCACTTTGAGAATGTCAGGGTTCCCAAGAAATATGTCCTGGCCCCTCCGGGTGAAGGCTTTGTTCTTGCCATGAAAACCTTTAACAGAACGAGACCTGTTATCGGCGCATTTGCCATTGGAGCCGCCCGATCCGCCATGGAATATGCTCTGGATTACGCAAAAAAACGCCAGGCCTTTGGTCAAAAAATCGGCAACAATCAAGCGATCCAGTTTAAACTGGCAGACATGTATCAAAAAATTGAGACCTCCAGACTGCTGGTGTTGAAAGCTGCCTGGGAATCTGACAAGGGGATTGATCCGACCCTGAATGCCTCCATCTCAAAATTTTATGCAACGGAAGCCTGTATCGAAGTGGTGGATGAAGCCCTGCAAATTTTAGGCGGATATGGATATACCAAAATGTTTCCTGTGGAAAAACTCTACCGGGACACCCGCCTGCTCAGAATTTATGAAGGGACCAGTGAAATTCAGAGAATGGTGGTTGCCGGGTCTGTCATGGGCGGCTACACGCCTGTCATGCCGCCAATGGAGGATCTGCCCATTCACTATGAGCAGAATCCGTCTGAAAAAAAGGGGGCTGGCCGTAAACGAGGAAAGATCTGGCGGTGCCGGATCTGCGGGCATGTTCATTATGAAAATACCCCCCCCAAAGAGTGCCCCTATTGTTTTTTCCCTGGCAAGGCATTTAAACTCATTAACGCAGTTGATGGAAATTTACCGCGCTGATGAGAGACTATGGCTGCTTTGATTAAATGAGGAGGGATATATATGCCGACCTGGACAACTGATCTTATCAATATTATTTTTGCTTTTCTTCTCGTGGCTATAAATGGCTTTTTTGTTTCTGCTGAATTTGCGCTGGTTAAAGTCAGGCCGGCCAGACTTGATGAGCAGGCAGAAAAAAAAGTCCCGTTTGCAGCAGTCCCCCTCCGGGGAAAACTAAACCGGTTTACACTGCATCACGACAAAAACAGGCCAACCAGAGTCTATAACAATAGGGAGACAGCAGCATGAAACGAGATTTTCTACTCAACCGCCTCAGACAAAATCCGGATAAACAATGGGATATTGTTGTTATCGGAGGCGGGGCAACCGGCCTTGGTATTGCCGTTGATGGAGCATCAAGGGGATATGAAACCGTACTTTTCGAACAATCTGATTTTGCCAAAGGGACCTCCAGCCGGAGCACCAAACTGGTTCATGGCGGAGTCCGCTATCTTGCCCAGGGAGATATTTCCCTGGTGCTGGAAGCATTGCACGAGAGAGGATTGCTGCGCCAAAACGCACCCCACCTTGTGAAAAACCAGGCCTTTATTATCCCGAATTATGACTGGTGGGAGGGACCGTTTTACAATATCGGCATGAAGGTCTATGACATGATGGCCGGCCGGCTGGGGCTGGGGCCCTCTGAAAAAATTTCCAGAGAAGAGACCATGGCGGCCATTCCCAACCTGGATGAACGTCACCTGAACGGCGGTGTCATCTATTATGACGGTCAGTTTGATGACAGCCGGCTGGCAATCAATCTGGCCCAGACAGCTGTGGAAAATGAAGCGATTGTGCTCAATTACATGCCGGTCACAGGACTTCTCAAAGACAGGAGCAACATTGTCTGTGGGGTTAACGTGACGGACACGGAATCCGGAGAAGATTACAGGGTCCATTCCCGTGCGGTCATCAATGCCACCGGTGTTTTCGTTGATAATATCCTGTCCATGGATGATGCCGGGGCAGATACCCTGGTAAGGCCGAGCCAGGGCATCCACTTTGTTCTGGACAAATCATTTCTCCAGGGCAACTCAGCCATCATGATTCCAAAAACATCGGACGGACGGGTCCTGTTCGCAGTTCCCTGGCATGGCAAGGTCGTTGTCGGGACTACCGATACCCCACTAGAAACAACAGATATTCGTCTCGAACCAAGAGCCCTGGAAGCAGAAATCGATTTTATACTGACAACAGCAGCCCAGTATCTTAAAAAAGATCCCCGGAAAAAGGATGTGCTCAGTGTGTTTGCGGGCTTAAGGCCCCTAGCGGCACAGCAGGACAATAAGAGCCGGAGTACCAAGGAAATTTCCAGAAGTCACCGGCTCATGGTTTCCCTGTCCGGCCTTATTACCATTACCGGGGGCAAGTGGACCACCTACAGAAAAATGGCCGAAGACACAGTCAACAAAGCCTGGATAGTGGGAGGATTACCTGAACGGAAATGTGTCACCGAAACCATGCCCATCCACGGATATGTAAAAAACACCCGTTTTGATTCACCGGGTTATTTTTATGGTTCTGATCGGACCGCCATCAACGCCATGATCCAGGCCGAGCCGGATCTTGGCCTTCGGCTGCATCCGGATTACGAATACACCCGGGTCCAGGTGGTCTGGGCCGTCCGCAATGAAATGGCGCGAACAGTAGAAGATTTTCTGTCCCGAAGAATACGGATGCTCCTGCTGGATGCAAGGGTCAGCATGGCCATGGCACCGGAGGTCGCGGAGATTATGGCCCGGGAACTGAAACGCGACCCAGCGTGGATACAATCCCAGGTGACTGACTACCAGGCACTGGCTAAGGGGTACATTCTAACCTGAAACCATCAGGATTTGCCAGACATACATAAAATTAACCAGAGCATTAAATTAATCATAAAAGGAGGAAAAAATGAAACTACCAGAGTATATCACTGCGAATGAAGTAAAAAGAGTGTGCACCGAAATCGGTTTGCGAGACTGGTCCCAAATAACGGAGCCAATTGTTTCGGAAGAAGAAGCATCCACGATTCTCAATATTGTGAATACCAAAGGGATGGATATTCCCCTTAAGACACTCCAAAAGGGTTTAGAAGTTGAGCTTGAACATGGAACAAGATTTGAGGATGCAAATGTAACGAACAACCACCCCATCCTGACAGGCAAGATCGTTATCGCTCATCTTAAAGAGACCATGGATTATTATGAACGAATCGATGTTGCTGAAATGGAAGGCGACTTATTGAAGGCGATTCTGTCTCGAAATATCGAGAAGATAGAATCAAAGTATAAAAACCTCATCCAGGCTCAGAACCTGCTGAATCAATCGGTTGCAGATCAATTGAAGCAAGGTATCTAACCGGCTGCTGCGCGGGACATTTACAACCATTGGAACCTCCACGAACCTGCTGGTGGTCTCAGTAGCTGCAGAGATGGGCTTGAAACGGCTGGAGATTTTTGATTTCCCGGGTTCCGGCGGTTATTGCCGGAACCATCGGAATTGTTTATCTCTGGCTCATTGTACCACGGCAATTATGCTTCTCGATCCAGACGATATAGAACAGCAACCATAATAATGAGGCAAGTCAATTAGATGGCATTATCAGAGCTGGGTTTGTTCATATATGGTTTTTTACAATTCATCCGTTTTATGACGGGAATGGGCGCATAGCAATAACTTTGTGTGAAGTCCGTATCCCGCCTTCAATTGAAGGACACTTACCCCTTCAGGTTAAACATTGTCTTGGCTATTTTGGTTTTGACAGGCATTTTTACAACCATCTCAAAATCATGTCAGTTTCAGTCCTGCTTTTTTATTCTGCTTTTTCCAATAATGGTTAAATATCGGATTTAAAGATCTCTTTGCCGGTTGGGATTCAACCCGGTTTATCCAGTTTTCAGTCGCAATACGGGATTGGGCAAAGGCCTGGCTGGTTATTTCTATCCGACTCTTTTCTTTAAGATCAGATGCTTTTTTAAAAAAAGAAATTTCCATTTGATCCCTTTCTTCCCGATAGAGTGACATCTTTGAATAGTCTTTTAAAACGTTGCGATGCAGTCGTTCATGATGCCACCAGAGGGTTTCAGGATTATACCCTGCCCCTGGACCTCCTGAATCCGGAAGGACTTCTTTTTCCAGCCACACAGGCTTAAAAATCCCGGTACAGGGCCCGGCCGTGCCCGTGGCCCAGAAAGTATTGCTGTCCTTTGCAAGATGGGCAACAAGAGATCCTGTTGTGCCTGAATTCCGGGTTAAACAGTTACCTGCATGGGCACAAACCGAATCCATTAAAAAATGAGATGCAGGATCATAGCTTTGTTGCTTATGGTTTCTTAAAATTTTAAAAGCAGAAAAAAGATCTATTTTCCCCATTTGAGTTTCCAGCAAATCATAGGAACTATTCCTGCGACATCTGGAAGCGGAAAAAGTTGTAAACAGCCAGTCAGAATAGCATTTGCTAAAATTAAAGGTCTGCCCTTTTTTTAACCATCCCTTTTGCCTGGCAATGTCAATCAGATTGGGATGGCTTTTGTCAAATTCTTCTCCAATGGTTAATCCATTGCTGATGGAATATATATCTTTAATTTTTAAGGCTGCCCACAAGGGCCCGCTTGTTTCCAATACCCAGGCTTCTTCTTTATCCGCCAGAATATAAGAGTTGTGATAAAACAGATTTTTGTCCGCATAACCGCAGGCACCCCCCTGCCCTAAGTCTGCTAAAAGCCCGGTAATCACTTGTATGCCCTGCTGGGCTGTTGAAGCCCGTTCAAGGGCCAGACGTAACAGATCCATTCCCGTCAGGGTATGGTTTTTTGTTATGGGCATTTTTGTAAACACGGCTTCATTGCCGATCACAAGACCTTTTTCATTAGCTCCCATTTCCGCGCCCCACATCCAGAAGGGCCGGCACAGAAGAACACCATAAGTCTCGGAGACCTGGGGAATACGTAAATAGGTACAATACAGTTGATCCTGTCCGGAATATTTTACCGGGGGATAATATTCAAGCGCCTGGGCTTCATTTGGCTCGCGGTCTGAATTCTTGCCAAATATCACAGACCCGTCCTCCGTCGCGCTTGAAACTGCCACAAATGTATCACACATCAGGTTCTTTCTACCCTCCCAAAACTTTATCGTTTAATTACCCCTTATCTTTGAATCACTCCTTATCTTTTAATCGTCCCTTATCTTTTAATCGCACCGGGCAGGATAAATTCATATCTTTTTTTCAACAGATGCACAGTGATAAACCGCTCTGTTTTTCGCAGAACTGAAAACAGGGTCCAGATCATTTTGTCTTCCTTATAATACTTATCAATCTCTTTCTGAGAAAGCTCCTGCTCCAGATATTTATTAACAATTTCTAAAAACCAGGGAATCAAATCCGGCCGCTGCTCCTTATAGAGATTGGCAACAAGGTCTATTACAACTTTTTTATGATCATAATACCGGCCGATAACATCATCAAGATCAAGCCTTCGCACCAGCCAGCGGATATACACGGGAACGCTTTGCAATAACAGTTCAACCTCCAGTTGTTCTATTCCGTTTTTCCGGACAAACGGGGTAGAAGTATCCACCAGAAACAGTTTTCTTTTTCCATTCTCCTCCATCCACGCCCAGTTGGAAAGCTGGCAATCAATTGCTATTTCAAACTGTGGCATCTGCTGTTTATTAAAGTTCCAGATGCAGGTCAAAGCCGACATAATCTGCGCAAGCATATCAATTCTATCCGCTTCACCAAGGGTGTTAATCAGATTATGACAGAAAAATTGAGCATCAAACCGCTGCTGGGCAAAATAGATGACCACAGGATGCCCGGGAACCTGGACAATAACTGCATCATCTTCAGGCAGTTTGATCCCGGCCTGTCTTAAAAGAGCGCAATATTCAAAATACATCTGCTTATAAGACTCGGCTGTCTTAAAATCCGGAAAAATGGGGATTCTTTTGTAGATGATGTTCTCTTGTTCCCCTATCTGGAAAATAGCGGAGATTTCACCAAATCCTATGATTTTGGCCGGGATGGAAGACCGGGACAAATCATGGGGAATCAGTTCGTGTTCAAACCGGTTTAATAATTCAATATCAATATCCATTGTGCCTCCTAAACCTATTCTCCTGATATTGTTTTAAAAGATGTTTCCATTATGGTTAATATCTCCTCTGCCTCTGTCTTTGAAATATTCAGTACAGGCAGAAATTGAATGACTTTTGGATCATTGCCCGAATACACAACATAGATACCATTGTCAAAAAAAAGCTTGATTAAAAACAATGCAGTGATCTCATCTTTAAACTCAAGCCCCATCATCAGGCCTTTGCCCCGGATTTTCAAGCCCAGGCCCGGATATCTGCCACCAAGCGCTTCAAGCTGCTGCCTGAAAAATTCACCCAGGGACACCACATGATCCAGGAACTGCTGTTCCCGGGATATTTCAATCACTTTCATTGCAGCAAAACAGCCTATTTCACTGCCCCCATAGGTTGAAATATGCAAAAAAGGGTTTTCCTTAAAAAAACCTTTATATTTTTCATCGTAAACCGTGGCACTGATCGGATATATCCCTCCGCTCATCCCCTTGCCCATGACCATCATATCCGGTCTGACATCATAATTTTCAAACCCCCAGAATCTGCCTGTTCTTCCAAAGCCTGTCTGAACCTCATCCAGGATAAGAAGGCTTGCGTTTTTTTCACAGATCTCTTTAACCCTTTTCAAATAATGATCAAAAGGTATCACCATCCCCATTGTAGCCGGAATGGTTTCCAGGATCACTGCAGCAGTATTGGAACCAACGGCTTTTTCCATTTCATCCATATCGTTAAACATGACCTGCTTAAACCCGGCCGGAACGGGCTTGAATTTTTCCTTGAATTTTTCGTCTCCCGTTGCAAGGGCAAATCCCGTATGCCCATGATACCCTCCCCGGGCTGAAATAATATCTTCTCTGCCTGTTACCCCCCGGGCAAGCTTGATGGCAAGATCAATGGCTTCGCCCCCACTGACCCCGTAAACAACCTGGTTTAACCCTTCAGGCAGGGTTTGGGCAATCATTTTACCAAGCATTGCCTTTGGTTTGCTGATCAAATGATGATTACCGATATCATAGGTTTCCATTGCCTGGGTTACGGCTTTGATAACCTCTTTGTTCCTGTGACCCAGGTTAAAAACCCCGCCATTACAATGGCAGTTATAAAATGTTTTCCCATTGGCATCACTTATTTTACAGCCGCCCCGCTTTTCAGAAACAAGAACGATATCGTATTTTTGATAAAATTCAACTTTCCCGGGATACACATGATCGGCATATAGTCTAATGGTTTTATCCCTGTCTGAATCCATATTCTCCCCTGATATAAAGTGTCTTAATCCTTACCCATTCCGAAAGGGTACAAATATTTATTTTTCAAAGCAATAGATAACATGAATAAATTTTCAAGGGCTAAGTATTTTCACCTATTGATTTTATTATAACCCCTCTATATAACACAATTGTTCCCTTGCTCTCCTTGTTGTCTCTAATCGCGATCGTGTAATCGAAAGTGCGGAGCTGTGCCAAGCCCCTTCCTTAAGATTATTGTCTGGATGGGACAGGCAAATTCATGCACCAGAGGCAGTTTACGAAGTTTACTCACAAGTTACGCCTCGATCAGAATGCTGCTTTACACGTATATCGCTCTATCCGGGGCACTGCTCAACAATAAATTCATGCTCTCATTTGAGCTGATGATCCTTTTTGAAGCACCCAGTATTGTGATTTTCCTGATACTCAACGGCAGACGCTATCTGCGTGAGAAAAACAGCATAGACCTCTTTCTGTTGGGAACATGGCTGGAACTGGTTTTTATTGTTGCGGTCTACTTTGTTTATCTGATGAAGGGCGTTACTGAGGATCTCTCAGGTTGTTTTTAAGGGAATTAAAAAAGAATATCACAATGCCCTTTTCTCAATCATTTCCGGGCTTTTTCTGTTTCTGGTAGTACTCCTTTGGCAAAAATCTACCCATACTATAATTTCACCATCTGGTATTTATAGATGGCTTTTTCATATTCTTTTTATTGCTGCTTCCGCAGGTATTATCTGGAGCCTTGTGTCCCTGGGTTCGCCTGATATGCTCGGCAGAAGGCCAATTGCATACGGTCTTTACAGGGTTCCAATGATCATTCCATATAAGCCATGGGAATTACGGGGACACAACACTTAATTCCAACAAAAAATGCACCGGATAAACCAGGGATTAAAAGCACAAATACGCCTCTTTCCTCAAGGAATAATATGCAACCCAGAATAGATCATCTTCTCAACTTTCTGAGTTAGTTTTCCTTAAAGTTTAAAATATAACTAACTGAAATAA
>JACNHV010000004.1 GCA_014383445.1 Candidatus Desulfobacula maris | reverse complement strand
TATTCGATAAAATCTTCCATTTGTTCAGCTAAAAAGCTGTTAAAGCGTTTCATCAAGGATAATTTCCCGCATAAGATTAATATGGATACTCAGATACCTGTGGGTTGAGTCGATGGTTTTATGGCCCATCATCTCTTTGATTGCATAAATGGATGCGCCAGACTCTAAAAGATTCTGTGCATATGAATGCCGTAGCCAGTAGGTAGTTGCCGAAAGATTGTTTTTTCGCATGCAGTCCCGGATATGATAGGTGACATCATTATTTATATTTACAGGTTTATAAGGCGGAACAAGCTGTAAAAAAAGCGTTCGATGTTTGCTTTTCGGCCTGCCTCCAACGATATAAGCGGTGATTGCCTTTATGGTGTCATCTGGAAGCGGGAGATGAGCCGGGCTATAATTTTTCCTGGTTCGAATAAAAATTTCTTTTTGTCTGAACGAGATATCATTCAGGGTTATCATGCTGACTTCCCTGGGACGTAGCCCCAGATAGTACACCAGGTGCATTGTCGCATAGGTGCGAATATCTTTTGGAACACAAAGGTCAAGACTGCCAAACAATTTTTTAATTTCTTTTGCACGTAAAAATTTTGGTGGTTTTGAACGTGCAAACTCTGGCGGGCTTTTGACTAAAGGGGCAAGATTCTTTTTGATGTATCCATTCCGGTAAAAATATTTTAAAAATTCACGCAGAAAAGATCTATTAATCCTGCATGTCGCCGTGGCATAATTTTTATTATGAAGCGCTAAAAAGTTATCTACCTGTTCGATTGATATTTTGAAAAGAACAATATTTGATTTTTTTAAATAGAGATTGAGGCTGGATATTATGCTCCTCATCCCATGAACTGTCTCTTTTCTTCGAACTTGAACGCTATAATAATCCAGGTATTGCTCAAATATTTCTGATATCTTATTGGCAGTTTCTGTCATGGTGTCTCCCAAAAGTTTGCATGACAAGGTGATGGATGGTTGCCGGGTCATGCTGCTCCATTTGTTTTTGATTGTTAAGTGCCGCTGGTGACGGCAAAGCAGTCTTGTCAGGAAGAGACAATACCTGGAAAAGACTACCGTCAAATGCGATCAGATCCAGATCAATCAAGACATTTCTGGCGAGAATATATTCATCAACTAAAATTCCCAGGAGAGTACAGATTTTATCATAGCTGTAATATGATAATCCATGGCGATCAGACACTATAATCAGAAACAGATACAACAAAAGCTGATGGTGATTGAGGCTTGCCCAAAAACCTTCCCGTAGAAAACGGTGTTCGATAAAAGCAAAGCTGCCTGTAATTTTTCTGATGCGACAAGGTTCGATTGGGTTCTTTTCAATAGACGCACGAAGACTGTAATTAGGCCTTGACCCCATGCTTTTAAGTCCATCACGTTTCATTTTCATGGCATTGCCTCCTTAAAATGTTGGTTAAAGGCAATTTAACCTGTTTTTCAGGGAGGGTCAGTCCCTGTTTTGTGTTGGAAATAGCTTTTTTTAGATTTTTTTCTTTCAGGGCGGGGGCCAAATCCTAAAGGTGGCGGTAAAATGTCCAGATACGGACTGGCAAACATTCGAAGCTGGGGTAATACAAATTCAGTCCCAAGAACTGATCGAAAGGATGAAACAGTGGGTTGGCAATCCCCCAGAGACGTAACAAGATCAATCAGCAGCATTAAGGTTATACGGATAAGAAACAATCGTCTTCGCATCCATCGCAGGGCGCCTGGAAGACCGATATCCAACCGGATATTTTCAACTGCTGCTTCCTGACTCGAGGAATTTTCCATTTGATTGATAACATCTTCGACTTCAATCAATGTTCCGGGTAGCCTTGAACACAAGCAATCCGGCAGCATACTAAAAGTTACATGTCCCTTCGAGCAGTACCATCTGGCTATCTTAACCCCATCAGGAAATTTTCTGCTATAGGTTCCATGTCTGGCAAATTTACATCCACCTTTTGGATGCAATGGACAGTGCGTCAGTTTTGCATCGCTCCATGCTTTACTTTCTATATATTGTTCAACATCAAGATTTGTGGCATATCGAAGTTGCACAATTTTTTCCTTGCACCAGAACACAAAATATACCCTGAAGGGCAGAAACTGAAACATTTTCTCTATGGCAAAGATCGGGCGAAATACACCATGCCCTTGCGGCAGTGGTAAAAAATACAAGAAATGCTGTCTGCTGTTGCAGAAAAGTGCAACCCAGCCCAAGTCTCAGCCCACTAAATTCATACCAGTTTATACAGAATTGGATCAGCTTTCAAATAGTGTTATGGATCTTATCAAACAGAATAAACTGGACGAAGCAGAAGCTGTATCAAGACAGCTATTGAATGAATATCCTGACCAGATTGATGGGTTTGAACGGCTGGGTCAGGTCTATGAGGCCCGGGGAGAAAATCAGACAGCTGCTGACTATTACCAAAAGGCTGCCGATTTTGCTAAAACAATGCCGGGATTTGATCAACAAAGCGTTGAAAATTACCTGTCAAAAGTAAAAAAAATGAGAAAAGAAAAAAAGTAAAAGAATTAAATCCAAAGAAAATACATC
>JACNHV010000014.1 GCA_014383445.1 Candidatus Desulfobacula maris | reverse complement strand
GCAAGACTTGCCTGGGAAGCTATGCGGGCGAATTTATGACTCTCAAGGGGAAAATGTTTAATAACAAATTTTAACTGGTCCTTATACCTGTCCGACAACTGCCGGAAAAACGGCTCCAAACGAGCACAATACGGTCACTGGTAATCATCAAAGACTGCAAGGGTTACTGGCGCATCAAAAGGTCCTTTAAAGGGCAGTCCGGATAAAGATATATCGTGTACCTGCTCAACATGGATAATTTTGAGTGATTTGGATGACCTGCTTGTAAGTATAAGGGTTTTATTTTTTTCAGAATAAGTTATTTTATCATAGGTGTTATCAAGAGCAGATCGGCTGATAATCTGATCAGTTTTTGATGAATATATGATCAACTCTCCCAAAGACAGAATAAAGATCATACTTCCATCATCTGATGAGGCAATATCCAGGGGCGCAACATCAAGATTTTTTTGCCTGATAAAAGTTAAATCAGCCTTTCCATAAACAGGCTGGCTGACAAACAAAGATAAGAAAAAAATGAAAAAGAATAAAAGTTTTTTTTGTTTTAATTTGCACATGTAAGTCACTTTGCTATAGTCCTCTATTGTCAGAGTTGCTCAATAACATGTCTGAGCTTAGTTTGAGGGTGTAAATGAGAATTTTTGTCCACCAATGGACATTTCATACATCAACCCACCAAGGGTATGGACAAATACAGCCATCCCTTTGGTGTAATTGGCCTCGGCCTGTGTGCCCGTAGCAGGCCCCAGGCTTACCCCGGCGCTATTGCCCTGGGTGCCTGCCTGTGCCTGGGCAGCCACTGTGATGATTACAGCTGACAATGATCCGTCAAATTCAAAGTTTCCGCTTGTAAATTCATTATAGGCTCTTTTGTCCTTAAAGAAAATAATTTCGCTGAAGGCCTGGCCACCCAGTTGAAATCCAACACTGATTTTCATAAGCGTGGCCGTTCCGGAAATGGATCTTTGTTTGTAAACCCGGCCTGACCCATAGGCACCGCCTAAAACAATGCCCCCTTTTCCAACCCTGGGAAAAACCGCATATCCATAGGCCTCCATAAAAAACGGCTTAACAGCATCAGATTTTATAAACACGTCAATGGTTTCTGAGTATTTGTCTGCTATGGCATTACTTGAAAATAATAATAAAAGAATCGTAAAGAACAAAGTTAGTTTAAAAGGAATTAATTTCATCATCTATCTCCTTTGCGCATGAATTTTAATTTAATACACTTCTTTTTAACAGTCTTATGGTTTTAATTCCAGTTATTTTAACAGCTGAGAATAAAATAGCGGTGTTTGAGAATGCTATTGTCTTTTTATACAAAACAGTGTTTTATAATGGCATGACCTTGTAGAGAAAAAAGATATCATAGTTCTTAGGCTTTCTGGATGTGCTATGAAACCAAATACGAAAATTGTTTTATTTTTATTGCTGTTGGCCTCTGTTGTGGTGATTGGTGTTCTTCACACAATTACTCCGGGACACATGATTTTTTACCATGACACTTACAGGAGGCTCAGTTATTTTCCTATTGCCATCGGTGCTATCCTTTACGGTGTATGGGGCGGGGTTTGCCTTGCTGTTCTGTCCTGCCTGGCATTTGTCCCTCATCTTTTCATGTTCTGGGCAAGTGGGCCCCAAGCCTACTACAGTGAATTGTCGGAAATACTATTTTATCTTGCTGCAGGGGTTGTGATCGGGCTTATTTCCAGCAGGGAAAATAAATTAAGGGAAAAATATAAAACGCTTTCTGAAAAACTGGCTGGATCATATAAACGGCTTCATGAACAGGCTTCCCAGCTTGTAGAAGCTGAAAAACAACTGGGGCAAAGCCAGAAGCTTTCCTTATTGGGCCATGTGTCTGCTTCCCTTGCCCATGAAATAAAGAATCCTTTGGCATCCATAAAAGGAGCGGCTGAAATCCTGGCTGATGAGGTACCAGAGGGCCATCCCAAATATGAATTTATAGAAATCATGCGTTCTGAAATTTCAAGGCTGAATCATTCAGTTGAAGATGTTTTAAAATATTGCAGAGGTCAGCAGAATCATGACAAAGGCCGGCAGGAATCAATTGAGAAAATTATTAACCGGGTGGTCCTGCTACTTGAAGCAGGACTCAAAGAAAAATCCATCAAGGTGTCAATCCAGTCGGAACCTGTCAATAATGGATTTATGACAGACGAAACCGCCATGATTCAAGTCTTGATGAATATTATTATCAATGCCATTGATGCCGTTAAGAAAAACGGCAGGATCATCATTGAATCTGGCAGGCACGAACAAGGGTATTTTATCCGGATTTCAGATGATGGGCCCGGTATTGATGAAGATTTGATCAAAGAAGTGTTTCAGTCCTTTGTGACGTTCAAGGAAGATGGAACAGGACTTGGGCTTTCCATCTCAAAAAAGATAGTAGAAAGCCTGGGGGGGAAAATAGTTATTGGAGAATCAACCCTTGGGGGTGCGGCTTTTACAATATATTTGCCAGAAAAACAATTTGTAAATAATGAGAGTATCCAATATGTCTGATACAATATTATTGATTGATGATGATCCAAG
>JACNHV010000335.1 GCA_014383445.1 Candidatus Desulfobacula maris | reverse complement strand
AGCCGGATATCTGAAAATATTGCCGAACAAATTCGAGAAGCTATTTTGGATGGAGAATTGAAAATCGGTGATCAACTGCCCTCTGAAAAAGACTTTGCCAGTCATTTCGGCGTCAGCAAATCCTCCCTTAGAGAAGCATACCGGGTATTGGAAGCATACGGCCTTCTTGAAATCCGCCAGGGCATGTCCGGGGGCGCTTTTATTAAAGAAGTCGATATTACCACTATAAAAGACAGTCTTGTAAATTACTTTTTTTTTCAAAACCCGGGTCTCCGGGAATACACTGAGATCAGAACCTTTATTGAACCTCAGGTTGTTAGAATCTGTGCTGAAAAAATCACGGCTGAAGATATTGAATACCTTGAAAATAATATTTTAGCCATGGAACAGGAACCAGATGGTAAAAATTTCATCAGTGACCTTGACATTGCTTTCCATAAAAAGCTTGTTGATATTACGGGAAATAAAATTATCAGCCTGGTTGTTGAAACCATTCAAACGGCATTGATTAATATCAAACGGATGGTGCACACGGACGAACAATTCTTAAAAATGGTCTGCAGCGACCACAAAAAAATTGTTGCCGCATTAAAAGAGCATGACCCTGAAAAGGCAAGCAAAGCAATGCTGGACCACATCAATGAAGTAGAAAAAGGAATGCTGGCAAGTAAAACCGGGTCTATGATCATTACTGAAAAAGGCCTGTTAAAGCAAAACAAGAAAGGCTGATAGTTTTTGAACCACTTAGCAGGAGGAAGAATATGACAGAAATGCCAATGGAATCAAAAGTTGATTCTAAAATAACAAAGAAACTATGTGAAATAGTCGGTGAAAAAAATGCAACCGATTATAAGCACATTCGTTATGCTTACTCTTATGACCTGTCCTTTGTAAAACCCAAATTGCCGGACTATATTGTAATGCCGACAAGTGTAGAACAGGTTCAGGCCATAATGAAATTTGCCAACCAGGAGAAAATTTCCGTTACGCCATTTACTGCGGGCACCAATATTGGTGGTCTGTGTATACCTGAAAATGGGGGTATTTTACTGGACATGAAGCGGATGAACAATATCATCCGTATTGATGAGGAATCCCACTACGCCATTATTGAACCCGGGGTATCCCACGCCAAATTTGCCAGTGCCCTGGCCAAATACAATCTCAGGTTTAGCTGGCCTGTGGGACCGCCTTCAGCCTCGACCTCTTCCTGCGCCATCAGCCACGGAATCGGCGGTTTAAGCGGACGATACGGGCTTAACAGCGAGGAAATAACCAGCATGGAAGTGGTGCTGCCCACAGGAGAACTGGTCCGGGTCGGTTCCTGTGCCATCCAGGAAGATGCCTGGCACAGTTGCCTGCCCTTGCCGAGAATGGACGGCCTGTTCACCGGATGGCTGGGTACCACCGGAGTCATAACAAAAATCGGTTTGCGTGTGCACCCTACGCCACCTATCCTGAAAGTGTTTACCGCATCTACGGAAACCATCGGTCAAATGGCATCCTATCTGAGGACCCTTGGCAATTATGAAATCTGTGATGACCTGACAGGAGTATCCTGGTGGCTTTCCCAGGTACCCATCCCTTATCCGTATAAACCCAAACCAGAGGGTGTACCAGAATGGATTTCCTTTGCCACAACATTTTCCTGGACACAGAAAGAAAAAGAAGCCAGGGAAGAAATCTGGAAAATGGTGGTTGATGAAGAAACCAAAAAAGGCTCGTCCTTAAAGGAGACTGTTTATCCTGAAGAAGCCTTGAAGGCAAGAACCCAGCTGCCAAGCCAGATTGTAGGTTCAACGAAAAATTATACCAAGCAGGGAGGGGCAGGAATTTCATGGCCAGGTACCTTTACACCCGTCAACAAATGGGAGCCTGTCTATGAAGAATGGAAAAAAATCCTGATTGGCAGGAACCTGTCACCCTCGGTTCGCGTCACCAATTACAGGGGCGTTCATTATGGCATGCTCCGGGCCATGATACCCTTTCCCAAAAAAGATCCTGCCTCCATAGAGAACGCGAGACAGGCCATAGTCGAATGCCTGAAAGTCGATCTTGATAACGGCGGCATCCCTTACAAACCACCCGTGGATTTTGGGCTGGAGATAAATAAAAGGGCACATCCCGGATATGTCGAGCTAATGAAGAGGGTAAAAAATATGCTGGATCCTAATGATATCATGAATACCGGGAAGCTGGCCCTTTAGACATTGTGTATAAATATGATTTAAAAAAAAATATGCGTTTAAATATATTTGGAGGCTTTTATGAAGTGGGATATTCCTTCACTTGAAGAATTGGAAGATGCCGTATGGAAATGCACGGCATGTGGTAATTGTAAAACAACTTATGATTTTGGTCCCCCGCCCACCTTTGGGGAAATATGTCCGGCCGGTGTGGAGTTCGGATTTGACGGGAACATGGCATCCAAGGGTAAAATTGCCTTTGCCAGGGGAATTCTTGACGGCCAGCTTGAATGGACTGAAGAGTTTGTAAATGATATTTATCGATGCACCATCTGCGGCGGATGTCAGAACCAGTGCGAACTGGACCATAAACCCGTAATTCCGGAAATCATGGAGGCCATTAGACGTAAGGCAGTTGAAGATGGTGTGGGCCCCATGCCGACCCAGAAAGTGATTGCCCAGTCCCTGAGAAGTTATGATAATCCTTACCAGGGTCCCAGAAGGGTCCGAACTGACTGGACCCGGCCCTTTAAGAAAGCAAAAAATCCCATCAAAAATATCATGAAAGAAAATGCCCCGATCCTTTTTTATGTGGGATGTACTGGAGCATTTAACCTGCCTGTCAGAAACTTTCCCGTGGCAACGGCTTCCATATTCCAGAAACTGGGCATTGATTTCGGGATACTGGGAGAAAACGAAATCTGCTGCGGATCAACTGCCATGAGACTTGGGGACGTGGATGAATTCAAACGCGTTGCTGAGACTAATATGAAAACTTTCAAGGACCTTCATGATAACCACGGGGTTGAAACCATTGTTACATCCTGTGCAGGATGTTTTCGGGCCATGAAAAAAGATTACAGTCTTTCCGATGAATATGAAGATTACATGGGCGGTCTTAAGATCATCCATACCACGAATTTCCTTTTCAACTATTTCAAGCAAGGCAAGATAAAATTTACCAAAGAAGTTCCCTGGAAAGTTACCTACCATGACCCCTGTCACACTGGCAGACATTTGATTGATTATAAGATAGATGAAGATGGTTCCCAACAATGGAAAGGATCTTATCTGGGCAAAAATGAAGACAACTGCCTTTATGACATCCCCCGTGAAATACTCAAAGCCATTCCAGGCATTGAGTTTGTGGAAATGGAGAGAATTCGCAGCAATTCCTATTGCTGTGGCGGTGGCGGTGGCGTCATGACCGGATATGGAGAATGGGCTGTAAAAAATGCCGGATTGAGAGTACAGGAAGCCATGGATACAGGGGCACAAAAAATGGTTTCCATTTGTCCCTTCTGTCATTTCAACCTGAATGAAGGCTCCAAAAGACTTCAAAGTGATATGAAGGTCTATGACCTGGTCGAACTTATTGACCTGGCACTTTAGGACATGGTTTAACCCATATTGAAACATTTTCATTGGGGACTGTTTAAAAAACAGATCCCCAATGAACACATAGATTACGTTTACATAAAAAAACCAGGGGGGAATAATGAATTTAAAAGAAAGAGTTATGAATCAATTGGAGGGAAAAACTGTTGACATGACCCCTGTCGGGTGTACCACAACCTATGGCATGGTGGATTTGATGAAAAAATGTGGAGCTGAAAGACCTTTTGCCGATACTGACCCTGAAGCCATGGCAACCCTTGCCATTGCAGGTGAACTGGCCGGGTTTGAAATGGTCAAGGCCATGGGATGGGATATTACGCCCATGAGCGAGGCATTTGGATGCGGGATGGGAATTCCGCAAATTGATCTGCAGTATTGCATCAAGGAACATCCCTATGCAGAAAGCCTGGATGGTTTGGATTATCCATCTGATTTTCTTGATCGCGGAAGATTTCCTGCTTATAAAATACAATTTGAAATGCTGAAGGAAAAAGTGGGTGGCAAGAAGGCAATTTTCGGTGAATCAGAAGGTGCCTTTACCTGTGGAGCCAACCTTGTGTCCACTGAGAATTTCATGAGATGGACCTTTAAGCGGCCGGCCGATGTTGAAAAGGTTCTTGAAGTCACTAAACAGGCCATGATTGATACCATTAATTTTGCCTTTGAAAATGGGGCAGACTACTATGTCATGGCAGAACCCACTGCGGGCCCTGCCCTCATGAGTCCGAAAATGTTTAAAAAATTTGTAGTACCTGTATTGTCGGATATTGTTGCCAAAACAAAGGGGCCACTTGTCCTGCATATTTGCGGTAATACAGATATGATTATTCCTTTAATGTGTGAAACCGGTGTTAAAGGGATAAGCATTGAAGAGGGTGCCAATATGAAAGAAGCTGTCAAAATCGCCCATGAAAACGGTGTCAGGGTATTTGGCAATGTAGCCGCTGCCACCACACTTTTTATGGGAACACCTGAAGAATCTTATAAGGAAGCTTTTACCGCGCTTGAAAATGGAACAGATTTCCTTTGTCCCGGGTGTGGTATAGCTCCGGGATCTCCACTTGAAAATATTTTGCAGTTAAAAAAAGCAAGAGATGATTTTTTTAAATAAAGCCGTTTAGGTCAGTGGGGAATCCTTAGGCAGCTTAAAAAGGGTGAAAGGAAATCCCCTATAATAATGATTCATCTTTAATTAGGAGGTAGGAAATGAAGAGAATTTTTTTTGTGTTGATTATTTTTTTATCAATTTCTTTGATTTTTTCTTGTGGTAAAAAAACTGACGATCAATCAGAAACCATTTCAAAGTTAAAACAGGAAATAGTAGAATTAAAAGCAACAATCACCAAGCTGGAAGCTGAGTTAGTACTTGCAAGAACACCTAAAGAACCCTTAAAAATCGGCGTATTAGTTCCCCTTACCGGTATTGTCGCCCAGGGTGGCCTTGAGATGAAGTATGGCATTGAAATGGCTGCTGAAGAAAAGGGAACAGTCCTTGGAAGACCAATCGAGCTGCTGGTTGAAGATACCCAGGTTAAACCACCCGTTGCCGTAACAAAAGCTGAAAAACTGGTGTACAAGGATGACTGTAAGGCATTGATCGGTGTATTTTCCAGTGGTGTCGGCCTTGCTCTTGCCAAAAATATCGATAAATTGAATGTGCCATTTGTCAGCACACATGTAATGACCACTAAATTTTATGGTCTTCATCCGCTTGTTTTCAGGAGTGGTCAATTGGCCAATGATCAGACTGCTGTGGGAAATGTAAAAGGAATCATGGCAAGGCCTGACCTGATGAAAAGATCCTATTATGTCATTGTGCACGACTATTCCTGGGGCCATGACGCAGGTGAAAGGTTCATTGCCCTGGCCAAAGAAAATGGTATAAAAATTGTGAATGAAGACTATGACAAGGCCCCTATTGCTACCAAAGACTGGTCATCCTATATCAGTAAAATCAAGGCCTCTGGAGCTGATGCAGTCTACATGGCCTTTATCACCAACGTCATTCCTGTTTTTGCCAAACAGGCATCTGATTTCGGTCTCCAGGGCAAGGTAAAGCTCGTCTCTGCAGCAGCACCAGGACCATTGGAACTTGAGGCCGGCGGAGAAGCCTGTTATGGTATTTTTGGTGCCTCTGACTGGTCATGGGATGTGGATAACGCCAATTCCAATGACTGGGAAATGAGATTCTGGAAAAAATTTAATACCATTCCTTCTGATGCAGCAGTTCACAGTTATGTGGGTGCAATGAACCTTTTCAATGCCATTGAAAAGGCCGGCAGTACGGATGCTAAAGCCATTGCCGATGCTCTCCGAGGTATCAGTTTTGACGGTCCTTACGGAAACGTTCGAATTTCCGCAAAAGACAATTGTATGCGCAACTCAGCTGTTTTGACTGAAACCATGGCAGCACCTGAAAATCCTTTTGGTGCCAAGGTTTATATGAAAGTTTTGAAAACTTTTACGGCAGATGAGCTTGGACCTCCGGAATAAAGAGCAGCTAAAAAACAATTATTCAGAAACTCTTTGTTCTAAATTTTAAACCAATCTGCATGAAAATATTCAACAAAAATCTATTTTCATGCAGATTCACAAGACAGGCAAGCATATTATGGGCGGATCACTCGGTATTATTGTAGATATAACATTAAACAGCCTTGTTCTCAGCGGCGTATTTCTCATAGTAGCCATTGGTCTGAATATTATTTATGGACTGAGCCGTATAATGAACATGGGGCATGGTGCTTTATACGCTGTTGGTGCCTATACCGGCTATACTCTGGTGGCAACGGGTTTGAATTATTTTGCTGCCCTTATCATTGCGCCAATAATAGTGGGCGCTGTTGGATTGTTAATAGAAAGGACCATAATTGCGCCCATGCGCAAACGATCCATGGTTTACACCTTGATCCTGACCTATGGATTGATGTTTTTTCTTGATGGCATGATTAAGTATGTCTGGGGAAACAAGCCATGTTTTATTGACTTGCCCGCATTTCTGCAGGGAACGATTTCCATCCTTGGCACTCAATATCCTGTTTTCCGGCTGGCCACCTTATTCATCATCGCAGCAATAATGGGCGGTTTAATGCTCTTCTTAAACAAAACCAGGATCGGAATAATCCTGCGAGCCTCAAGTACAATCCCTGAGATGGTATCCTGCCTGGGAATCAATATGAACTATGTTCACATGGGTGCATTTGTTCTTGGGTCTGTCATGGCCGGAGTGGCCGGTATCATTGCAGGACCTTTGACCACTATTGATCCTTTGATGGGCGGTGAAATGCTGATCTCATCCTTTGTTGTCATTGTGATCGGCGGTTTGGGGAGTCTTAGAGGAGCCGTTATTGCCGCACTTCTTATCGGCTTTGTCCAGACGTTTGCAGAATTTTTTATCACTGACCTTGCAATGGTAATCGTTTACATACTTATGGCGATTATTCTTGCATTTATGCCCCGCGGCATTCTTGGAGAAGGAAAGTTTGAATAATGAATAACACAACAACCATACCCGGAATTCAAAAAGGATACTACCCGCTCAAGATCCTTATTATTATTCTGCTTTTATTGGGTTTAGGGCTGTTTCCATTTATATCTGGAAATCGATTTTACATCAGCCTGATAACGGAGATGATGATTTACGGGCTTTTAGCCATGAGCCTGGATGTACTCTTAGGTTACACAGGGGCATTGTCATTTATGCATAATGCTTACCTGGGTATCAGCGCCTATGTTGTCGGTCTTTTTTTAATCCATATATCACCTACCTCATTGTGGCTGGCCTGTTTTACAGGTATTATTTTTACATCCCTTGTGGCACTGCCCGTGGGCTGGGTCCAGGTACGGACAGGTGGGCTGGCATTTGCTCTTTTGACCCTGGCCTTTGGCATGATGTTTCATACAATTGTATGGAAATGGTATGGTGTAACTGGTGGTGATGATGGCTTGATGGGAATGCCCAATCCTGATATCAGTCTGTTTGGATGGAACCTTGGCAACACCGGGAATCCTGTAACAATTTATCTTTTTACCCTGATTATTGTGACCATTTGTTTTTTTCTCACCCGCAGGATTATCAATTCTCCCTTTGGGGCAGTTCTTGAAGCCATTCGTGAAAATGAAGACCGTGCTTCCTTTGTGGGGATTAATGTGCGTATGTACAAGCTTTTGGGATGGATGCTTGCCTGTATCCTGGCCAGCATCGCAGGTGCTTTGTTTATACTGTATAAAGGGTATATCGGCCCATCCACCATGAGCGCCTTTGCCGGAGCCGGTGTATTGATGATGGTTCTTCTGGGCGGCCTGGGCTCTTTATGGGGCGCATTTGTCGGTGCAGCAATGTTTATTTATATCCAGGACTATATCAGTACCATGTCAGAACATTGGGAAATCTATCTTGGACTGGTTGTTATTTTTCTGGTTTTATTTTTACCAACGGGATTCGTCGGTCTGGGCGAGCATCTCAAACGATTCCGAAAGGGTTGATAATGGTGGAACTACTCTGTACAGAAAATTTGTGCCGCAGTTTTGGCGGTGTGATGGCGACAAACCGGGTTTGTTTCAGTGTAGACAACCAGGGCCTTACGTCTATTATCGGTCCAAACGGGGCTGGAAAAACAACATTTATCAATATTGTGACAGGCAAAATAGGCGCAAGTTCCGGGAAAATATTTTTTAAAGGAAAGGAGATTACCAACAAACCAACCCATGAACTGGTAAAAATGGGTATCTGCCGGACTTTCCAGATTAACAGTATTTTTGAAAATCTCAGTGTATTTGAAAATTTAAGAATTGCCCGGCAGGCTAAAGATGGCGGTTCTTTAAGAATTTTTTCCTCAAAACAAAGTCTTAAAACGGTAACCGAGAAAACCTGGGACTTGGTGGAACGTCTTGGATTAAAAGACCTCGCAGCCAGACCTGCAAAAAATCTGGCATATGGCGACCAAAGGGTATTGGAGGTGGCAATTGCCATGGCCGGTGATCCTGAAATTTTGTTTCTGGATGAACCCACTGCTGGAATGTCGCCAACAGAAACCCGACAGATATCAAAACTGATTAAAGGGCTGGCCAATGAAATCTGTGTTGTATTGGTTGAACATGATATGGATTTGGTAATGAGTATTTCAGATAGAATTACCGTTCTTCAATACGGCTGTACCATTGCAGAGGGAACTCCAGAGGAAATCCGAAACAATGAGCAGGTCAGGGAGGCTTATCTTGGAAAAGAGGAATAAAATTCTTAATATTGAGAAAATTCAAACCTATTATGGCGTAAGCCACGTTATTCAAGGGCTGTCCATGTACGTTGAAAAACATGAAACCGTTTCGATTCTTGGACGAAATGGAGTGGGGAAAACCACTACCCTGAGGTCTATTATGGGACTGACCCCTTCTCGATCAGGGAGCATATATATAGATGGTGTCGAGACAACAAGATTTCAACCCCATAAAATCTCCAAGATGGGGGTGGCCTATGTGCCTGCTGAAAGACATATTTTCCCGGGGTTGAGTGTGGAAGAAAATCTCATGCTGGCGGCCAGGCCCGGAAATGGCAAAGATGCCTGGACCCTTGAAAAAATATGTGATCATTTCCCAATACTTGCAGAAAGAACCAAACAGGATGGTGCAACTCTAAGTGGTGGTGAGCAGCAGATGCTTGCCATTGGCCGGGCCCTTATCAGTAATCCAAAGATCATCATCATGGACGAGCCTTCACAGGGGCTATCCCCGTTACTTGTGCAGATGATCACGGATGTCGTCTTAAAGTTCTGTATACAATCCGGAATAACAATGCTGATAGTTGAGCAGAATTACCGCATGGCACTTAAAGTAGCCAGTCGGCATTATTTAATGGGCACCAAGGGTGAGATTGTCAAAGTGGCTTCAACCAGGGAACTTATGGACAACCCGGAAATTATTCAATCCCATTTGTCTGTGTAATAATAAGGTCTGGACAAAAATCCCTTTTTGCTTATATTTGACAATACATAATGAAAAACTATTTCAATAACATACCGGTCACACGTAACATACCGGTCACACGTAAAAAAATGATGTTCTTTGGTTGTCCCATGGATTGTGATGAAAAATATGATTCGATCCAGGAGAAACGAAATGGTGTCTGGACTGCCAAAGAATTTGATGATCCCCTTGATGGGGTCATGGATAATCTTGGTTCTGATATCCCAGAGGAGCTCTGGAATAATCTTGGCTCATTACCAGTACCAACCTGGCTTGGCCCAAAACCACGTTCCGCAGACCGGTCAAAAATCACCACTGAAAATTTTATTTCTTTTATTGACAATAATGGATGTAAAAAATTTGCAGATGAGGCAGATCAATTTGTTACGGATCAGATTCTGCCTGACATTCCCTGTATGGTCGGAATTGACCATTCTCTCACCGGAGGCGTTTATTCCGCCCTGTCCCGCCATTACGGCAGGGACAACCTGTCTTTAATTATTATTGACAGCCATACAGACGCTGTTCCCATGCCTGTGCTTGCAGGAGCAATTCAATATGATATGGACAACAACCCGTCTTCCGTACATGATGCAAATGACCCCTTTTTGTATAACCGTTTTGATTCCTACAATGCCAGTTCCTTTGTACACAAACTTGTGACACAAAAACAGGTGGACCCGAAAAATCTTTATATTATCGGAGTCAGCGATTATCCTGAAAAAAAATTTCTGAGGATCAAAGATCCGCGCATCAAAGAATATAACAATGCCTATGTGGACCTCAAACGCATGGGAGCAAAAATCATCACTAAAAAAGAATGTAAATTAAATCCTAATAAAATTTCAGGATTTTTTAAAAATATCTCAACTCCCTATGTCTATATTTCCATTGATATGGACATTGGGGCGAACAATGCACTTGAAGGTGTCAGATTCCGTAACTGGAAAGGATTAAATGAACCACAAATCTATAAGCTGGCAGATGCTGTGTCGCAAATCTTTTCCGAGTCAATTCAACTTGCCGGCATGGATATTTGTGAAATAGACCCTCGCAGGGCTGGAGCAGTATTTCCTTCTGGTAAGGACAAGACATATGAGATAGCTGCAAATCTGATTAGAAAAATAGTTTTTTATACGGAGCATCAGGGTGCAATCACTCCCTCTCCGGTTAATGTTTTATAAAAAAAATCAAAATAAAATAACTTAAACAAAGGAGAACAAATGGAAAAAAACAGATATTATGATATTGAAGATGAATCAGCAGACAATCCAATAAAAAAATTGAAATATTTTGTCGATGGAGAATTCAAGGTATCATCCACAACAAATTACATGGATTGTTTTAACCCCTCCACAGGAGATATTATTGCCCATGCTCCCCAATGCACCCAGGACGAGGTGGATGAAGCCATCAAGACTGCTCAAAAAGCATATCCCGCATGGGCTGCAACCCCAGTTGCAAAAAGGGTTCAGGTTTTATACAAATTTAAGGCCCTTGTTGAAGAACACCTGGAAGAGTTAACCTACCTTCTGTGTCAGGAAGAAGGCAAAAACTGGACTGAGTCAATGGGAGACGTTTTAAAGGTGAATGAAGTGGTTGAATTTGCCTGTGGTGCTCCCCACCTGATGAAGGGTGAATCTCTCATGAATGCCAGCACAGGATATGATACTGTCCTCTACCATGAGTCCATTGGTGTTTTTGCAGGTATTGCCCCCTGGAATTTTCCGGCCATGATTCCCCACGGCTGGATGACCCCCATATGTGTTGCCACAGGAAACTGCATGATCCTCAAGGCAGCCAGCTTTGTTCCCCAGACAGCTTTGCGGATGGCAGAACTCTGGCGGGAGGCAGGACTTCCCAAAGGTGTTCTCAGTGTTGTAACGGCCGGAAGAAATGAAGCGGAAATTTTTCTGAAACATCCGGATATCAAAGGCGTAAGTTTTGTAGGATCCACAAGCGTGGGCAAACATATCTACAAAACAGCGGCAGCACATGGTAAAAGGGTTCAGGCTTTGACGGAAGCAAAAAACCATGCCCTGGTTTTAAAGGACGCAAAGCTTGAAAGAACTGCCAGGGGAATTATCAATGCCTATTGCGGATGTGCCGGTGCAAGATGCATGGCCTGTCCTGTGATTGTCGTTGAAAACGCTATTGCAGATGAGTTGATTAATTACCTGAAAAAATTTGTTGCAGAATTGACATTGGGACCAGCCTATGATCCCAATACTGGCATGGGACCAGTCATGAACGCGGGTCACCTGAAATTTATCACGGGCTGGATTGAAAAAGGGATTGTAGAGGGTGCAGAGCTCATTGTTGACGGCAGGAATCCCATTGTAGAAGGCTATGAAAACGGATTCTATCTGGCACCAACCATCTTTGATCATGTCACCGAAGATATGACCATTGGTGATGAAGAGGTCTTTGGCCCCGTGCTTTGCATCAAGCGGGTGGATTCCTTTGAAGAAGGTCTGGCCATTATGAACAAGAGCCGGTTTGCCAATGGGTCTGTTATTTATACCCAGAACGGACACTATGCCCGTGAGTTTGCATACAAAACAGACGGCGGCATGGTGGGTATCAATGTTGGTATCCCCGTTCCCCTGGGAATTTTTGGATTTACCGGCCACAAAGACTCCTTTTTCGGAGATCTGCATTGCATGGGTAAGGACGGTTTTACATTCTTTACAGAATCCAAGTGTGTCACACAGACATGGTTCCCGGAGACAGAAGAAGTAGTCGGAAAAGTAGATACCTGGGATGGAACCATGACATCCATGCCTGATAAGCACAAATAAGTTCACAAAAAGCGTTAACCGCTTATAGATTTGCGAACCAGTGCCGGTCTATTCCATGGGAATGGGCTGTGCTGGTTCGCAACTTTTATTTCTTTCATCAAATTTTCGTTTGCCGGCTGGCTATGGGTTGTGCACCATCCCTGGCCATCAGCAAGGTGCCAGATGCAAGGCGACAAG
>JACNHV010000104.1 GCA_014383445.1 Candidatus Desulfobacula maris | reverse complement strand
GATCACCACCTTTTGAAAAGGTAATCAGCCGTGCAGACAATTCCTTTGCCTTGATGCATGCTTGTTCGGCTTCCTTGAGATTTTCAGACGTTCCAGTCTCAGGTTTCAGATCATCCTGGGCCAGAGAAATATTCCCCATCACTGCAAACAAAAGGTTGTTCAAGTCGTGGGCAATGCCACCGGCAAGGGTGCCAAGGGATTCAAGTTTGCGGGCTTTCAGGACTTCTTCCTGCAATTTTTCTCGCTCCTCCTCAGCCTGCTTGCGCTTGGTGATGTTGAGAAGGAACCCGTCCCAGAGCATGCCTCCGTCCGCCAGGGGCGCTGGCGTTCCACGTGTCTCCACCCATATCTCTCCCCCGTCTTTCATGCACCGGAATATTAGGGGGAAGGATTCGAGAGATTCGACGGATTTCATGATACTTTCTTGAAACATCTTCTGGTCCTCAGGATGCACCATGCCGAGAAATTTTGATGAATCCTTCATGATCTCTTCAGCGCTTATGCCTATGGTGGCTTCTACCACATCACTCACATACGGAAAACTGAATGCGCCATCCGGTGTCATCATGAACTGGTAGAGAACGGCAGGCGAGTTATCCGAGACTCTTCTGTACTTCGCTTCACTCTCCTGTAGCGTTTCCTCGATCTGCTTGCGATCGGTTATATCTTGAGCGGTTCCAAACATTCTGGCAACGCTGCCGTCTTCATTCTTATTTGCTGAACCTCTCGCATGCATCCAGCGGATTCCACCGCCTGGTCGCAGTATTCGAAATTCAATATCAAAAGGTGTTCCATTAGTGCTTAATTCTTGAATGGAATGATCCAGAAGATCCCAATCCTCATCATGAATAATGTTTACATGTGCTGAAAAGGAAGGCTCGCTCTTTTTTGGATCAAGCCCGAATATATGAAACACTTCTTCCGACCACAGCGGTTTTCCTGATGGTGAATCAAGTTCCCAATGCCCAATTTTAGCAACACGCTGAGCTTCCTGATGAAGCGCCTCACTTTTGCGAAGAGCCTCTTCTGCCTGCTTACGCTCGGTGATTTCTTTGCTCAATCGGCGGTTCCACATTAAAATCACAGCAAGGATAGCTATGGCTATTCCGATGACACTCAAAAGTCTTCGCTTTAACCAACCATAGTCTGCACCAGATTCAGAAACATACACAAACCCTTTTAAAGAGAAATTCTTATCAATCTGTCCAAGTTTTGCGTAAGTTTCGGCGATGTTATTCCATCGACCGGGATTCATATATCCGAGTTGTACAACGTCTGCCATAATAAGAGTCTTAGAATGTTGTGCTTCAAACAAAAGATGTTCACGTGAATGTCGTTGAGTATACTTTGATAATATTAAATCAATGATTTCTTCGCTATTTTCCAACGCATATTGCCAGCCTTTCAGCGATGCATTTAAAAAGGCAGATACCCTTTCAGGATTTTCTTTGATTTGAGCTTCACTCGTGAACAGTGTATCCCCATAAAAATCAATGCCTCCGGAACGAGGTGTAAATATATTGTATTCAATTCCCTTGTTAAAAAGTAAAAAAGGCTCATCCGTTGAATATGCAGAGATTGCATCCACTTCGCCAGAAATGAGATTTGAAATACTGTAATCATGAGGATGCAATTTAATCTCTTCTAATGAAAGACCCTCATTTTCCAAATACGCTATGAGCTCAGTTGAATGAGCTTCCAACCCTAAGCGTTTGCCTTTTAATACGTGTATGTTTTCAATTCCACTGGCCTTGGGAGTTAAAATAATCAGAGGAGAATGCTGAAAAATGGATGCCAGAGCAACAACAGGTTTTCCATTTGCCCGGTGTAGAATCAAATCGGACATTGCAATACCAAAATCTGCCTTACCATCAATGACTTTATTGATTGATTCTTCTCCGCTTTGTATTTCTATTATTTTTACATCCAGTCCGGCTTCACTGTAGTACCCTTTTTCCAATGCCGCATAATACCCAGCGAACTGAAACTGATGTTTCCACTTGAGTTGCAGCGTTACAGTTTGAAGATGACCATTTGAAACATTTAAATTATCATCTGCTATGCAGGTGGTAAACATGGCTAAAAAGGTCAGGGTACTTAAAAAAAGGAACTGAATGATAGAATTGAAAATATATTTATGCATTTTTTTGTCAGCCATATTTTTATCAGTATGGTCCATCCTATTGAGGTGTCTTTTATAAATTTTAATGCTTTTTACAAAATTTTCGATTCCAAATAAGTTCAACTTTGCAGCGTAGCTTTCATAAAGGTGTAATACCCCAAAATTCATCAATTCAAATTGCATCTGCAAAACCTTCTAAAAAAACCTTACATTAAAAAGGCGGATATAGCAAAAATTTTAAATAATTTGACCTGATTTCCTACCGGGAAATGATAGTATTATTTGTCAGGAGTCAAATTGCCCAATTTACCGAGCACTCTTTTTCACCAGTCCGGGTTCTGAATATTTCCAAAATACCATATTTGGGGCATTGACTGTTTTTTAGGCCCTGGTTGGAAATTTTTACACTTGCGTCTTCGTATTTTCTTTTTCATAGACCTGGTACTCC
>JACNHV010000005.1 GCA_014383445.1 Candidatus Desulfobacula maris | reverse complement strand
GCCTTGCTTTTATCATGGCATATCTTTCCCATTCTCTTCCCTGGGCCTGATAATATTCTTCAAAGACAGAACTGCTCATCACCAGGGGGCCTCCATCACCATAGGGCCTTAACCGGGTATCGATCCTGTAAAAATTAACTGCCTGGGCACCAGGTGAAAAAAAGCTTAAAACCAAGCGGCAGGCTTTTGTGAAAAACTCTTCATTGGAAATAATATTCTCCCCGTTTGTATACCCTGCCACTGGATAGACAAAGATAAGATCAATATCCGAAGAAAAATTCAATTCCCCGGCACCTAACTTACCCATGCCAAGCACTATCATTCCCTGAAAGTTTCCTTCATGGTCGCAGGGAACCCCATAGGTTTTACAAAGCTCATCATAGATAACCTTTGTGGCCGTATCTACAATAACATCTGCAAGATTGGACAGGTCGCAAAGTGTTTCCTCAAGCAAGGCTTTACCTGTCAGATCGCGCCAAGCGATCCTGATGGTTTCATACACCTTGACCTGTAAAAGGAGTTCCTTGACCCTTTCCACATCCATGTCTTTGGCAATTTTTCTTTCAAGCCTTGCCGTATATGTATGGTTTGAATAAGACTTGAAAAGATCTTTTGACTGGATAAGTGTTTTAAGGATACCTGGATTTTTAATAAGGATTGCTGTAATAAATTCGCTGAAAAGAAAAATTTTTATAAGATCAGATTTTACCTCAGGGGCAAGGTCAATTTTGAGACCAGATTTTTTAAGACTTTCCTTAAAGGAATCAATCCTTGTTGTTATTGTTTTAAACAACTGCTTATCAAGATCAGGGAACACCCTGTTAATTTCGCTATGATCCATTTATGCCCTGCCTTTACCGGTTAAATCAATATTGCAAGACTCAAAATTGCTGTATTTTCAGTCAAACACTGATAACACCATAGTATTGCCGACAAATTTTATCAAGAACACAAAGGGAATTCTCCTCATATTTATTTTACTTTTCTGATAATATTTTTTATAAGATATTTATACTTTTAAACCCATGCGATAAGATTTTTTAATTTTTCTGGTGGATATTGAATCATGCCCATAACAGACAATAAAAATTATTCTTTTTCGTTCAAAATGATAGACATTAAAAAAATTGATCCTTCACCCTATCAGCACCGCAAATATTTTGATGAAGACAGTTTAAGAGAACTTGGCGCAAGTATTGCCCGGGATGGACTGATCGAACCCATTATTCTTCGCCCGAAAAAAAGAGGCCGGCTTGAGCTTATTGCAGGAGAACGAAGACTCAGAGCCATTAAAGAGCACACTGATATGAAGATGATCCAGGCAAAAATCGCAGATGTAGATGATCTTCAGGCAGAAAGGATGAGCGCTGCAGAAAACATTTTAAGGCAGGATTTATCTGCCATAGAATTAATTGAAGCGACCATTAAAATCATTGATTTGGAGATAGGCAAAGATCCCTGGTATTTGACGGCAGGTAAAACACCCCTTGAAAGGGTGAATAAATTGCTGTCAAAGCTGCATTCCACAAAGGTTAGCCAGGATAGAGGATCCATGGTTTCCAAGGAAGCAGAGATGCTGTTTAACAAATTTGTTAAACAGGTGGAATCAATTTTTAAAAACCTGCCTAAACCATTGAAATGGCAATCTTTTTTGATGCATGACCTGATTTTATTAATCGACATTCCCTTAAAAGTTCAAACCGCATCTGCAAAACATGGCCTGAACAAGGCTCAGACAAAGGCGCTGGCAAGACTTGAGCAGGCATCTGACAATGTTTTTCACGAGATTACCCAGAAAGGTTTGATCCCGTTTAAGGATCAGAATAATCATCTTCAGGCAAAGATTGAGCTGAAAGAATTAAGCGCAAGAGAAATCCAGGCATTTGCAGAAAATATTGAAAAAACAAATATAAAAAATCAAAAAAGGATAGACACAGCTCAACACGAATCTTCCACACAGATTAAGGTCGCAGTGATGACCAGTCTTGGCATTCCGCATGTTCGTATTGCCCAGAGGTTAAATATCCACAGGGAAACCATTTCAAAATATGCTAAAAAAAACCAGGAGCTTTTTAAGCAAATTCATCAGGATTTTAAAAACGGAACCTCTATCCCTGACATGGCTCAAAAATATGGTGCGCCTCAGCCTCTGGTATGGTCTGTGGTGCTACAGGAAAAAACAGACCATGAACGTTTTAAGCGTTTCAACTGGGGATTGCGGGCATGGGATAACTGGTATTTCAATGATGTGGATCACAGGTTCGGCGATCCCTGGCCCGGAAGAATCCCTGCCCAGTTAGTTGCTCATGCTCTGTTTTACTTTACAAGGCAAAACGATCTTGTGATAGACCCCATGGCCGGCGGCGGCGTAGTTGCAGACGTATGTCTTGCCTTTAACAGACAATGCTGGTCTTTTGATCTTTTGGACCGGGTTAAAACAAGACCTGAAATAGAACCTTTTTTATGGGACCCTGAAAACCTGGCCTGGCCGCTTCCGACCGGTAAAAAACCAGATATGATTTTTTTTGATCCCCCTTATTTTAAAAAGATGGCAGCCCATTACATGAAAGGCAGTA
>JACNHV010000332.1 GCA_014383445.1 Candidatus Desulfobacula maris | reverse complement strand
AGCTTTATTTGGGTTGGCTCCCCAGCACGGATTTGAACCGCGGACCCATTGGTTAACAGCCAATTGCTCTGCCAACTGAGCTACTGGGGAGCATCGCCTTTTTACAAGACTTGGAGAGATTATATCAGCGGTAATTTATTGTCAAGAAAAAATAATAAAAAAATTGACATCATTATATATCGGTTCTATCCTTTAACCAAAGAATAAATCACGATAACAAGGATTGAATCATGATAACTGAAAACGGAATTGTAACCAAGTCAAACCCATCCATTGCCTGGATAAAAACAATCAGATCCGGAGCCTGTGAAGCCTGCTCTTCCAAAGGAAGCTGCGGAACAGAAAACTCTCAAAAAGAGATGACTGTTACAGTTAAAAACACGCTTGATGTCGGGGAAGGGGACCATGTGGTCATTGGTCTTAATACCAGGCCCATCCTTTTTGTAACATTTCTTTTATATGTATTCCCCATTATTCTACTACTCATCGGCGCATTGATCGGCAACAGCCTTGCCCCTTCTTTTCACATGGACCCATCCTTTGTTTCCATGCTTTTCGGATTTCTGTTTTTTGGATTTTCATTTTATATCATCCGAAAAAAAAACAGCTCTCTTTCAAAAAAGGAAGAATATAAACCCTTCCTTGTCAGAAAAAAATCCCATGCCATTCCTGCCGGTTGTACTATACCTTAAAATTATTAATTTTTTTTCTTGCCAAGATAGATACAATATAATATATACGCTGCCTAGTTGTGGGTTTGTCGCATAAACTCAAACCCTTAGATAAGAGAGAAATATTATGACGTCACAACGAGAGCTAAAAATAGCTATATTGATTATGATCTTATTTTTGATCACAGGAATTATATGCTATGCTTCTTTTACCCCCCCTGTACCTGAGGATCCAATACGGATGATGTTTCAGAACAAAGCCGGTAAAGTTTTATTCACCCATTCCGTGCACGCAGACGATTATACCACAGAATGTCTGGACTGCCATCATAACATTGAAGATGATGAAACCTACAACTGCAGTGAGTGCCATGAAGAAACGGGCGACCAAGACTTACCTTCAAGAACTGATGCATTGCATGCTCAGTGCCAGGGGTGCCATGAAGACCTTGACGCAGGTCCGGTAGAATGTAATTCGTGTCATTCATTATAATGAATTTTAATTTTTACATATTAATTATCAACTATACTGAATGCTCTTAAGCTTTTTACAAAACAAGGACTTATTATGATTAAACGATCTTTTTTCACCTTATCCCAACCCATGCTCAACTATGATCTTGTGGAACCGGATCCCAAAGAGCTGGAATCAATACCCATCCCGCCCAACCTTATTTTATTATTGAATGAGCCCATTGACAGTACAAGGCCGCCTTTAATAAAAAAAGGAGCTGCCGTTGAAAAGGGAGAAAAACTATGCCTGTACAATGACAGTACAGAATATACAATTTCCCCTGTAACAGGAACCTTAACCTTTATTGACACCTATTCAGACGATTTTGGCAACACATCCACCTATCTTGTCATCAAAAATGATCAGGGCCAGACAACAAAAACAGATTCTGCAATCTATGATTTAAAGGATGACATTGCCTCTGCTGACCAATACTTAAGGACACTTCCGGGAGCACCGCCGTTAAAACTCCTTGCCAAAGATGATGTTAAGATCAATACCATTGTCATTACCTGTGCTGACACAGATCTTTTATCAACAACCAATCAATATGTAACCCTTAAATTTTTGGATGAGGTAAAACAAGGAGCAAAAGTTTTAAAAAGGATAACCCATGTTCCTAACCTTTGCATCACTATACCGGAAGGCTTAAATATTAAAGAAGAATTTGATTCGATCAAGGTATTCAAAACCGCTTTAAAATATCCTTCTAATTTACCGGCAATAATTTTAAAAGATCATTTAAACATGATCCTTCCTGCAGGTAAAAAACCAGAAGATATAGGGGTTTGTTTTATCTCAGCCGAAGCCGTGGTTTCTTTGGGCCGTGCATACAAGACAAAATCAGCTGATTTTGAAAAAATCCTGACGGTGATTGGAAAACAGGGAACTCGATACAGGGTCAAGGCCACCATTGGAACTCCTTTACATAAAATTTTCAAGGCCTTTAGTATTCTTGTCAATGATCAGGACAGAATTATCATTGGTGGACCCATGATGGGATTTTCAACTTACACCCATCTCCATCCAGTCCAGCCTGATATGGACATTGTGATGATTCAGGGCCGGGATATTCTCCCGGAAATATCAGATTATCCATGTGTGAATTGTGGCAATTGTCTTCGGATCTGCCCTGCAAATGTCCCTGTGAATATTCTGGTCCGATATCTTGAAGCTGATTTATATGAAGAGGCTGATGATAAATATGACCTGTCTTCATGTATAGAATGTGGTTTGTGCGCATACGTATGTACAGCAAAGATACCATTATTTCAATATATCAGGCTGGGCAAACATGAGCTTTTAAAACTTAGAGCAGAGGTTTAGAATGGAGACTGTCAATGAATAATAATAAATTAACAGTATCCCATGCACCTTTCTGGCATGATGGAGACAGCCTTTTTAAAATGAACCTGAATATAATGATTGCCACCCTTCCGGCCATCATTTTCGGTATTATTCAGTTCGGCGCACCTGCAGTTGGTGTGCTTGCGCTATCTCTTTCCAGTGCCATGGCCTGGGAACTTATAATAAATGTCCTATCCAAAAAGAAGATCACTATCGGCGATCTGGATTCTGCCGTTATCGGACTTGTTTTCGGCATGATGCTTCCGGCCACATCACCCTGGTGGCTTGTGATTACCGGAACCTTTGTTGCCGTGGTTATAGGCAAAATGATTTTCGGTGGTGTCGGAGCCAACCCTTTTAACCCGGCTCTCGTGGGAATGGCCTTTTTAATGCTTTCCTGGAAGGTCTTTTTTGACTTTGATGCTGCATATATCAATTATGAATTCAATTTTACCGCCCTTGCACCTCTTGCAGCCCTGAAATTTCAAGGAGTCGATGCAGTTGCAGATCTTTTCCCCCTGAGTGACCTTATTATGGGCAGGCAGGTTGGGGCAATCGGTTCCACTTTTGGACTTGGCTTGATTATCGGTGGTATCTACCTGATCTTAAGGGGATATATCCGGTGGGAAATTCCTGCTTCATTTATTGCAGGTATCATCGTAACTGCATTGTGCTTCAGCATGGCAAAACCAGATACCTATGCAGGACCCATGCTCCATCTTTTTTCAGGATATACGCTGATCGGAGCTTTTTTTCTTGCCACGGAAAATTCATCCTCTCCGGCAAACAGGATTCCCATGCTCCTTTATGGTTTTTTTGCTGCCGTGATGATCATCCTGATGAGAAATATCGGAGCCTATGCCGATGGTACCGTTCTGGCGATTCTGTTATTGAACCTTGTGAACCCACTCATCGACACCATTAGACCAAAAGCTTTGGGAAAGGGGATAAGCAATGCGTGAAATGATTAGTATGATTGTTGTTTTGACTGTATTGACAGCTGTTTCAGGCGGCCTGCTTGCTGCAGTAAAATCAGGAACCGAGGTGCAAATTGAAAATCAGATCTTAAAATTTCAGAAAGCACCTGCCATTCAGGATATATTTCCGGAAGCGACCAATGATCCTCTGGCTGAAAGATTTACAATAAAAACCGAAGACACTGAATTGCAGATTTTCCCGACCCTTCTTTCCGACGGTTCAAAAGCAATCGCTTTTGAAACAAAAGGCGGCGCTTTTGGAGGTCCAATCGGACTCATGGTGGGCATCAACCTTTCTACTGACGAGATTGTGGATGTAAGGGTGACAACCCATGCTGAAACTCCGGGAATCGGAACAAGGGCTAAGGACGACCTTTCCTTTGTCTCTCAATTTTCAGGACTTAAAATAGACACAAATTTTGCCCTTAAAGGAGATGGTGGAGTTATTGATGCCATGTCCGGTGCAACTGTTACCTCAAAAGGAGTCAGTGTTGCTGCTGCCCAGGCAAAAGATATTTATCAGAAACTTAAACCTGAAATTGTCAAACAGATGAAATAAGGCAAAATATTGTAGGAGAAACAAATATGGCACAATCCTTAGCAAAAGAATTCACCAAAGGACTCTGGGCTGAGATACCTCCTTTCAGGCTGGTTTTGGGGCTTTGTCCCGTACTTGCTGTTACAAAATCAGTTGAAAATGGAATAGGAATGGGTGTTGCAACCACCTTTGTTCTGGTTTTTTCAAATCTTTTAATATCTCTTCTCAGAAATGTTATTCCGTCAAAAGTCAGGATCGCCTGTTATATAGTTATCATAGCAACCTTTGTTACCATTGTGGAGCTGGTGATGCAGGCCTATACATATGAATTGTTCCTGAAACTGGGTATCTTCATTCCCCTTATCGTTGTAAACTGCATTGTTCTCGGCAGGGCTGAAGCCTTTGCCAGCAAAAACGGACCTGTCCTGTCCGTAGCAGACGGGCTGGGTATCGGCCTTGGATTTACACTGTCCCTGGCGGCTTTAGGTGCTGTCAGAGAGTTTTTGGGAAACGGAACCCTTACCATTTGGGAAGGACTCCCTGTTTTTGAAATGGGAGCCGGCTTTCTTCCGTTCAAATTCATGATTGAGGCACCCGGCGCTTTTGTCGGTCTTGGACTCATGCTCTGTCTTATGAACCTTATTGGTAAAAAATAAAAAGGAGATAATAATATGGGTGATCTATTCGTCCTTGCAATAAGCTGTATCTTTATTAACAACATTCTCCTTGCTCAGTTTCTTGGGAATTGTCCCTTCCTTGGCACATCCAAGAAAATGGAGACTGCCGTGGGCATGGCAATGGCAGTTGTCTTTGTCCTGGTTTTAGCCGGCCTTATCACATGGGTTTTAGATATTTACCTGTTAAAGGCCTTTAACCTTGAATATTTGCGTACTGTTTCCTTTATCCTGGTCATTGCATCCCTGGTCCAGTTTGTGGAAATGTTTTTGAAAAAAAGTATCCCCGGCCTGTATGCCGGCCTTGGAATTTTTCTGCCGCTCATCACTACCAACTGTGCTGTCATGGGTGTATGCCTGATCAATATTAAAGAAGAGTATACTTTTGTTGAAGCGGCTGTATCCTCATTTGCCTATGCTGTTGGATTTGGGCTTGCCCTCATTCTTTTTGCCGGCGTAAGGGAAAGAATTAATCTGGCCAGAGTTCCAAAACCCCTGCAGGATACATCCATCGGGCTTGTAACTGCAGGCATTATTGCTTTGACATTTATGTCTTTTAAAGGAATGGTTTAAAAAATAATTGAAATAATCCTTCCGGCGTTTGCCATTAACCGGGAATATTGACAAATATAAGGTGAAATTATGATCCCAGCTTTATTGTTTATGTTAGGCATCGGTGCTGTGTGCGGTATTGTACTCAGCCTTTCATCCAAGGTCTTTTATGTATATGAAGATCCGAGAATTGCACTTGTGGAAAATAACCTTGCCGCTGCAAATTGCGGCGGTTGCGGACATGCTGGATGTTCAGCTGCTGCCCAGGCCGTTGTAAGCGGCTTAGCAAAGCCTTCCGTATGTGTTATATCAAACCAGGAAGGGGTGGAAGCAGTTGCAAAAATAATGGGTGTGGATGCAGGCGCAGCTGAAAGCCTGTTATCCTATAATATGTGTGAGGGCGGAAATCGAGCTGATGATAAATTCCACTATATGGGAGTTTCCTCCTGTAAAGCCATGGCTGCTGTCTATGGCGGCAAACGGGTTTGCAATGTGGGATGTCTCGGTCTTGGAGATTGTGTAAAAGCATGTCAATTTAATGCTGTCAAACTTGGAGCTGACGGCTATCCTGTTGTGGATGATGATAAATGCGTGGGCTGCGGTGCCTGCCAGCAGGCCTGCCCAAAAGATATTATAAAGGTAACAACCCTTTCTGAACAACTCATGAAGTTTAATCAGGAGCAGGATGCTCTGGCACCCTGTGCCCAGACCTGTCCTGCTGAAATCAATATCCCAAAATATATCAATCAGATCAGGGCAGGCAAATATAAAGAGGCTGTCCAGACCATCCGCATGAGAAATCCTTTACCTCTTGCCTGTGGAAGGGTTTGCCCTCATCCCTGTGAAAATGATTGCAGAAGGGGAATTGAAGATGAGCCTGTTTCCATAAATCAGCTCAAGCGGTTTGCTTCTGACTTTGAAATGAATTCCGGTTCCAGGATTCCCATTAAATGCGCCCCGGATACGGGTAAAAAAGTGGCTGTAATCGGTGGCGGGCCGGCCGGGCTTTCCTGTGCATTCTTTTTACGCAGGATCGGGCACCAGGTTGATATCTTTGATGCCATGCCTGAACTTGGCGGCATTATCAGATACGGGATTCCTGAATACAGGCTTCCCAAAAAAGTTCTGGCCTGGGAAATCCAGGGTATTCTTGATCTGGGTATCAAATCATTCACCAATGTAAGATTTGGTACTGATTTCGGACTTGGATCATTGATGGCTTCCGGATATAATGCCGTATTCTTAGGGATTGGTGCCTGGGAAGATTATTCCCTTGGCATTGAAGGAGAGGATCTTGATGGTTGTTTTAAAGGAATTGATTTCCTGGCGAGATTTTCCAGGGGTGAAAAAATAAAGCTGGGGAGAACTGCAGCTGTAGTAGGGGGCGGGAACAGTGCAATTGACTGTGTAAGAACTCTTTTAAGGCTTGGTCTTGAAAAAGTATACATTGTTTACAGAAGAACCAGAAACGAGATGCCGGCCAATGAAGTTGAGATTGTTGCTTCTGAAGAAGAAGGCATTGAATTTATTTTCCTGGCTGCCCCCACTAAAGTCATAGCCGATGACAAAGGCAAAGTGGCCCAGCTCGAATACCTTAAAATGGAACTGGGTGAACCTGATGCCAGTGGCAGACGACGTCCCGTACCCATTGAAGGCTCAGAAACCCTTCTTGATGTGGAAATGGTTATCTCAGCCATTGGTCAGTCCCCGGATGCTTCCTTTAAAAAACAGGATACCCTTCCAAGAATGGCGGATCTGGAACTGACAAGATGGAATACCATTGACAATGATCCTGCAATTCTGCAGTCTTCCATACCTTATATTTTTACGGGGGGAGATTCTGCCACAGGCCCGGCCCTTGTTGTTGATGCCATTGGCAGTGGAAGACGTGCTGCAAGATCCATTGATCTGTTTTTAAAGGGAGAAAAAGTAGAGCCTGTAGAGAATTCCTTACAGAAAAAAAGAATTCCTGAATCCATTTTTACAAAAGTTCCAGGCGTCCAGAAATCAGCCCGGTCTAAAATGCCGGAAATTCCCGTTGCTCAACGGCTTGATTCCATGATTGAGGTTGATCTTGTTCTGCCGGAAGATGCAGCCCTCAAAGAAGCACAAAGATGTCTGAACTGCTGCCGAATCTGTTATAACCCTGACACTGGCTTTCCAATGGCAGGCACCTCTTGATTTAAACCTGTACTTTCGACCATCATAATAGTAAAAGGGTATCAGAAAATGATACCCTTTTATTGTTTGTGTTTCTCAAAAAGACATGGCAAAAAACAAATTAAAAATTCTATTCATTGCTTTTTTCACCCTTGTTATATTCCTAATTGTCGGAGGGCATTTATTTTATCTTAAAATATCATCTTTTGTTAAAGAGCCTTTCAATCCTCTGGCCGCTGAAAAAGTATTTCCAATTAAGCCGGGCCAAAGTCTTGCCGTCATTGCCCAAAACCTTAAAACCGAATCCATTATATCAAATAAAACCTTTTTTAAATTATTCACAAAATATAAAAAAGCTGAGAAAAAACTTCAGGCAGGAGAATATATTCTGTCAGCTTCCCAATCCCCGGAGCAAATACTTGAGATCTTTTTAAAAGGCAAAGTAAAATTATACAGGATAACCATTCCCGAAGGCATGAATATAAATGAAATTGCCTTATTGGTTGAAAAGGAAAGTTTTTGCAGAAAAGAAGAATTTACAGGTCTTTGCCATGATACATCCTTTATTCTTTCCCTTGGGATCAAGGCAGTAACTCTGGAAGGCTATCTTTTTCCAGATACTTATTTTTTCCCTAAAAACACTGATTGTAAGAGTGTTATTACAACCATGGTGGAGCATTTTAACACTATTTTCACAAAAGAATGGCAAGCCCGGGCAAAAACAATGGGCTTTTCAGTCCACGACATTGTGACCCTTGCATCCATTATTGAAAAAGAGACTGGAGATGCGCAGGAAAGGCCCTTGATATCTTCGGTTTTTCATAACCGGCTGAAAAAAGACATGCGACTGGAAAGTGATCCCACAGTCATATATGGCATAAAAAATTTTGATGGTAATATTAAAAAAATCCACCTTAAGATGAAAACCCCTTACAATACATATCAAATCAAAGGGCTTCCTTTTGGGCCCATTGCAAACCCGGGCGCCAAATCCCTTGAAGCTGCCCTTAATCCTGTTTTGAGCGATTATCTTTTTTTTGTTTCGAAAAAAGATACAACCCATCAATTTTCAAAAACTGTCCAGGAACACAACCAGGCAGTTGCAAAATATCAACTCGGGAAAAAATAATCGTATCTATTCAGCACTTATTCTTGAAACCGCCCTGGCTGATCTATTACAAATAATCATTCAAATTGTTCAAATTGTTTCAGATATACGATTAATGCGCCACTTCTGGTTTTCTTTTTCTTATCCCATTCATAAAAGATCACCTGACCCTGTTTTTTCATTTCCTTTACCACATCTTCTACAACATCGGGCAACACAGGGCCTGTGTCGGAATGAAGCCCCTTGCCAACAATAATTCTCAAGGTAAAAAAACCCTGGTGTTTGCAGGAGGATATAAATGAACGGGTTTTCACCTGGGCGCCAATGGTGTTGTATCCATGAAGGTCCAGTTCAACTTCAACGGGTGGATACCGCTTCAATCTTTTTTTTACGGGCATGGGTGATGGTTTATTTGCAGGTTTTACTTTTCTGTTTTTAAGTGATTCTTCCAATAATTCAGAAAAGGTCTCTTTGCTTTCTGTAAAATCACGATCGCCCGGCAGTGTATCAATAACCTCTATACCATGCTTATTTATTTGTTTTTTTTTCCGGGAATCAATACCATTCTCTTCCTGATATTTTGTCTTTATTTCATCCTTTTTTATAAATGCCCATAAAAAATCATGGTCAGAATCAAAAACCGGCAGATCATTTTTATTCTGTCGTTTTAAAACTTTTTTTTCTTTTTTCTCTTTGTTTACCATGGCATTATTTATCGTATTCTTGGATAATTTACAAGTTTTTCACACCTTTTGTTCGTTTGACAATCCCCCCCCTTCCTGCTATTGTTGGAATCATGATAAAAGACAATATTGTAGAGTATATTGAACAGCAAAAAATAATTTGTGCTGTGATATTACAGGAACAAAAGGACAAATTAAAATTATTAAATGAGAATAATCGGGAAGTCAATTTTTCTAAAAACCGGTTATCCCATATATCACAGGTGTGCCTTGATACTTCCATTTCCAGGGACTCTATTGTTACACAGTTAAAACAGATGTCGCAAAATCGCAAAAAACTTTCTGAAGCCATAAACATTAAAGAATTATGGGAAATCCTTAATGAGGAGTCTGGAGACATTGATATCTCAACCATGACCCTTTTTTGTTTTGATCCCCCCCTGACCTCGGATAATGAAGCAGCTGTAATCAGAGCCTTTTTTTATGACCGGATGTATTTTAAATTCAACAAAACATTTTTTATCCCTTATACGTCTGAACAGGTTAACGCAAAAAAACGACAGATAAAAGAGGCTGATAAAAAGGAGATGCTGATCCAGAGAGGCGCTGCATGGATCGATGAGGTTTTGAATAATAAAAACGGCAGCAGCTCGGAGATTGACCAGGATATTGTTCATATTTTAAAATCCTATTACCTGTTCAACAATAATTTTGATTCCCATCTGGTGGCCAGAAATATTATCAAAAAATCATCCATTAATTCACCTGAACAATTGTTTAATATATTTGTACAGTCTGGGATCTGGGATCAAAATGAGAATATCAATCTTCTGGCCCTGCAAATCCCCACGGTATTCTCCAGGGATGTGCTGGAACATGAAAAACAACTGACAGGTGCTCAGAATAATTTTTTTAACGACCCCTTAAGACAGGACCTGACAGATATCCCGTTAATCACTATTGATGGGCAGTCCACCCTTGATTTTGATGATGCCATAAGCCTTGAGAATACTGAAAATGGATACAGGCTTGGAATACATATCGTTGATGTTGATGCCTATATTAAATCCAATGACCCCATCGATATATCGGCTCGGGAGCGGGGCAGTTCCATTTACATGCCTGATGATAAACTGCCCATGATACCTCCCCAGCTTTCCGAGGATCTTTGCAGCCTGAAAGAAAATGCAATAAGACCCGGTATCAGCACCCTGGTTAAGATGAGCCGGTTTTTTGAAATCCAGGATTACAAGATTGTTCCCAGTATCATCAAGGTTCATAAACAGATGAGTTATACTGAGGCAAACCTGTTGAATGGCAAGGATGATCCCATCACCACCCTCTATAAAATTGCAACCCTGCTGCGGGAAAAAAGGCTTAAGGCCGGTGCTATCCAGATCACCCTGCCGGAAGTAAATGTATGGCTTGAAGAAAATCAGGAGATTGGATATTTAAAAATTGATCGGGAAAACCCCTCGCGCATGCTGGTGTCTGAAATGATGATCTTTGCCAACTCCCTGATGGCTGAATTTCTTTCAAACAACGATATGCCCGCAGTTTTCCGATCCCAGGCACAACCCAAACAAAGACTTTTCAAAGGCATTGAAACCTCATTGACATTAAATTTCATGCAGAGAAAACAATTAAGCCGTGCAATAGTCGGAACAGATCCGGAAAACCATTCAGGTCTGGGTGTTAAAGCATATGTCACTGCCACATCCCCCATAAGAAGATATCATGACCTTCTGACGCAACGGCAGATAAAAGCCATATTCGGATATGGCAATGCTTATTCCAAAGCTGAACTTGAAACAATTCTCCAGTCCGTTTCACCGGCTATTGCAAATGCCGGCCGGGTGCAGGCATCAAGAAAGCGATACTGGATCACCAAATACCTGGAATCCAAAAGGGGAACTGCTTATGAAGCCCTGGTCCTTGATTGTCACAGGGATCACTATACTGTTTTGATCAAGGAGTTTATGCTTGAAGCAAAACTTCCCCCAAGCGGCATCAGACTCAAGAACGGAGATATCGTCCAGGTAACCATCCAGCATGCTGATGCCAGGCGTGATCAGCTATCCTTATTTGTCTAAAACTGGGGTCAGGCTTGCTTTGTTGCCTTATTGGAATCAATAAGGCAACAAAGCAAGCCTGACCCCGCTTTTTCAGTGTTTAAAACTTCTTTGACCTGTATAAACCATTGTCGCATCATTTTCATTACATGCTTCAATGGCCTGGTAATCATTCAAAGATCCTCCCGGCTGCACCACGGCTTTTACTCCCTGGCTCAAACCCACATCAATACCGTCTCTAAAGGGGAAAAATGCATCAGACACCATGGCAGATCCAATAAGACCGCCCTGGGCTTTCTTTACATCACTTTCAATTTGCGCCCTTTTATCCACATCTGTTAAATCAGCAAAGGAGACCTTAAATTGTTCAAAACTATATCTGTCAGCAAGTTTCCGATAGGCCTTGTCAACGGCAATTTCTGCAACCCCTACCCGGTCCTGCTCACCTGTTCCAATCCCAACTGTAACATTATCCTTTACATAAATCACTGAATTGGATGTTATGCCCGATTCCACAAGCCATCCAAACAGCATATCCTGTAATTCCTGTTTTGCGGGCTCACGATTGATCCTGTAAGTTTGCCCTTTATATTCCGTTGATGCCACAATTAAATCCTTTTCAGACAGGGTCTGGGGAACAAAAGACCATTGGGCGACCAGACCACCATCCATCAGGCTTTTAAAGTCAATCACCCTCTCACCGATAAAACTCTGGAGTTTATCAATATCATTAATCCGGATCACCCTTAAATTTTTCCTGGCACCCAGTATGTCCAGGACCCCTTCTTCAAATTCCGGTGCCACCACAACTTCTGCATACTGACTGGCAATGGCCTGGGCCGTGGCCTTATCCACAGATTTATTCAATGCGATGCAGCCGCCAAAGGCTGCCACACGGTCTGCCATATAGGCTTTATGATAGGCTTGTTCAAGGCTTTGTGCCCGGGCAGCTCCACAAGGGTTGTTATGTTTGACAATCACGGCACTTGGGGTATCAGTAAAATATCTTAAAATATTCAAGGCGTTGTCAGCATCCGTAAGATTGGTTTTTCCCGGATGTTTTCCAGATTGAAGCAATTCAATATCAGACACCAGATATTTGCCGGGCGAAATTGTCCTGGCATCACCAAGGGCCAGATTCCCATTGACAAGCCTGTAGAGTGCGGCTTCCTGCCCGGGGTTTTCACCATATCTCAAGCCCTTGTTCACACCTTCAATCACCCAGGATACCTTTTCATAAAAAAGGGTCTGTCTTATATTCCCGTCAACAAATGAGACTTCCATTTGCGGAGTAAAATGATCATCCATAATTGTTTTATACATCTGTTTAAG
>JACNHV010000006.1 GCA_014383445.1 Candidatus Desulfobacula maris | reverse complement strand
AAAGGAGATGCCTTCAGGGATGAGTGGCACATAAAATGCATCATCAAGGGCGAGCCTGGTCTTTCGGAGATCGTATTTATCGAGCTCAATTGATTAAATGAACGCTAAAAGACATATTAACGGTTTGTATTAAAAACATTCATAAGGATCAAATAAATATGGACAGTATTCACGAAACAGGCTTGTTTATAAAAAATCCGATCGATGTTATTCCCAGATGTCATCTGGAGGATATTCATCAGTTGACCATCGATATTTTATCGAAAAAAGGAATACTGATACTGCTTAAAGAAGCAAGAGATGTTTTGGCTGAGCATGGCGCAAAGGTTTCAGGTGATATTGTGTATATTGACGAGATCCTTTTGATGAAGTCGCTTGATTCAGCACCTAAAAGTTTTCAGATGACAGGCCGGGATGGAAGCCCCCCGCTTGTTTTTGGTAAAAGCCAGAAAAGGCCGGTTGTTTGCCCGGGTAACGGAACCATGTCCATTATTGAAACAGACGGCACAAAAAGGCCGAGCACCACCCTTGATTTTGATAACATAACCAAGCTTTGCCAGTCCAGCAGTATTGTGGATATGGTCGGATCTATACCAGTGGAACCATCGGATATGCCGGACAAATCCAGACACCTTCATTTGCTTCGACACTTGATGCGATACAGTCATAAACCGCTTATCGGTATTGCCACAGATTATGCCCAAACCCTGGAAAGTTTTAAAATACTGGAAATGGTATATGGTGAAGGATTTTTAAAGCATGACGCGGTGATTGCCTATAGCGTTAACCCCAGCAGCCCACTGGCTTTTGATCCTTTGTCCTGCCAGACGCTTATGGCCTATGCAAAAAACAATCAGCCGCTTTTCATCCTGCCCGGGCCCATGGCAGGTCTTACAGGGCCTTTGGATATATATGGCATGATAGCAGTTATCAATGCAGAAAACCTGGCCGGCATTTGTCTGGCCCAGGCAGTATCTCCGGGAACCCCTGTGGTGTATTCCAGCGGCACCATGACATCTGATATGAGGTGGGCCAACACCATAACGGCGGCCCCGGAAGGAAGCCTTATCGGCATGGCAGCCATGCAGCTTGCTCGTTACTATGATCTGCCGTCCAGGGCAATGGCCGGACTCAGTGAAGCCAAGCAGGTGGACTACCAGGCCGGCATGGAAACCATGCAGAACTACCTTGCATATGCCATGGCAGGCGTGGGGGTTGTGAATGAATGCCTGGGAGTGCTGGACTCGATTATGAGCACCTCCTATGAAAAATGGATTTTGGATGAGGAGCTGATCAGCCGGGTTGAGTTGATGAACAAAGGACTGGGAATCTTTGATAAGGCCGATATCTTTGAGACCATTAATAATGTTGACCACAAAGGGACATATCTTCTGGAAAAATCCGTATTTCAAAATTGTCACAAGATATGGAAACCCAATGTCTCCTTTTGGCAGCCCTATGACATGTGTAAAAAACAGGGACACGATATCCTAAAAAAAGCTGCCCTGATCTGTAAAGAGCGTCTGGCAGGCCTGGAAAAGCCTTTGTTGGATCCTGGCCTGGACAAGGAGCTGGAAGACTATATAGACAGGATGTGAACAACTGTACACTGTTTCATCCAGATAGGCTGATGAGGAATGAATTTGAAAATAAAAATCACCTTGCAAATTTTTAACTTTATAGGAAAATTCCAAGTTTTATGCCCTGGCCAAGTTTTATGCCCTGGCATAGATAAAGAAATGACTCCCTGAAGTCTTGGGATAGAATGAATGAGGAAGTTGTAAACTGCTTTCAAAACAAGAAGAACAGGTGCTGTGCAACAATACCTAGGAAATATAGATAAAAAATAACGCACATGGCATATAAAATGCAATGGATCATTAGAGATTGAATGTATTAATTTAATCAAAGGAGGAAAAATAAAAAAAAGCTGGAAAGCAGGTATGACTTAATGGTTGAAAGCGGTTTGAATAAACTTTTAATTTACAGGTGAATGAAATGGCAACAAGAAATCCATACTCAGACATGGTCGCAACCGGTGGTTTTGGCTTTAATGTTTTTGGAGACGATGAGATTGAAAAAATTCACCTTGCCACCCTCGAAGTGATGAGAACAACAGGACTTTATGTTGGAAGTGACGAAGCCCTGGATATTCTTGAAGGGGGGGGTGCAAAAATTGATCGCAAAACAAAAATTGCAAAGTTTCCAGCATATCTTGTGGAGGACTGCATCCGTTCGGCTCCGCCGAGTATAGTTCAATACGGACGTGATCCAAAGCATGACGTGTTTCTGGAAGGCAAAAGGGTTCATTTTTGTACGTTTGGTCAAGGTGTCAATGTTATGGAAACAGATGGTTCGGTCAGGCCATCCATAAATGAAGATGTGGGCAAAGCAGCCCTGCTGACCGACGTCATGGAAGAAGTGGATGTGTGTGAACGGTCTCTGACTGCAGGCGATGCGCCTGATAATGTCGCACCGATCCATGAAGCGGAAGTGGTCTTTGCCAACACATCAAAACATACTGTTTACGGCCCGGGCAACGGATGGCGAGCCGATAAAATCATCAAAATGGCCCAGGCCATTGTCG
>JACNHV010000058.1 GCA_014383445.1 Candidatus Desulfobacula maris | reverse complement strand
AAATAATAAGATCTTCTATAAAGTCAGCTGATTCAATATACATTGCATGGGGAGTAGGAGACAATTACAAAAAGCGCAAAAGAGAAATTGAACAAATCTTGTATGACAGTCCTGCCGCTGACATCAAATGCTGGTTTAATAGAAATAATAAATACCCAATGCATCTAAGAGTTATGGGAAAAGACTGGACACTTAAATCCTATAAATTCAAATATATAGACACATAACAAAAGGGTGGAGAGGGACGCGAAGATCTGCTGGGTTTATAATCTGCAAAGCTTAGGGCGCGCCCCTCACCCAAATCGTTATAACTCCAAAGAATGACACCAAAACAAATTAGTGCCATTTGAAATTGAGTATGGCATATCTTCTGTGCTAGAGGGGCATAATGACACCAAAAAAAGTTTGGGCTGTAATCATAATTGTCATAGGTATCTACATGATCTACATTGGTGCAACCAAATGTTATGAGGCCGATTTCTACGGCAATGAAATTAAACACATGGATAAACAGCTTGCCCAATTTGGTGGTAGCCAATTTTTTGATTCAAAGCGGTACCAAAATTTACTTGAAAATGAAAAAAATAATGGAGTTATTGGTCTATTGCTTGGAGTAGCTGTTGCTATTGGTGGCACTTTATTATTGAGGGAAAAGAAGAAAAAATACACCCCTGAAAGTTATGCTTTTGACACCAATACCAATAAAATAGATCGCAGTTTTGAATTAAAAGAAACACAACCTGAACCAACTGCAAAGGACAATTCGAAGTGGATGCCTCCGGAAATGACAATAGACAAAGAGCAGAATACTTCTCCCACTCCACCACGAGCTAAAGCGACAGAAATTATTGATCTCAAAACAGGAAAAAAAGAAAGTGAAAAGGAAGACGATGAAACCAGATGGATGCATCCTGACATGAGAAAACAAATTCTTTCGGGAAAGGACTAATCGACCATGAGGCTTAAGAAATTATTACAATACGTAACCCGCCCTAATCCTTTTCTCCAATATAACTATCTGAATAAACAGAAAATGTTATAATCGGGTAGCCGGGGGATTCTCTCCCCCAGTCCCCACACCACCTAGCAAGCGGGTCCGCACTAGGCGGTTCCCAGAGACTACCGAGCCGTAGCCGGGTAATGAATGTTTACCCATAGATCCTTAACAGATAATAGACCTTGATCCTTCAGCCATTTATTGGTCATCCCCGACTGAGTGGCCAGGGTTTTAGACAGTCTCCATGGCCCCTTCCGGCTTAATCCTATAGTTATTGTGCTATTTGCCAAAGTCTGGCGCTGCTCTTTTGCTCCACTTAGCTCGGTCGTTCGGCTCTTAAATCCAATATTTCTATTGACGAATGACGTATTGCGTCATATCATATCTTTATGATTAAATCCTTCAAATGCAAAGATACGGAAAAACTTTTTGACGATTTAGATGTGAAAAAGTTCAGAAATATTTCCAGAGCAGCAAGAATAAAACTTGAGGTTCTTAACGCTGCTGTTTCTTTGCAAAGTTTGCGAGTTCCTCCTGGAAATAGGCTTGAGCAGTTAAAAGGCACCAGAAGCGGACAGCATAGTATTAGAATTAACGACCAGTGGCGTATTTGTTTCGTATGGTCAGAAGAAAGCGTCTTCGACGTAGAAATTGTTGACTATCACAAGGGGTAAAATTATGGCAACTAAACTAACTCCAATCACTCCGGGCGATGTATTGCTGGAAGAATTTCTTAAGCCAATGGAAATCACTCAAAATCAGTTGGCAAAAGACATTAATGTCCCGGCAAATCGGGTCAGTCAAATTATACATGGTAAAAGAGAAATTACAGCTGATACTGCGTTACGTCTCGGCAAGTATTTTGGAATTGAACCAGAATTTTGGCTCAATCTACAAGTACGGTACAATATGAAAATAGCTAAAAGTAAAGTGGGGAAAATAATAGAAAAAGAAGTTAAGTATCACTCCTCTCAAACTAGCTCACGCAATCTTGCAACAGCGTAATCTATCAATTTAAAAAGAAAAGCCGAACAAGGCCAATTAACGCGGACGGCTATGGCCGCCGGTTATTGGCGGCGTTTTGTGCTTATATGTTTTTTTGAATTTGCAGCGAGAGAAAAGAAAATGAAACAGGAATATCGAAATCAGGCATTGAAGATTCTGCCGTGGATTTGTGCAAAATGCTGCCGGGAGTTTTCCGGTAAAAAACTGCACGAGCTGACGGTTCATCATAAAGATCATGATTACAAGAACAATCCGGCCGATGGCAGCAACTGGGAATTGTTGTGCATCTACTGCCATGATAACGAGCATTCCCGCTCTCTGGAGGCCCAATGGCAGACCAGTCATGATCCGGATAACGTAAAAAAACCGGTGGCAACCCACAATCCATTTGGGGACCTTAAAAAGCTGCTGAGTGTGCCTGACCGGACTGATGAGAATGACGAAGCAGAATAAGTGGTGTGGCTGTTCTGTTTTTTACCATGTTGGTCAAAAGGATAAAAATTTGGTATCGTTTCTCCAAGGTAAGCTTTTCCTTCTTTAAAAATACCTTTTTTTGCCATTAGAGAGGTTTGACCCTATTTACAGCTTATTTGT
>JACNHV010000187.1 GCA_014383445.1 Candidatus Desulfobacula maris | reverse complement strand
CTCCGGTTTCAAGATTTTTTGCGCCTTGTATATGGGCAACTTTTCGCCCAAACATGTGGTTTTCGGTCAGGCACTAAGTAAAGATTACACATATAAAAACTAAGGAAATTCACTATGTGTTATTCCAATTCAGATGAACTGAAATTAAAGGAATAGTTGTCATGTTAAAAAAAAGAATGCTTTTCTATTACAAATGGATCTTAATCGCATTTATCCTCGGACTGATTCCAATCACTGCACCTGCTGATGATCTTGAAACTTCTAAACCTCGGATACTTAAATCTGCAAGTGAACCTGAGTATCCACCGTTTGCACTGGTCCGGGTGGATGGCAGTGCAGATGGGTTTTCAGTTGAACTGCTAAAGGCGGTTGTAAAAGAAGCAGGCCTTAAGGTCGATATCTCTGTGGGTCCCTGGCATGAAATCAAACAAAAATTGCTTGATAAAAAAATCGATATTCTCCCGCTTGTATCATACTCAAAAGATCGGGACAAACTATTTGACTTTACTGCTCCCTATTTAAGAATGCATGGAACTATCTTTGTGCGAAAGGGTGAAAAAGCAATTCACACTGAAGCAGATCTGCAAGGCAGAGAAATTATCACCATGCGCGGTGATGCAGCCCATGAATACGCCACAAGAAAAAACCTTTACAGCAAACTGATCCTGACCGACACTTTTAGTTCCGCACTGACAATTCTTTCTCAAGGGAAACATGATGCGGTTGTGGTCCAGCAACTTGTCGGACTCCAGTTAATTAAAAAACTAGGGATTTCAAATCTGGTGGATGTCTCCACGCTAAGAACAACCAGCCTGAAACCTGCGGGTAAACCCTTATCCGAATTTGAACAGAAATTCTGCATTGCCGTTCAAGAGGGGGATAAAAAATTGCTTTCTCTCTTAAACGAGGGACTGGCTATTATTTTTGCCAACGGGACCTATGATTCCCTTTACAACAAGTGGTTCACTCCGATTCTTCCTAATCAGCCTGTTCCTTGGACAAAGATTCTCAAATATCTATTGTTCATTCTAATGCCTGTCCTGTTATTGTCAGCCGCTTCAGGAATCTGGCTGCTGCGAAAACAAGTGAGGAGCAGGACCCTAGGTTTGACATCGCAAATTCAAAAGCGGAAACGAGTGGAGGCTATGCTGGAAAAAGCGCATGAAGAGCTGGAAATTCGTGTCAATAAAAGAACAGAAGATCTTGCCCAGGCCAACAAATTGCTGGATGCCCTTAATGCAGCTCAATCCATGTTCATCTCGGAAACAAATCCCAAAATCCTGTTTGATGAGATTTTGCAAAACATCCTTGCCCTCACTGATAGCCAGTACGGTTTTATGGGCGAAGTGTTTTTTGATGAGCAAGGCGCCCCTTATTTAAAAAGCCACGCTATATCTGATATCTCAGGGGATGAAAAAACAAAGGAATATTATGAACTCCATGCTCCAAGCGGCATGGAGTTTCGTAATCTAAAATCACTCTTTGGAGAAATTTTAACAAGCGGCAAACCTGTTATTTCCAACGACCCTGTAAATGATCCAAGAAGCTGTGGACTGCCAGAAGGCCACCCGCCCCTTGACGCATTTTTAGGGATACCATTGTACAAAGGAGAAAAACTGGTAGGAGGAATCGGGATTGCCAACCGCCCGGGCGGTTATGATGAGGATTTAGTGAATTATCTTCAGCCTTTTTTTACTTCCTGCGCATCCATTGTTGAGGCATACAGATCAGACCAGGAAAAAAAACGGGCTGTGGCAGAGCTTAACCGGAACTATAATATCCAGAGTGCGTTGAGTGATATCTTACGGACATCTTTAGAAAACATCCCACTGGAAAAGATTTTATCAGCCATACTCAAAAAAGTCCTCAAAGTCCCGTGGTTTTCCTTTGAGGAACAGGGTGCTATTTTTCTTGTTGAAGATGATCCTGATTTCCTTGTTTTAAAGGCCCACAATAATTTTTCTGCCCAGGCCCTGGAAGCCTGCAGGATAGTTCCAAAGGCAAAATGCCATTGCGGCAAAGTCATGCTGACCAAAAAAATCCAATTTTCAAGTCATATAGATGAGGCACATGAAATAAGCTATGAAGATATGCCTGCCCATGGTGATTATTGTGTTCCCATACTATTGCAGGACAAGGTAATGGGGGTGCTGAATGTTCATGTCAAGGATGGACACAAAAATGACAAACGGGAAGAAACATTTTTAATTCTGGTCGCTAATACCATTGCTGCCATCATTGTGCGGAAAAATGCAGAAGAATCCTTAAAACATTATAGTGAAGATCTTGAACAAAAAGTTGCCATAAGAACCCAGGATCTTGAAGCGGCAAAACTTGAAGCTGAAGCGGCAAACACAGCCAAGAGCGATTTTCTGGCAAGCATGTCCCACGAACTGCGGACTCCTTTGAACGCGATCATTGGTTTTTCCCAGGTCCTCCAGGCCAGATATTTTGGAGGGCTTGAAAAAAAACAGTCTGAATATGTTGATGATATTTTAGAAAGCGGATATCATCTTTTGTCCTTGATCAACGACATCCTTGATCTTTCCAAGGTTGAGGCGGGAAAAATGGAATTGGAGCTTTCCCGGGTGAATCTTAA
>JACNHV010000370.1 GCA_014383445.1 Candidatus Desulfobacula maris | reverse complement strand
AATCAGAACAGGAACTCGACTTTATCTGTGCGTTCAGCAAAGCCTCATCCCAGACACGGGATCAACTGATGGCCTCAAGCGGGTTTAATGAACAGGAAATCGAAATCCTGGGTTCAGGGCTTGCAAAGCAAGGTTTGATATTCAATCAGCCAAACTCAAAAGGTATCATGATTTATCGTCTCCTGCCCCTTGTCATGATCGGCCTCATGGAATACAAGTTCATGACACAGATGACGGGAAGTGATGAAGAACGTGAACTTGCTTTGTTATTTGAGACGCTTCTTGAAGAATTGAGAGATGGAATACAGAAGAACTACAAAAACCTGTCACCTCTTTTTGCCAAAGCACCTGCTCTTGACAGGACAGTTCCCACCCAGCGCACCCAAGACGGCAGCAAAATAAAGGTTATCAAAGTTGACAAGACCCTGGACACTCCCGAAGACTGGGTCCTGCCCAGTCAGACCATTGAAGACATCATTAATAAGTTCGACGATATTGCAGTGGGATATTGTTTCTGCAGGCAAAGAAGGAACTTACTGGGTGACGCGTGTGCCACCAAGGCCCCGACATTGAACTGTTTTACCTTTGGTAAATCAGCACGTCGTACCATTGCCCAGGGTTTTGCAAAACAGATCACCAGGCAAAAAGCCCTTGATATCATGAAAGATGCAGAGAACGCCGGTCTCATCCACAAGGCATTTCACCCGGGATCCAGGGAATCCAGTTTTGAGACCAGCATCTGCAACTGCTGCAAGGACTGCTGTGATACGTTCAATCTATGGCGGAACGGTACCCTTCCCATGATCAACTCCACTTTTCACTTAAGCGTGATTGACAGGGATGCTTGTACTGGCTGTGGAATCTGTGTTGACTTTTGTCCCACTGATGCCATTACCCTGGAGAGCGACAGATATGCTGTCAGGCAGGAAAAATCCTGCATTGGATGCGGGGTGTGTGCAAGGTTCTGCCCTGAAAAAGCCATTTCCCTTCAGGAAGGTTTCCGGAGAGTTTTTGTGCCGCCGCCGCAGACTTGCGCGTAACCAGTGAAAGCGTTCAGGCCAGATGTGTTTTTGCGCAACTTGTGGAAGGGAAAATCCTTTTCGGACATACGCCCTAATCGAAACTTATCTGGTTGGATATCATTTAAATTTACAAGAGACACAGAACAATAGAATTATTTTTTATGTTGAATACTTCTCTCAGAAAATCTTTAGGCTGGGCATTATTTACACTATCATGTCTTAGCTTTTTATTGATATTCCTAGTTCCATTTTCAAATCTCAACAACACTGAAAAAGTGGCAGCTGCCGGAAGTTTGTATCTTTTCAGCCATATAACATGGTGGCTATGCATTCCATTACTTGGAAAAGATTTTATAGGTTGGGGCAGAAGTTTATGGAAGGTATTTTCACAAAAAATAAAATCTGCCATCGGTAAAAGAAATTTATAGACCCATTAATGTCTACTAATATTTCTTTACAACTAATTTGTCTTGATATTGAATTATTTATCAGGCTCTTAATAGTTTCAAGTCCCAAATCATTAAGACACGAAAGATATGCAAATGTCCTTATAGTTACAGTTTAACCCCTAAATATGAATATACGAGAATATCAAGAAAACGATCTATCGGAGGAGGCAATCAAGTTTGTGACTTTAGATACAAAAAAGCTCGAGAGACTTTTGTATATCCTTTAAGAGAGGAAAGGTTCACTTGGTTTTAAGGCTATTTATCACTTCTTCTGCCAATATTTTATTCATTCCTGGAAGACCTGCCATTTCATCAATTGATGCTGTTTTCATCTGGGTAATGCCTTTAAAATGCTTCAGCAGAACTTTCTTTTTTTCAGGACCGATACCGGGAATAGTATCAAGGGTTGAAAGTCCTGCCCGTTTTTCCCTGCGTTTTCTCTGGAATGTAATGGCAAACCTGTGGGCTTCATCCCTCACCTGCTGTAAAAGATATAATGCTTTTCTTGCCTGACTTGTGTTTAATGGATTGGATCGTCCCGGAATATAAATTTTATCAAATTCCTCGCCTTTTGCCTCGTTCTTTTTTGCAAGACCAGCCACCATGAATTTGTTTTCAATATTCAATTCTTTTAAAACAGCCATGGCCATTGAAAGCTGCCCTTTGCCCCCGTCAACCACCAGAAGATCCGGAAATGGCATTTCTGAGGGATCTCTTGAAAAACGGCGCTCAAGAACCTGATACATGTATGCGTAATCATCCTGAAAATCAAGATTGCGGATAATAAACTTGCGATAGCCTTCTTTATAAGGTCTTCCATCTTTGAACACCACCATGGAAGATACTGGGTCCTGTCCTGAAAGGTTGGAGTTATCAAAACATTCAATTCTGGTTGGCAGTATTTTCATTCCCATAAGCTCTTTCAGCATGGAGATTGCGGCCCGTTCCTCTTCTTCCTTAAGTAACCTTTTTTCAAGTTCCCTTGATGCATTCACAAGGGCCATTTCAACAAGTCGTTTTTTTTCACCCTGAACGGGAACATGGATGCTCACCTTTTTCCCTTTTCTTTCTGCAAATAAATGTTCCAGCTCCTCCGTGTTCTCAATTTTCCGGCTCAACAGGATAATTGAAGGC
>JACNHV010000007.1 GCA_014383445.1 Candidatus Desulfobacula maris | reverse complement strand
CACGGTTATTGCTTTTATGGATAACGAATAAGGTTAGATTGTGAGAGCGAAGCGATCCACAATCTGAACCGTTTGTTGGACAAGCCCGTGTGACTTCTGTATAGAAAATATCTTTTTTGAAAGTCTGCCTGATTCAGGCAGACAAGTTGGCGGATGGCCGGTGGGGTGATTTTATTCTGTTTCGCTCACCTGTTTCTCATCCGAAGCAGGTTATTGGGATTATAATTGCCTTTTTTTGGACGCAGATATGCATTGCCGATTGAATCGGGAAATCCTCATAATTCAGTGATGTAGATTAAGTATCACATAACGAAGAAATCTCCTTTGATCAGGTAAAATGAGCTGTTTGTTGCACCCGGCTTGCAGGTATCATGGCGCAAATTATTTTCATTTCCGCTCCACAACACTTGCAGGTTATTTTCGCTCTTTGTTTCAGTTTTTTGAACATCCTAAGAGGATTAAATCGGACAATATGCTGTAATAATTTGATGATCTTCTTGCTGCAAGGGTGCAGGAAGCCGTAACACCTCGCTTTGCGAAAACCTTTTGGGAGGACATGCTGCATCAACAACCAGAGGAAATGTTCCCCTGTAACGGTTCTGGTCTTCCAATGTTTAGTCTTGGAATCGATATATTTGAAGGTGACCATTCCATTTTCGGATTTGACTATGTCTTTTTCCTGGATAACGCCTTTGTAAAGATATCTGCCAAGATAGATTAATGCCTTATCGCCATTGCCGACGTTTTTGCAATCAACGACCCATTTTTTCGGACAATCTTTCGGGACCTGTAGATTATTGTCCACGAGTGTTTTGAGTACTTTTGCCCTGAAGACTTTGGCCAAAGCCTTATGGCTGAAGATATATTTGGACGATTTTACCCGCCACAAACTGGTTTTTGTATTGATGCCGGCCGCAGGCATGACAACATGTATATGCGGGTGATAATCGAGCTGTCTTGAATGGGTGTGCAGTATCGCCGTAAAACCTGCTGTTCCCTGCAGCTGCCGATCATTACGTGTAAAAATCTTCAGGAGTTCCTGTATACATTGGAACATCAGGGAATAGACCTGTTTTTGATTCATCCAGGCAAGTTTACGCAACTGTTTTGGCAAGGTAAAGGTGAGCAGGTAATACTCGGCTGGAAGCTGCTTGTTTAGCTGGTTTTCAATCCATTGCCACCCTTCATGATTCTGACAATGAGGACAACTCCTGTGGCCGCATGAATGTGGAATATACGTAAGCTCTCCACAGTTGTCATTGGTACACCGGGCCAGCATATGCGGACCGTGCTTTTTTCTACAGCGTTTCATGGCCCATAGAGCTTTTTTGTGGGATGGCAAAATAGTCGCCCTGTATCGATCAAAAAACCGGCCTTCAAACTTATTTATTATTGAGGAGAGCAGAATCATTTTACCCCTCCCCAGTTGAGAGTAAAGCTGTCTATCAGCGCATTTATTTTATGGCAGGAGTTGGTATAAGTTTTCAGGGTGAGATGGGTATATTTGACGGTTGTCAGCAGACTGACATGGCCAAGGATCTTTTGTAATTCAATAAGATCAACTCCAGCCTCCAACAAATGCGTTGCATAACTGTGACGCAACGAATGGCATGAAATTTTTTTTTGATGCCGAGGTGTTGTACAACCGCTTTCATGGCAGTCTGTATACCACCCCTTTCAAGAGGTGAATCCACCAGATGGGCATTTTTCAGCCCTCTTTTCCGGTTTGGAAAAATAAATACCGGATGTTTATGAACAGACCAGAAATCTCTCAAGATACGGAGTGTGTTTTCGGGAAGAGGCACCAATCGATCTTTATTGCCCTTTGCATCACGGATATGCACCCACATATTAACCGAATCGATATCACCAACCGTCAGCTTAATACCTTCTCCCAGGCGCAAGCCCATGCTGTAAATGGTGAAGAAAAACACCTTGTAGCTCAATTTATTCGTTGCGGCAAAAAGCTGATTTACCTGTTCGATTGTCAAAATATCCGGAATGCGTGTTCCCTTTGGTGGCTTTATCAGCGGAATATCTTCCCAGGTTCTTCTTAACACGTTGGTGTAGAAAAACTTCAGGCCATACAGATCAAGTTTGACAGCACTCCATGAATGAGATTTTAAAAGATCATTGAAATAATCCAGCAACTGATCAGAGGTAAGGTGATCGATTCTCGCATCAAAATAGTTGCCGATACGCCTGATGGCCCTGGAGTATGCCTCGATGGTCTTTGGTCGTAACCCCTTTAACCTCAGATGTTTGCCATGTTTTTCATAATACTTGTTGAATTGCGGATCATTTGGTAGACTGGTGTTCATTGTAACCTCCTGGTTTCACTGGTTGTCGTTTACAGCAAATAAGAGCATGACAATCTGCTCCTTTTGCCAAAAAAACTGGAGGTTACAATATTTAGATCGATAAGGGGTGTTTTTTGCTTGCCGCGTAGCGGCTTCGTCCAACCAGACAATCCAGCGCAAATTGATCACCGGGAGAGTCCAACTTAGTGCCTGCCCACTCATAGCCACGTTTCCCGCAAGCCCTTAAAAGGGAATATCGTTGATTCTTTAACCGGACTCCTGCTTTGACCAGATCTTCATAGCCAC
>JACNHV010000008.1 GCA_014383445.1 Candidatus Desulfobacula maris | reverse complement strand
GTGTGACCGACCTGGGACTCGATACCCCGGAATGCTGGGGCACTTACCCAGAACCGATTGATTAAGAGTTGCCAGAGATGTGGTTTTTGCTTTATTTTGTGTCTATAGTTTCAATGGTTTAGGGAAATAGGGGAGAAAATCTATATCTAGTCCATTATTTCCACTAAAGTTATCTCTGTTTGCAGTATAAATGCAGTAGGGAATAAGTACATAATTAAGGACTTATGAGTCAACGTATTCAGGCTCAACCCGTATATGGCTTTTGTTTTATCTAATTATTTTGTGCGGTTGTATACTAAGTGATTCGATGTAGGATTGGAAACGTATTTTGAATATAAAATTGGTGCTTTGGAGGTACCCAGGACAATTAAATATTGAAAAACACTTAGTACTATGGTACTACTATGAAATTCATAGGAATAAATTATATAAGTTGTGTATAATATTGGTATATATAGTCCTTATGGATTAGGAAAGAATAATGTCAGAAAAAAAGAAAATCAACGAGAAGGCAATTCGAATAATATGGGGCTCAGCAGAGGATTTGCCAGCTCTGTATGCTAATAATCTGTATATTTCGCATGGTGGAGAAAATGAATTCCATCTATTCTTCGGGCATTTAACCCCGCCTATAACTCATGGTCTTACTGAGGATGAAATGCCTGACAATGTAGAGATAAAGCCAGTTGCGAAAATTGTTGTTACTCCCGAGATGATGGGAGAATTTCTTCAAGTGTTAAATGACAATTATGAGAAATTATTAAATAAGAAAGAAGGGAAGAAATGACGATTGACAGCCTTAGTATATCTCAATTGAGATTATCGGATGGTTATGTAGCGAAAGAAAGTGAGCAAAACTTCGTTAGTTCTTCAGATTCAGTAGAAAACGCATACATACTGTACCATGGTGATACTTATCGGGTGAATACAAAACAGCTTTGGTTTTGGACAGATGAATGGCAAAACGGGGAACGTCAGGTTGATGAACATATTCGCAATGGGAATGTGCAGAGCTTTGATACTATGGATGAATTTCTTCGTACTTTAGAAGAATAGGGGTATGAAGTTCCGCCGTACGCCGTCATTCTATGATGATTTTGGTGGATTAGAATCACGCGATCAACAAGCCGTGAAGGATGCTTTTCCTGACGTTGCGAGAGCTTTACAAGGGGATGTGGAATTGTTCAATCGCTTCCGTATAAAGAGAATGAAGGGACATCCTGAAATTTGGGAGGGACATGTGAGAGGAAATAGTTTATGTTTTACTTTTCAATATGAATATACAACTGATGGCGAAAAGGTGTGTTTCTTTCGAAAAGTAGGCACTCACGACATTTATAGTAATCCGTGAAAAGGATCCCGCAAAAGCGGGACTTTTTTATTGTCTATAATGCTCATTATCATAATATACAAGTTTCATTAACCGAAATCAATTGTCATATGTCATAAATATTAAAGCGACTACCCCCTGAGGGGGGCAGGGGATAGTCTAAATCGTGTCCAACCGGAAGACCGATTGTTCAACCCCAGTATAGCGCTGCAATAAACGAATTTCAAGAGGTACTGATTATATTGAAGGGCATTTAATGAAGCCTGTTTTGAAGCCTGGTCTCTTGTATGATAATAGGATAGAACCCACATTAATTTACTGACCGCATAAAAACCGACACCGAACCAATCATTGGAAGTGGTTACGTGGTGCCGGTTTTTCTTTTCTGTTCAAATAAAGGAGGTGAAGAATTAGAGAACAAATGACAGCAAGGCATCCGCTCTTGTTACAAAAGCGATGCAAAGACCAGCTGGGGGTGATCCCCCACAAAAACCCAGTACCCATTTTACAAAAGGAGATTTTTCAATGTCTGTCAAATTTAATGTTGTTGAGCGTGGAAATCCATCTGACCCGGCCGCGCCCAAGAAATTCTATCCTTCCCCGGTTTCCACCGACCGGGTGGAGATGCGCGGCGTGGTGAATCGCGTAGCAGAGATGTCTACGATCAGCACCCCGGATACGATGGCAGCGGTAGAATCCCTGCTCAAGGTGATCCCGAGCTACATCAGTGAGGGCAGAATTGTAGACCTGGGCGATTTCGGATCTTTCTGGCTGCGCCTGAAAACCAATGGCTCCGATACCGAGGATCAGGTGAGCGCCGAAAATGTTAAAAATGTGCTGGTGCTCTTTCGTCCCGGGCCGGAATTTGAGCGCATTTTGGACGATATCAAGTTCCGCAAGGCCTGATCCGCAAAAAGGTACTGACCTTTTAGTGAAAAGGTACTGACCTTTTATCGAAAAGGTACTGACCTTTTGGCAAAAAGGTACTAACCTTTTGGCAAAAAGGTACTAACCTTTTGAGAGATAGGTCCTAACCTTTTCAAGAGACTACCTCCTAAACCTGCAGGGGGTAGTCGTTTAACAGGTATGGCAAATGACAATTCGTGATTAGTGCGTGAAAATTGGATCGTAAAAGTAATCTCTTTTAGTCAATCGTTTGGAAAAACTATCAAACCTGAATAGGAAGTTCAGGCTTGGATAGTCATTTTTATATTCGTCTATATCGGATGCCGTTACGCTCCCAAAATATAAACCCCGTGAAATGAAAGTTCTAGATGAAGAGCAGGT
>JACNHV010000330.1 GCA_014383445.1 Candidatus Desulfobacula maris | reverse complement strand
TCCCAACCTTCCCGCAAAAGGATGGCACGCTGTTGATTAAAAATGGTTTCACCGAATTTGCGCAAGGCATTCTCATCCAGATCTTTTCCCGTTACTGCATTGAATATTCGGGCCTCCAAGGTTGGATCACCCACTTTATCTTTTGTATGGTTTGAAAACATCAATGGCCAGCAGGAATCGCACAGCCCCAGACTGTCCTTGACATAGGTACGATCTATAATGCGTGTGGCAGCCATGGCTTTGCCTTCATGGGTATTCAGGTCCCAGGCCTTATCATGGCACCAGAATCTGGCCGCCGCCGCCCGGTAAACATCTGCGGAGACCGGTGTTGATCCGGGATATTGCAGGTTCATTACCCATGAACCAATAATCCTGCTCACCTCATGCAGCATGGCAATGGGCTGCCGGGGCTCAAAGGCATACAGCAGACCGTTCATCAAATATTCTCTTGCCGAATAGGTGGCGCCATCGCCCACACCTGCAACTTCATTGGCAAAAAGATTCTTGGCTTCAATGCCAAGGGTTTCTCCAGCCCTCAGTAGTCCTTCAGCCAGGATATCACCAAATCCATGGCGATAAGCGATCATATTGCAGAGGTCTTTAAAAAATTCCCATGTTCCAAGTTTGCTGATTTCAAGACCGGTTTGGGAATTGGTCAGATAACCTGCCTTGTAACCATCACTGATCCACTGGACGATATTAGCCATCTCCATGGTACATAAAGATAAATCATTGCAAAGTCCAGTTGCATCCAGAGCAGTTTCAGCTGGTTCCCCTGCACGTCCCATCACCCATGGGAAGTATACAAACATTGCCTGGCACTTTCTGACAACCTCCCTGTTTGATTTGGTTCGAAAGGTGGATCGCATTATACAGTCCAACCCGCACTGAAAGCAGGAGGCCTTGCCTGCACGGGAAATCTGGTCCTGTGGGTATGGGTTGAAGGTGGTATCACGCTGATTTAACTTTATTGTCAAACGATTGAGCTCTTTTAATGCCTCAGGATCACAAACCCGGGGAGATTGAGTTCCTACAACAGCAATGGCTTTTAGATTTTTAGCACCCAAAACCGCTCCAAAACCACCCGTTGCGCTACCCTCATTATCAGTCATCAGATTGGCATTGCGGCAAAGGTTCATCCCAGCCAGACCCGTGGTAATGAAATGGGTGTTTTTGCCATGTTTTTGTTTTAAATACTCCCCTACTTTTTCAACCCCATCAAGATGAATTGTGTTGGCATCTTGAAGCGTTGCTTTTCCATCTGAAATGAATAAATAAACAGGTCGGCTAGCTTTCCCGGATACCATTAGCCCATCAAAACCAGCTCTTTTTAATGCCGGTCCCCAAAATCCGCCCATGTTTCCGTAGCAGAATCCTTCCGGCATCAACATGGGTGATTTTCCCACAACCTCAAAACGTGATGCTCCCTGAGCACCTGTTGCTGTCAAAGGACCGGTCATGAAAATCAAATGATTTTCCGGGTCAAACGCCCTGGTCGCGGCAGGGACATATTCCCAGTAAAGGCGGGTGGCGATTCCTCGTCCACCTAAAAACAGATCTGCATAAGGGTGCGTGTCAATCTCTGTGATGGTTTCTGAAGAAAGATCGACCTTTAAAATTTTTCCCTGCCAACCATAACTTGAAGAATTCAAAGCATCTGTTTTATTGGCTTCACCCATATTCACCTCCTATTTAATTCAGTTCAAAATTCCATAAAAATCAAAGATATCATGAAGAGCTGATAAATAAAAGTTCAAGATATCAGAAATAATGCAATCATTACTGCAGTAATAAAGGACAAACAAATCCTTCTTGCAAGGGGTATAAATTTCCCAAATAAAAAAATGTTCAGTACCATATTTTTCTAAAAAGGCAGCGCTATTTATGCTCTTTTAATCGTTGCCGGATCTTGCGGGGAAGCTTGATATTTAAATTGTCGATTAAAAATTCTTTGAATTCTGAAAGTGCTTGAATTCTGCCTTCAAGAAATTTTGCTTTTTCAGACGCATTTGAAGCATTATCAATACATTTTTGGGCTTCATTTAATCGTTTATCTATTATTTCATGAAGGTTGAGTAAATATATATAGGCCATTTTATTTCCTTAAATATATCATTTATAATACTTGTGGGTGTCAAGATCGATTTGATCAGTCAAGTATTTTCTGATACTGAACAATTCTTCCAACTGTCCATCATAAAACTGCACATTTTCGGAATCATCAAGGCTTTTTGCCTCTTTTTTATTTTTTTGTGCAATCTCTATTTTTGATGTCAGATAATCATGGATTTTCACTGAATATTCATGCGCCACTTAATATATCTCCGCTCTTAATACATTTTATTGAAATCCACACAATATTTTAGAGGGATACCCGATTGAAACCGTTGAAAATTTTCCATGAAAATAGGAACAATATCTATAGGAAAGCTTATAGCAGCGGTATGGGCCGTAATGAGAATCCCCTTGGTTTTCCAGAAAAGATGATCAAGGGGCAATGGTTCTGTCTTGAACACATCCAGCACAGCTCCGGCGATCTGCCCATTGCGGATGGCATTCAAAAGGGCGGCCTCATCCAGTACATTTCCCCTCCCCACATTGATTAGGATCGATTCAGGCTTCATGGCGCCCAAGATGCGACCATCCAGCAGGCCGATTGTGGCAGGCGTATCCGGAAGCGTGGAAACCAGATAATCCAGATCCTGGACAAAGGCTGTAAGATCATCTGCCTGGGCATATCCCTGGTCAATATATTCACAGGTAATGGGATTTCGGGCATATCCTTTTGTTGTCATCTGGAAAAATTTGGCTGCCCTGGCAATTGCTTTTCCGATTGATCCTACACCCAGAATACCGATGGATTTGTTTCTTAATTGTCCCGGGACAGTATTATCCCATCGTTTATGTTGCTGAGAGAAGAAGCGTTCAAAGGAGTGTCTTTCATGCATGAGCATATGGCAGCATACATATTCCGCCATTTGAGGGCCGTAAATATCCCCGACATTGGTAAGCAGATAATCCTTTCTGCACCCCTGTTCCACCAGGGGGCGAACCCCGGCCCAGGTGGACTGGACCCATTCAAGATGTTCCATCCGGGGCAAAACCGGCTTTATTAAATCCGGCGCACCCAGGACAATGTTCACCTCTTCACAAAACATCTCTGCCTCGTCCGGGGTGTCAACGGCATGTACTTCAAGTCTTTCTATATCAGCATCCCGAAGAATCCGGGCGTAAGAATCCGAATCCCTGGCCAAAATCAGCAGTTTATTTTTAATAGATCCCATTGTGCAATAAACTATATCTGTTCATGATGAATGTGGTCAAGTAAAACTCCAAAAAATTAAAACCATCGAAATAAATTTCAATCCTGCTATCTGTATGACGCGACTATGGGATCACTGTGACTGTAAACTTTAGCTTGACATCAAACAGGAAACATTCATATTTTGTCACGTATACAGGCTGTATATATTTTTATGCGTGACAACATTTAAAAAGGATTTGGGATGACAGAAAATAAGTATTATACAATTACCTCCCTTGAAAAGGGGATCAAAATTCTTGAACTATTGGTTCAACATGGTGAGTTGAGCGTTAGTGAGGCAGCCAAGTTGATGGATACCAATCGAGCCGGAAGCCACCGGTTCATTTCCACATTAAAGGATCTTGGGTATGTTGAAAAAAATGAAAACAATAAATATCAGCCTACTCTTAAAATTATGAAACTCGCAACAAAGGTGGCCAACCGGTTCGAAATCCGTAGAATAGCAAGACCGCATATGCACAGGCTTTCTATGAAGTATAAGGAAACCATAAACCTGGGCTTTTTTAAGAACTATGAAATCATACATCTCGACAAGATTGACAGTCTTGAGGTATTGAGAATGGATTCTGCGCTGGGCGATAAAGCCCCGGCTTATTGTACCGGTCTTGGTAAAGCCATCCTGGCTTTTCTTCCGGATCATGAGCTGGCAAACTACCTTGAAAATATTGAATTGAAACGATTGGCACCCAATACGATTACAGATAAAGACCGATTTATGTCTGAACTTTCCAAGATACAAAGGGATGGATATGCCATTGATGACGAAGAAATGGCCATGGGACTGCGCTGTATTGCTGTTCCTATTTTTGACCATAATACCTATCCAGCCTATGCCCTGAGCATTTCAGGACCTTCCATGCGGCAGACCCACCGGATACTTGAATCAATGAAAACAGATATTATGCAGGTGGCTTCCGAATTATCAACTGCAATGGGTAATCCCTGATCTTTTTCCGATCTGCCTGGCCTCCTTTTTAAAAAAATAAAAAAACCCTTGACAAAACCCAGGAGGTTTTTTTATCATTCTGTTGTCACATAATACAAACAATTGTCACATAATATATGACATAAATCAAATTAAAATATAGTTGGAGGTAAAATGGGTAAGAAAAAATTAACAAGATGGGACCTTCAGAAAATGAAGGTTTCTGGAGAAAAAGCGGTTTGGATTACTGCCTATGATTATTGGAATGCGACATTTGCAGAAAAAGCCGGTATGGATATGATCCTGGTAGGAGATTCATTGGGAATGTGCGTTTATGGATACGAGAGCACTGTACCCGTCACAATGGATCAATGTATTTGTCATTCAGAAGCGGTTCGAAGAGCTGCAAAAAATACCTTTGTCATCGGTGACATGCCTTTCCTTTCTTACCAGGTCAGTGTTGAAAGAGCAGTATTGAATGCTGGTAGATTCCATAAAGAAGCAGGTGTGGATGCGATCAAGCTGGAAGGCGGGAAACGGGTCTGCCCTCAGATCCGGGCGATTTGCGACGCTGGTATGCTGGTCATGGGGCATATCGGCCTGACCCCCCAGAGTTCTGGTCAGCTTGGCGGGTTCAAGGCCCAGGGCAGAACAGCAGATGCGGCTTATGAGTTGATTGAAGATGCCAAAGCCATTCAGGAGGCGGGTGGTTTTGCCCTGCTGGTGGAGGCGGTTCCCCCGGAAGTATGCGATATCATCAGACAGACGTTGAGCATTCCTGTATATAGTATCGGGGCCGGCATTGATGCTGATGGACAGTTGATGATTTCTTCTGATGTGACAGGAGTTTTCCAGGCATTTACTCCGAAATTTGTGAAAAAATATGAAAACCTTGCAGACAAAACCATTCAGGCATTTTCAGATTACAGGAAAGATGTAAAAGAAGGGAAATTTCCCGCACCAGAACATACTTATAAAATGATTGACGGCGAATTTGATAAACTTACAACACTATTAAAATAAAGGATCATCACATGAGCGAGAGATTAAATACAATTAGAAATTTCATGGAAAAGCACGGCATCCCGGGAAGGGATGGATATGAACTGGCAGCATCCGGCAAAGCCTTTGCCGATGGCGCTAATTTCAGAATCGAAATTGCAGGTGTTGAGCGGGCTTCCACCATGGAAACCATGATTAAAGAAGCCGAGAAAAGAAATGTTGTTATTCACAGGGCAATTGCAGCCGTGGGCGGATCTACCTATTGTGATTTTCAAGAACTCAAAGACATGGCCCAGATGGCCAAAGAAGCAAGCATTGAAACCATTATGACCGTGGGCCATAGAAAAGGATGGGACCCAGGAGCTAAAGAAGCCTGCACCTCTGAAGGTATGGCCCAGGGCCCAAGACTCAGGGGATCAGACAATATCTCCTTTCATATAGCCGATATCATGAGAAGCATTGACGCAGGATTCAGAGGTTTTCTCGTCTACGATGAAGGGGTTTTGTTCATCCTCAATAAAATGAGAGCCGAAGGCCTTGTCCCTGCAGAAACCATTTTTAAATTTTCTGTATTCGGCGGCTATTGCAGTGCAGCCGGTGCAAAAGTCATTGAAAGCATGGGCGCTGATTCCTTTAACCCAATCTCCGACGTATCCAGACCCATACTTTCCTCCATAAGACAGGCTGTGAACATCCCTCTGGATATTTACACCATTGTAGTTAATTCCTTTGGAGGTGTTTTCAGGGCTTATGAAGCACCGGAAATTGCAAAGGTTGCGTCCCCCTGTTATTTTAAATTTGAGCCTGGCACGTCTGAAGGCGAGATCTATATGCCATGGATCTCAGAAGAATGGCATGAAAATTTCATCAAAGAAAAAGTCAAAATTGCCTCCATTGTTATGGAAATCATGGATAAGCATGCACCTGAGATGAAAACGTCTCCAAAGGGAGCCAAAGATCTGGTCATGACAAAACCGCAATCATAATATAAAAAGAAAATATCATGAATATTGAGAAATTTTTTGCAAAACGAAATTCAGGGATTGAATGGTCGGGTATCCGCATCATGTTTGCCCTGGCCGACAAAATAGATGGTGTTATCAACCTGGGGATTGGCCAGCCTGATTTTGACACGCCTGTTCATATCAGGGATGCAGCCAAAGAAGGACTTGACCAGGGGTTTACCAGATATCCGCCTGCCAGTGGTTTTCTTGATTTAAGGGAAGCTGTGGCAAAAAAAGTTGAAACGGAAAACAAGATCAAGGCAGACCCGGACTCTGAAATTTTCATCAGTGTGGGTGCCATGCAGGGAATCTTCAATGTCATGCTTCACCTGGTCAATCCAGGAGACGAAGTCATTGTTGTAGATCCCGGGTATGATTATTATTCACAGATTCGGCTTTTCGGGGGAGTTCCGATAAGAGTGAAAGCCAAAGAAGAAAATCAGTTTAAAATTAATCCTGAAGATGTGAGAAAGGCTATAACCCCTAAAACCAAGGTTATTATCCTTAACACGCCTTCAAACCCGACGGGCGCAGTATTTGACAGGAAGATCCTGGAACAGATTGCCGATCTTTGTAAACAGCATGAGATCATGGTTCTTTCAGACGAGCCCTACGAACATATCCTGTTTGATGGAAAAGAACATGTTTCCATTGGTTCTTTGGAAGGCATGAAAGATCTGACGATTTCCATTTATACCCTTTCCAAATCCTATGCCATGACCGGCTGGAGAGTGGGATACGTGGTGGCTAACAAGGCCATCATTGCTGAAATGGAAAAACTAATGGAACATATGGTGTCAGGGGTGACTGCAGTTGCTCAGCGAGCAGCCCTTGCTGCCATTTCCGGTTCCCAGGACTGTGTCAAACATATGGTGGAACGATATGCCAAAAGAAGGGAACTGGTCTATACTGGACTCAACAGTCTACAGGGAATTTCCTGCATCAAACCAGAATCCACTTTTTACGCCTTTCCCAATATTTCTTCTTTTGGGATGTCATCCTGGGATTTTGCGAAATATATGGTTAAAGAGCACAAGGTGGCCATGGTGCCGGGTTCCATATTTGGAGAGAATGGAGAAGGATTTGTAAGAATTTCCTTTGCAACAAGCTCTGAGAATCTTGAAAAAGCTCTGGGGAGAATCGAACAAGGGATTGCACGCATATAAATAAAATCAACCAACATACCGGAGCCAGCATTTAAAAAGCCTATTTGTCGACCCGGCTTATCATATACGAACAGGAGGATTAATAAATGACCCTATTTAGCAGAAATGAATTTCTTGAGCGTATCGCCAAAACCAAATCGTCCATGGCAAAAAAGGGAATTGAAATACTTGTGGTGTGTGACCCTGCCAATATGAATTACCTCACAGGATATGACGGCTGGTCCTTTTATGTACCCCAGGCGGTCCTGGTCATCGACGACCAGGAAGAACCCATCTGGATCGGCAGGAACATGGATGTAAACGGAGCCAGACACACCGCATTTATCCACCCGGAAAACATGATCGGATATCCAGAGGATTATATCCAGTCGGATATCAAACACCCCATGAATTTTATGGCAGACATGATACGGGAAAAAGGATGGGCAAAAAAAAATATCGGGGTTGAAACGGATGCCTATTATTATACCGCCAGAAGCGATCAATCTCTGAAAAAAAGTCTGGGCAGAGACACCCTTATAGATGGCAATCTGCTGGTAAGCTGGGTGCGGATTATTAAGTCGGATACAGAAATTGAACTGATGAAGCAGGCGGGTCAAATTGCTGAAAACGTCATGTCAACTGCTCTTGCCAATCTTGCCCCGGGCACCCGGGAATGTGATGCCGTGGCAGCTGTCTATCAGGCCCAGGTGTCTGGTACCCCGGATTTTGGAGGTGACTATCCTTCCATCGTCCCTATGATGCCTACTGGCGAAAAAACATCCGCCCCCCATCTGACGTGGACGGACAATCCCTATGAAAGCGGCCAGGCCGTCAATCTTGAACTGGCAGGTTGCCGTCATCGTTACCATTGTCCCATCGCACGAACCGCCTTTATCGGGAAAAATCCTCCAGAAAAACTTAAAACCCTGGCCGATATCACGGTGGAAGGATTGAACCTGACCCTGGATGGTATCAAACCCGGGCTCACGGGTGAAGATGTAGAACGGATCTGGCGGGAACACATTGCTAAAAAGGGGTTTGAAAAAGAATCCCGCATCGGATACTCCATGGGACTCAACTATCCCCCAGACTGGGGCGAGCACACTGCAAGCCTCCGGCCCGGTGACAAAACGATTTTAAAACCCAACATGACGTTTCACATGATTCTTGGCATGTGGATGGATAATTTTGGATTTGAATGCTCTGAATCTTTCAGGGTTACACAAACAGGCGCCAAGACATTTGCCTCTTTTGACCGAAAATTATTTGTCATTCAGTAAAGATGAAAAAGGGAAAGAGTCCCATGAATTGTACACAAAAACCAGACAGTATACAAAAAAGGATCATTGAACTCGAACAGGAACTCATTGATTTACGACGTGATTTTCACATGTATCCTGAACTTGGTTTTCAGGAATTCAGGACTGCTGAGAAGATTGAAAATTATCTTCAGAATCTTGGGTATGAAACAATACGGATGGCTAAAACAGGTGTGGTCACTATTCTTGACAGCGGCAGACCAGGCCCGGTATTGATGCTGCGAGCCGATATGGATGCCCTGCCAATCACCCAAAACAATGAGAAGGATTATAAGTCAAGAAATGAAGGGGTCATGCATGCCTGTGGTCATGATGCACATATGGCCATGCTTCTGGTGGCTGCCCGGGTACTTATAGAAAATAAAACATCTCTAAATGGTAAAATCAAATTTGTCTTTCAACCCAACGAAGAAATCGCCGGTGCCATCCATATGATCGAAGAGGGAGTCCTGGAAAATCCCAAAGTTGATGCCGTGATGGGTATCCATGTCTGGACGCCGATTGATTCGGGAAAAATCGCTATCACACCGGGACCGGTTATGGGTGGGCTGGATGTTTTCAAAATCACCATCCACGGCAAAGGCGGCCATACCGGGTTGCCGGAAGACGCCATTGATCCCATCATTGCTGCGGCAAATCTTATCCAGACATCACAGATCATCCAAACACGGGAGATCAGCAACCTGAAAGCCACCGTCATCATGTTCGGAAAAATCAAAGGCGGCACCAAAAGCAATATTATCCCGGATAAAGTGGAACTGGAAGGTTCCATACGGTTTCTCTACCCGGGCGGGCCGGACAGTGAAGAGAAGCCGACACAACGATTTATCCGTGTTGCCGAACAGGTATGCGCCACGCACCTATGCAGGTGTGACATCAATATCACCCATGAAAATATACCATTGATCAATCATAAAGAAATGACCGCCCTGGCGAGGGAAACCGCCATTGAAATTTTTCCTTCTGAAAATCAGATCATCGACAATCAGACAATTGCCAGTGAGGATTTTTCAGAATTCAGCGAGAAGGTGCCGGGGGTATTTATCTTCCTTGGCACGGGTAATGAGGCCATCGGGACGAATCTATCCCACCACCATCCGAAATTCGATATTGATGAGACAATCCTTCCAAAGGGTGTGGAGATGTTTGTCCGGGGCGCACTCCATTTTTTTGAAAAGGCAAACCGATTGTCATTTTTAAAACAAAAGTAAGGTGAGCTGGTGAAACTATATTTATTACAAACCAGCCTAATCAAAAACCATGTATTAACCCAAAGACAAAAGGAGTTGGACAATGGAAAAAATTATGAGTTTAAAAGTGTTTAAAGTATTACTTGCAGGATGTCTGCTGATCGCAGTAACAAGTATGAACTTGTATGCAGAGGAGTGGAAGTATGCAATGGGAGAAGGTTTGAGTGATCCCCAAGGTATCTATGCTGTGGCATTTAAGAGTTATATTGAGGAAAATTCCAGACATACAATCAAAATCTATCCAGTAGGAAGCCTTGGCGAAGAGACCGATATGATGGAACAAACTAACGCTGGGATCTTACAGTTTTTAGGACAATCAACCGGCTACATGGGTGGTACGATTCCTGAGATGGATCTGTTTACACTGCCTTATGTTCTGCCAACAGATACGAAGCAGCTTGATTATTTTTTCAAAAACTCAAAAGTGATTGCCAATATGCTTCCTGCAATTTTCAATCAACACGGACTTGAGTTACTCTCTATCTTCCCGGAAGGTGAGATGGCGGTGACAACCTTTGTTCCATTTCACTCACCAGAAGATTTAAAGGGCAAAAAGATGCGTGTTATGCCGGGATCGCCTATCTTGGTTGAGACCTATAAAGCCTTTGGTGCTTCACCTGTTCCAATGAGCTGGGGCGATCTGATTGGTGCACTTAAGACCAATATGGTAGATGGTCAGGAAAATCCAACGGTATGGATTGAAGCCTATGATCTGGATAACTTGACAAAAGTATTGACATATACCGGACATGGACACTTCAATGCATCAGCATCAGCAAACAAAAAATTTTTTGACGAGCTTAGCGAAAGAGATAAAAAACTTGTTCGCGCAGCTGCTGCCCATGCACACCAAATCATCCTAATTGAGGCCCAAAAGCTGGATGCTTATGGCGTTGGTCGTATTGTCAGAACAAACCCAGGCTATAAGATTGTGACACTCACTGAGAGTGAGCGGGCACCGTTTAAAAACGCTGCAAAGATTGTACAAGCTTCGTTTGCATCAAAGAGCGCTTCAAACAAAAAAGTTTTGGATCAAATGATGGCTGATCTAAAAGAAGCGGAAGCAAACGCTAAATAATCTTAAAAACACAAAGAATAGCAAAATAGGTTGTACCTTTTTTATGCGCGATCTATTTTGCTATTCAGGAGTAAAGATGGATGAAGTAGAAGAAAAAACTATAATCAATCCAATATTAAAAACGCTTGATTTTATTGATACCCTAATAAGTAGGTTTGAAGGGGTTATGCTGGCTGTTGGGGTGATAGCAATGACTGTTAATACCATTGCCGCTGTGATTAGTCGGTATGTTTTTAATAGTGCGATTATCTTCACCGATGAGCTTAATATGATATTTATCGTTGTGGTGACGTATGCAGGACTGAGTTACGCAGCACGCAATGGACGACATATCAGGATGTCTGCTATTTATGATGCAATGCCCGCAAAGACGCGCAAAGTGTTGATGATTGTGATGGCATCGGTGACGGCGGCGTTTATGTTTTTTCTCTCTTTTTATTCGTACTCCTATATTTTTGAGGTGTACAAGAGTGGACGGATTTTACCGGCTTTGGGGCTGCCGGTCTTTTATATCTATTTGTGGGTACCCGTTGGTTTTGTTGTGACAGGATTGCAGTACGCATTTACGGTGGTTAAGAATCTAACACAGAGCGATGTCTATCTTTCAACCAATGTTAAAGATGGATATTCTGACACTGATAATGATATTGAGATTTGAGGTGTGAAGATGAGATTTCAAATTAAGAAAATAATACTGTTATTTGCGTTCAGTTGTGTTTTGACCTTGCCTCTTTTTGCATCAGATTCTGTCACAGTGGTCATCGAAGAGACAATGATTGAGCAAAAAACAAAACTTTTTGTGTACGGCTATGCCGAGGGTATGGATAGACGGCAAGAGGTGAGTATCACCTTACGCGATGGTGACGCAAAAAGCCTTGAACTAACCGCCCAGACCAATAAAATCGGCAATTGGCGCGTTGAAGCGGTTGATATCAGCACACTGAGTGATGGTAAGATCACCATTACAGCAATGCTTAAAGATGAAGCCGGAAAAACAATGGTACAAACCACTTCTACTGCTGTCTTGGATACCCGTTTTAGTTTTGTTGAGTTTATGAATAGCCATTTTGCTAGCACTATATTTTTGCTGATGGTCATTTTACTGCTATTGGGGTTTCCTATGAAAATCCCCCTGATTGCCGGGGCGACGCTTGGGGTGTATCTGCTATACGATGGGGATATGTCACAGATGCAGTTTATGATTCAGCAGATGATGGCAGGGATTCGTCCGGCAGCACTCATTGCCGTGCCAATGTTTATCCTCTCAGCCGATATTATGACCAGAGGCAAATCAGCTGGAAAACTGATCGATCTAGTGATGGCATTTGTCAGGCACATCAAAGGGGGGCTTGCTGTGAGTACAGCTGGAGCGTGTGCAGTGTTTGGTGCCGTTTCCGGTTCGACCCAGGCTACTGTTGTAGCGATTGGATCACCTCTGCGTCCCAAGCTGCAAGAAGGGGGATACAAAGACTCCTTTATTTTAGCACTCATCATCAACTCCAGTGATATTGCTTTTCTGATTCCTCCCAGTATTGGGATGATTATCTATGGAATTGTCGCGAAAACTTCTATACCTGAACTTTTTATCGCAGGAATCGGTCCCGGGTTGTTGATCTTACTTTTGTTTTCAATCTACAGCGTTATCTATGCGTATATAAACAAGATCCCCACCCAACCGAAAGCCTCATGGAGCGAGCGGGGAAAGGCACTGTATCACGCAATGTGGCCTTTGGGATTCCCGGTTATTATTATCGGTGGTATCTTCGGCGGTATCTTCAGCCCCACAGAAGCAGCCGCTGTGAGCGTGGCGTATGCCATCGTGCTGGAGGGCTTTATTTTTAAAAC
>JACNHV010000066.1 GCA_014383445.1 Candidatus Desulfobacula maris | reverse complement strand
TTATTCTTTGACATAGCGGGGATATGTTATCTTTGCATTTTTTGCATCATTTATATCAATATCAAGGGTCAAAAAATTTTGATCCAGGCAAGTTGTTCCAAGCACATCACCCCGTTCAGGTTCAATAATCCAGCCCGTCCCGCCAAAGTCTTCTTCGCTGGTATTCGGGCCATTGTAATTGGATGAAAGACAGAAAGCCCCGGATACAATGGCAGCAGCTTTTCCCCCTGTCACCCATATATCAACTTTTGATTTCGGAGTGGCCCTGGGGCAGACCAGGATATCAATGCCCTGGTTTAAATACTGCCGTGCTCTTTGCGTAAACCAGATTTCAGTGCAGATGAGAAATCCGATTTTGATCCCATTGATATGGATAATATTAAAATTTTCCTTTCCCCTTTCATACCAGGAGGCTTCATAATATCCTGGTTCATCCGGCAGATAGTACTTGTCATGAACCCGTACAACTCCTTTTTTCCGGGTAAAGATAAAGCCGCGATTTAAATGCCTGCTGTTTTCTATCACCGGTCTTGAGGCAATGGTCATTGCCACTGGCAATTCATATAATCTATCAATCCATTTATCATGGGCTTTCACGGCCTGCTTCCAAAGGAGTGGATCAACAGCATTTGATTTTGTTATCCATTCAAAAAATGGCATTTCAGGGAGCACCAGCAGGTCTGATTTTTCAGTTTCAAGATGATGGATTAGCTGGTTCCAATAGGTATCAGATTCTGTCCAGCTATTGGGCAGTTCGCAAACACTTACTCTCATTTAGCTTCCTTTTTTTTAATTGCAAATCATGATTTCAGGATTAACTCCATGGTTCTGGCATCAATATTGCCGCCGCTTAAGATAACACCAACCTTTCCTTTTGGCACAACCTTTTTGTTTAAAAGGGCTGCAAGTCCGAGGGCTCCAGAGGGTTCCACCACAAGTTTCATGCGGAAAAATAAAAATTGTACGGCAAGAATAATATCTTTTTCAGAAACTATTACCATATCGTCAACATTCTCCAATATCAAAGGAAAGGTGATTTTTCCAAGAGACGCGGTTCTTGTGCCGTCGGCAATGGTATCAGGATTTTTAACACTGTGAAGGATTCCGGTCTTAAATGATCTGCAGGCATCATCTGCAAGCTCAGGTTCCACGCCAATGACCCTGCAGTCAGGGTTTTTGCCTTTTGCTGCAATGGCGCAGCCGCTTAAAAGGCCTCCGCCACCACAAGGAGTTAACAGAATGTCCAGGGAACCTGCCTGTTCAAACAGCTCCAGTGCAGCCGTTCCCTGACCTGCAATAACGTCTAAATGGTCAAATGGCGGGATCATGGTCAACCCCTGTTCTTCCTGGATTTTCAATGCAATATCTTCCCGGCTTCCTTCCTCAGGATCATATTCAACCACAATGGCGCCATACTCTTTTGTTGCAGCAAGTTTTGTTGACGGCGCATTTTTCGGCATGACAATGGTAGTTTCAACATTGAGCATCTTTCCCACAAGGGCAACTGCCTGGCCATGGTTGCCCGAGGAATAGGTGATGACCCCTTTTGATTTTTCCATGGCACTCAGTTTTGAAATGCTGTTAAACGCACCCCTGAACTTAAAGGCGCCCATTTTTTGAAAGTTTTCACATTTTAAATAGATGTCCGCCCCCACAAGTTTATTTAAGGTGCCCGAGGTCATTACAGGGGTATGATTGGCATGACCCTGTAATCTTTCAGCGGCATTGATAATATTTTGAAACATGTATTCACTCCATAAAATTTATTGTTTATAGGGTCATTATTTCAGGTTGCGGAAAAGATGTAAATATTTTTAGTGTGTATTTTTTTTAAGAATAAATAATCTTGTGTTTGCTTTAGAAAAATAGTTGGTTTAACTTAAAGGAAGTTGTTTTATGATAAAGATCAGATTATGCTCTTATGGCAGATAAAATAGTGATTGAGTTTTTTTCTAAGGATTTTTTAAATGAAATTTTTCAATGATTTTTCAAAGGCTTCAAAGGGGATAGATACTTGCGTTACAACCATTGATTCCCATACTGAAGGGGAAACCACACGCCTGGTCGTTAATGGCCTGGGGGATATCAAAGGGCAAACCATGATGGATAAGCTGGATTGGTTTAAATCCCGATATGACCATATCCGGTGTCTTTTGACAAAAGAACCCAGGGGGTCCAAAGAAATTCTGGCGGCCGTGCTGACTGAGAATGTAACTAAGAATGCAAAGTTCGGATTGATTTACATGGATGCCAAACGCTACCCATATCTTTGCGGGCATGCAACCATTGGTGCCATAGTAACCCTGGCAAGAACAGGTTTTCTATCACTTTCCCAGGGAGAAAATTTTGTACTGGTGGATACCCCGTCCGGGCCTATGGAGGCCAGAGTATTTGTTCATGGGGATAAGCTTAATTCTGTGGCGATCAATATGGTGCCCTCCTTTGTTTATAATACGGGTCAAAAGATTGAAGTGCAGGGGTTTGGAACAGTAAAGGTGGATCTTGTATGTACTGGCGGTTTTTTTGCCATGGTGGATTCAACTCAGATCCCCATGGAACCGGTTCTGGAAAACAAGGCATTTTTAACGGATCTGGGCATGAAAATTATTGATGCTGCAAATGAGCAGCTTA
>JACNHV010000329.1 GCA_014383445.1 Candidatus Desulfobacula maris | reverse complement strand
TGGACAAGAAAAAAAGACAGGGGATAAGGAACGATGTCTTAAAAGAGTTTACCACTCGAGCACTTTCCCATGAGATCATGATTGAAGGGAAAAATATTATAGAAACCCGGCTGTTTGAATCTTTATACGAGCGATATGTTCACAACCTGAAAAAACGGGTACTGGAACCCTTTATTGAAAATGAGAATTTCAGGAACGCCATCAAAGATTTTGACACAGATAAGTTTAAAGCCCATGACAAACGGATTAAAAAAGATGTGAAATTCATGTTAGACAATCTTTCCACGAAGTTTGGCTATACAACCCAGGGGGCTAATGAGGCTTGTATCTATGTAATTGACAATGGTCTGGCAAATAAGTTCAAATAACTTTGTTTTAATTTTTCGTAATTGTTTAGCCCGTTAAAAGAAGTTATCTCAAAGCCCTGTCTGATGGATATTTGCAGGAGGTTAAGCGTTTAGCATCGAACAAAAATATCCATCAGACAGGGCGGTTTCAAGCATAAGAGCTGAATAGTTACAATTTTTCTTGATTCTTTTCAAAGTTTCCTTTAAATCAAGACCATGATTTTTAGGTCTGACCTTCAGGTTACGAGTGACCTTCAGGTTAAAGGAAAAATTCTGTCCATCCAATCACGTATGTTCAGGTAAATATGTTAAACCATTTATTCAAAGATGTTAAAAATATTGATAAGAGTGTGGTGATCATCCCGACAGAAGGGTCTCATAAAGCCTATCTGACTTCTAAATGGTATGCATTCTCTAAAGTTTCAATCCTTGTTATTTTAAAGGATACAAAAAAAGCGATAGAGTTTTTAGATGAATTGAATTTTTTTCTGCCAGACAAAAAAGATAAAATTGTTTTTTTCCCGGGATATCATATCCTGCCCTTTAAATCCCTGGCCTACCATAAAGAAACATCTACAAACAGGCTTGCAGCTTTATCAAAAATCATGAATTCAGGTTCAGAACCCTTAATTATTGTAACGGTTGTGGACACCATTTTGCAAAAACTGCTACCAAAGAAAAACTTGAATGATTTTGCCGAACTGGTCATTGCCAATGAAGAAATTGACAGAGATGCCTTGATCTTGAAACTTGAATCCGGCGGGTATAACAAAACATCTCTTGTGGAAGATCCAGGAGAATATTCCGTGCGCGGTGGTATTCTGGATGTTTTTTCTCCGGGAGAAAAATATCCCGTGCGCATTGAATTTTTCGGGGATCTGGTAGAATCCATCCGGTATTTTTCTGTCTTTACCCAGAGAGGGATAAAGGAAATTTATGAAATCATCATTATTCCGGCAACAGAAGCAATATTGACCAAAGAAAATCAGCCCCATATCCTGGCCCGCCTCAGACAGGCTGGAGCCCTTGCCAGACTTGAAGCATCAAAAATCAGAGCATATGTAAATGAAACCCGTGAATTTGGAAGATTCCCGGGTGTTGAAAGTATGCTGTCCATAGTTTATGAAGAATTAGATACTTTTTTTGACTATATCCCTGAAAATACGCTCTTGGTGATGGATTCTCCTGATGATCTTGAATCCAGGGCAATGGATTTTGAAAATAAGGCGTTGATCAATTATAAAACCACTGCATCGGATAGCCAGCTTTGTGTTGAACCAGACTCCATTTATTTGAAATGGGATAAAATAAAGTCGTTTATTAAATCAAAAAAACAAATATCCTTTATATCCTTTGATTTGATGAATGATCCCTCCGATGAAAAACAGGTGTCGCAACTTTTATTTGAGTTTCAGGATAACGCGGATTTGTCTTCATCATTGAAAAGAGAGGGGAGCAAAGAAAATCCATTAATCCCGCTGGTTGAGTGGTTTAATGATCATCTGGCCCATAAAAGAATTGTCCTTTGTGTCTTAAGTCAAGAATCCCAATCAAAACGGCTGCTGTCATTGCTGCAACCCTATGGCATTGAACCTGTGCCTTGTAATACCTTCAGGGCAGCAATTAAAAAGAAGCCAGGGATTTATTATCTGTTTGGAGAGTTGTCTTCAGGGTTTGTTCTTAAAGAAGAGGGCCTGGCACTGGTCACTGAAAATGAAATTTTCGGCAAAAAAAGGATTCGAAGACAGAGCAGCGCACGAAGAGATTTAAAAACTCAGGTTGCGCGTGACCTTCAGGTTATCACGCCGGAAGAATTGAAAAATGGAGACATTGTTGTTCACATTGAGCATGGTGTGGGACAATTTGAAGGAATCTGCAATTTAAAAGTGGGCCATATTTCCCAGGACTTTATCCTTATTCAGTATCTGGATAATGATAAATTATATTTACCCGTTGATCGCATTGAGATGATCGGCAAGTATATCGGGGTGGATGGCTATACGCCGATTCTTGATAAAATCGGGTCTAAAGCCTGGATAAAATCTAAGGCCAAAGCAAAAGAAGAGGTTGAGAAACTGGCAGCTGATCTTTTAAATCTCTATGCACAAAGAAAAGTCAATAAAGGATTTTCATTTTCCAGACCGGATAATTATTATAATGATTTTGAAGCGGCTTTCCCCTATGACGAAACCCGTGATCAGCTAAAGGCTATTGATGATGTTCATCTGGACATGGAGTCAAGTATTCCCATGGATCGATTGGTCTGCGGGGACGTGGGATATGGTAAAACAGAAGTGGCCATCAGGGCTGCCTTTAAAGCGGTAAATGACGCAAAGCAGGTGGCGATTGTGGTGCCGACCACTATATTGGCAGAACAGCATCTTGCAACATTCAGGGAGCGGTTTGCCCAGTATCCGGTGAATATTGAATGCTTATCAAGGTTTCGAACGCGAAAAGAACAGATAAGAATACTCAAGGCAATCAGCTCAGGTCTTGTGGATATTGTCATTGGAACCCACAGGCTTTTATCAAAAGATGTTGATTTTAAGTCATTGGGACTTCTGGTGATTGATGAGGAACAACGCTTTGGGGTAAAGCATAAAGAGACATTAAAAAAGAAGAGAAGTTCTGTGGATGTTCTGGCTTTGACGGCAACGCCCATTCCCAGGACACTTCACATGTCACTCACGGGTATGCGGGATATCTCTGTGATCACAACCCCTCCTGCAGACAGGCAGGCAATCATATCCTATATTTCAAAATATGAAGACAGCATTGTAAAGGATGCCATTAAAAGAGAACTGTCACGAAAGGGCCAGATATTTTTTGTTCATAATAACATCAAGACCATTTTCAAAACTGCACAGAATTTAGAAAACCTGGTTCCAGAGGCAAAGATAGGTGTGGCCCATGGCAGGCTTTCAGAAATAGAGCTTGAAAAGGTGATGCTTAAGTTTGTTAATTTTGAAATTGATGTTTTAGTCTGTACAACCATCATAGAATCCGGGCTTGATATCCCTTCGGCAAACACAATGATTATCAACAAAGTCGAACGGTTAGGGCTATCTCAAATTTATCAGTTAAGAGGACGGATCGGCCGGGGTGACCATCAGGCCTATGCCTATCTGTTTGTTTCCGAGGAAGACAGATTGACAAAGGATGCAAAGAAAAGGTTGTCTGCTTTGATGGAGTACAAAGATCTGGGTTCTGGATTTCAAATCGCCATGAAAGACATGCAGATAAGGGGTGCCGGGACTGCCCTTGGTGCTTCTCAATCCGGTCATATAGCTGCAGTCGGGTATGACATGTTTTTAAAACTGCTGGATCAGGCCGTTCATGATCTAAAAGGTGAAGAAACCATTGAACCTTTGGAACCTGAAATTAATGCATCCATGTCTGTTGGCTTTCCAGATGGTTATATAGAATCCGTTGAACAGCGATTAACCTTATATAGACGGCTGTCAAGGATTACTATGGTTTCAGACATATCAGATATACAAAAGGAGCTGACAGACCGATATGGCAAACTGCCAAAAGAGGCTGAAAATATGCTCTTAAAAATCATGCTGCGGGTGTATTGTATAAAGGCAGGGGTTCAGCGGCTTGATATAACTCCCAACATCCTGACCCTTTGTTTTTCTGAAAAGCACAGAAAAAAACCGCTGGATTCTTTAAATAATGCTTTAAAGGGTATGGCTCTTTTTGAATTCATCAAAAAAGACAGTATTCAAATTCAATTGGGAACAAAAAGAAATAATATTTCCAGGGCCCTTTTGGAAACCCGCAATATTCTCAAGGCGATCGCTTGAAAAATCAAAGAATCTTAAAAAATATCTTTATTTTTTAAGATAAACCTTTATTTTTTTAAAAGATTTAATATAATACACTCAAATCTATAAATTCTGTATAAAATTGGTTTTTTATAATCTCAATCTTCTAGAAAAAGGAGAAATTATGAAAACTCTTATCAAGAAAGAATCGTTTTTCTTAAAAAAGTTTATCCAGACGCTTAGCCAGAAAATGATCCCCATTGAAATTATTGATACAAACGGCAATAAATATTTCACAGCTCAGCAGGATATCAAGCACAAAATTTTAATTAAAGATCGTAAATTTTTTAAAGCCCTGATTTCCCCGAATGCATTTTCCCTTGGTGAAGCCTATGTAAAAGGATATTTTGATATATCAGGCAGTATAAGAGAGCTTTATGAACTTATTTGCGATAAATTGCTCAATACGGATCAACGAAAGGGGATGCTTACATTTTTTTCCAATCTTTTTGTGAAAGCAAAGGAAAAAGAAAAGGAAAATATTGAATATCACTACAATGTTCCCGGAGATTTTTATCGATTATTTTTAGGGGAAACAATGGGATACACCTGTGGATATTATACAAGTGAAAAAGCGACAATGGATGAAGCGCAAAATGAAAAAATGGATATCGTCTGCAGGAAATTACGGCTTAAGAAGGGAGACAAACTTCTGGACATAGGGTGTGGATGGGGGAATTTTGCTGTTTTTGCAGCCAGGCATTATGGTGTGGATGTAACGGGAATTACCTTAAGTTCCGAACAAAAAAAATATGCTGAAAACTGGATAAAAACCGAAGGGCTTTCCCATAAAATAAATATAAAAATTTTAAATTACAGGGACCTTGGCACTGAGGTTTTCAATAAAATTTCATGTATTGGCATGTCAGAACATGTGGGAAAAGCCAATATGAGCAATTTTTTTAAAACCGTTCATAAAAGCCTTAAAAAAGGCGGACTTTTTATGCAGCATACCATCACTACTAATATAAAAAGGAAAAAAGGGTTTGAAAATTCATTTCTGGATAAATACATGTTTCCAGGCGGGGAACTCATGTTTGAGCATGACCTTGTGAACCTTGCATCCTCTTCTGGTTTTGAACTGCTGAATGCGGAAAATTTCAGGACCCATTATGTAAAGACCTTAAATGATTGGATAATGCAGATGGAAAAACAGAAAGATAATTTATTGAAGATTGTTTCTGATAATGTTTATCGCATTTATCATATCTTTTTTATCGGGTCTTTGATTTATTTTAAAACAAAAGAGATCTCCGTCTTCCAAAATCTTTTTTATAAGACAGATATAGATAACAGCAGTACTGGCTTTTTTTTAAGCCCATATTCTAAAAATGAAACACGAATTGCCTGATATAGACAAATTTGAACGCATTGTTTTTAAAAAGAAAAATACATTAGATCTTCTTTTGGCTTTTTCATTAAAATTATTGCAGGCCAGACAAGTTGGGCTGCTGCTGGGAACCAACAAAACCTATTTTAAATTTTTACCTCCTGATAAATGGGACAGGGGTGTTATACATAAATTTAATGGTAAAGGTTTTAGCGGTTTTATTTTAAAATATTTCGGAACCTTCATCGTCAGATATAAAGGTCTGTCGCCTGTCAGGCTGTATAAAGACACTCAATTCGGTGAAAAAAAGGAAAGTGATGGTATCATTTCTTTTGTTCTTAGAAAACATAAAGATTTTTATGTACAAGGCATTAAAATTCTTGTTATTGATAACATCCGGGATGCTTTGAATGCTGATGAGAAATATTCAAATGTATCAATCCTTTCCTATAATGGTAATGTTTTTAAATCATTACCTGACTTGAAAATTAACAATGCTATTGCTAAACAATTCAAAGCTGAAAATTTTGTTTCTGCCTATATCCCGGATTATGGCGCCATTGTTTTTAACACTATCAATGAAAAATTCCTGGAAAAAACTGGAGATAAATTCACCAACGAACTGGAATTAAAAAAAAAATTAAACATCTTAATTTCAGCCATTGAAATGGCATCGCTTGCATATATCGGACTTGCCAGAGGCAGACAGGCCGCCCATATTATCTGGAGGAAAGAAAAAAGCCTTAGAAAGACAGCATTGCAATTAAAACATAAAGAGATTGAATTGAATGCCCAGAAAGAATACTTAAGGGCTGTGGGGGCTGTAAACGAAAGCCAGCTCAATATGGAACCAGTCAACATTACAGATGGTGTTTATGCCTTTCTCGATATGGTAGGATCAGCCACTATAAGACAAAAATTAAATCCCAGGGATTATTTTTATATCCTGAACCTGTGTCACCAGATTACTGCCAATAATGCTAATCAGTATTCATGCAGGGTAGATAATTTTATGGGGGATTGTGTTTTTCTGGAAAATGCTTCGCCATTTGACGATAAAAAAGCAAAGTTTTCCATGGGAACACATGAAAGGATCATGTTGATGATCTTTACTTTGGCCGCTATTTTGAATGAGGTACATTTGTTGAAAACAGGACAGCATGACATGGATAAGACTGGAAGGGTGAAAGACTTGATTGATACGGCAAAAATTGATATTAGTTTCAGAGCAGGAATGGAAATGGGAACAGCATTGATAGGTCCTTTGGGAAGCCGGAAAAGAAAAATAGTCACGGCCATCGGCAAGGCCGTCAATATTGCATCCAGACTTGAAAGCAGTGGCAGAAATGATGGGATTCACATCAGTGGGATGATAATGGCCATATTAAAAGATGCCTGTATAACAAGGGATACCAGAACCATCTGGCGGCTCATTTGTAAACCCAATATTATTGAAGAATCAGACAACCCAGGCAACTTGAGTTTTTTTGATTGCTATAAGAAAATGTTTGGACTTGAGAAAAATATAATTACCCAAAGGACAAATGTTTCCTATAAAGAGTTTTCAAAAGACATTACCTATTGGATCAAATGCATACCGGATAAGGCTTAACCTGGAGGCCACACGTAACCTGGAGTTCAGAACTAAGATGGATTTATATGATGGAATAAAATATAATATAAAAGGGGTTATTCTGGCTCTAAAAACCCCAAAATTGTTGATGCTCGGGATATTGCGGTTTTTCATTGTTTTGTTTTTTACCCTTGTTTTATCCGGCTTTGTTTTATACTGGCATGATGAAATTTTATTAATGATCTGGAAAATGCCGGAATCAGGCTGGTTGATATTTGTATGGAAGGCAGTTTCATGGCTTTTATCCATCTTTCTTGCTGCTATTGCCATGGTTCTTGCTTATTTGATCGCCCAGTTATTTTTCTGTGTTTTCATCATGGATTACATGTCAAGAATCACTGAAAAAATTATATTGGGCAAAGAAGTGCCATTTGAGCAGGGGTCATGGATCAGCTTTTTTATATATCTGGTTAAACAGGAAATACCCAGGGCCGTTATTCCTGTGCTGATTTCTCTGGTTATTATGGTGCTGGGATTGCTGACCCCCGTAAGCCCGATTATCATTGTCATCTCTTCTGTTGCAGCTGTGGTATTTCTGGCCTGGGACAATACAGACCTGGTACCGGCAAGAAGGATGGAACCCTTTAATATAAGGATAAAATTTTTAAGGGAACATTTAATGTTTCATATAGGATTTGGACTGCTTTTTCTAATCCCTGGACTAAACATACTGTTTTTATCTTTTGCTCCTGTTGGGGCAACACTTTATTACATAGAAAAAGAACATTGATTTATCCAGAAGGTAATTGATATGGATGTGGTTTGCAAACAATATAGTGATTTATTGACGGATAAGAAAGTGGAAGCAATGTCCAAAGAAGAGGAAATCATTGTCTGCGCTTTTTGCAATCATCATATAACAGAGCCGTCTAAGCAGATTAATGTAAATAATTCATCTCACCATGTCTTTGCAAATCCCCATGGCCTTATCTTTGAGATAGGATGTTTTAGCGATGCAAAAGGTTGTGTGGCCTGTTCAATCGCCTCATGCGAATTTTCATGGTTTCTTGGATTTTCATGGAAAATAGGTGCCTGTAATGAGTGTTCAACCCATTTGGGTTGGATTTTTTCGTCAGAATCAGACCGGTTTTATGGACTTATTCTCGAAAAATTAATTTTTCCTTAACCTGAAGGTCACACGTAACCTGAAGGTAACAAGCAACCTGAAGGTCACACGTAAAAACAGTTTGACAATTTTTTATATTATTCTATAATTAAACTAATCTGACTATTGTTTCTGAATCTGTACGAATAATCTGATTTCAAATCTATCTCTATTTCTATTTCAATTTTTAAACCTTATTAAAGGAGGGTACCATGAGTGAGAGCGTATACAAAATTATTAACCTTGTAGGGAGCAGTACAACATCCTGGGAAGATGCCGCCACCAGTGCCATTGATCGTGCATCACAATCATTAAGAGATTTAAGAATCGCAGAAGTGATGAAACTTGATATTAAAATCGAGAAAGGAAAGCCTGCGCAATTCAGAACAAATTTAAAGCTTTCCTTTAAATATCAAGATTAAAAAGACAAAACCCGGAAAATTGTGAGGTTGAAAATTTGTGTTTTAAATTGGAAATTCAAATTTTAGATTTCAAAATTTCAACTTTACAATTTTCCTGCTAACAAAGGAGGGAAAAATGCAGAATGCAAAAAGTGTTTATGCAAAACGATCTCCTGTAGATCGCAGGTCCCCGGTGGACAGACGAATCATTGATATGGGGCCTGGATATCCAGGAAGTGAAAACAGAAAAACAATTAAACTTAAAGGTCGAAGAAAAGGATGGGAAGACCGATATGGCTGGGAAAGAATCAGCAAATGGAGCAGTTCTCCGGTTTATTTTGATTTACCATAATCATTGCCTGCTAGTTTGAACGTCAATTCTTGTATCTGAATTTCTAAATTAATTAAACTTTGTTGAAAAAGATCATTTCATTCTATCAACATTATTACGTGTGACCTTCAGGTTACGTGTGACCCTCAGGTTACGATAGACATCGTAAAATGTTAATGAATTTTCTCGTCCTCATGATTTTCATTGTTTTTGGCCCTATATTCATGCTAAACAAATCGGAAAAACAAGCGCGGGTACAATGCCGGGTTTAAGAAAATTTGCCGCTACCCCAGGGCGCGAACTTATTTTCAACACTGACAGGATAAAAATAAGGGATTATTATGAAAGTTCTTGTTACCGGAGCAGCAGGGTTTATCGGATTTAATTTAACAGCCCGCCTCCTTAGAGAGGGTGTAAACGTCTGTGGAATTGATAACTTAAACGATTATTATGATGTAAACCTTAAAAAGACAAGGCTTTCCATTATTGGAAAAGACCCAAAATTTGAGTTCCTGCTGAATGATCTGTCTGACAGGGAAAAAATAAAAAAATTGTTTGAAACACATCAATTTGATTATGTTATAAACCTTGCTGCCCAGGCAGGGGTTCGTTACAGCATTGAAAATCCGGCATCTTATATTGACAGTAATCTGGTCGGGTTTGGCAATATTCTTGAAGGTTGCCGACATTCAGGTGTCAAGCACCTGGTCTATGCCTCCAGCAGTTCTGTCTATGGATTGAATACAAATATGCCGTTTTCTGTCCGGCATAATGTGGATCATCCCATCAGTCTCTATGCAGCATCTAAAAAAGCCAATGAATTAATGGCCCATACCTATAGCTATTTATACAATCTTCCCACAACAGGACTCAGATTTTTCACTGTTTATGGTCCCTGGGGAAGGCCGGATATGGCTCTTTTCCTTTTTACAAAGGCCATTTTGAACAATGAACCCATTAAAGTATTTAATAATGGGGATATGAAGAGGGATTTTACCTATATTGATGATATTGTAGAAGGCGTTGTCAGAGTAATGAATACTATTCCAAAGGCAGATCCTGACTGGACATCTGACACACCCAACCCGTCGAGCTCTTGTGTCCCCTACAAACTCTACAATATCGGCAACAATCAGCCCGTTGCCCTGATGGCATTTATTGAAGCCATTGAAAAGGCCATCGGAAAAAAAGCCATTAAAGAATATTTGCCTTTACAGGCAGGCGATGTCCCTGCAACTTATGCAGATGTAAGCGACCTTATAAAAGATACTAGCTTTAAGCCTGCAACGCCCATAGTTGAGGGAATAAATAATTTTGTTAAATGGTATAAAGAATATTATGAATAGTGTTTGATCGAAAACTTGAGCCCAACGCAATAATCTGGGAAATTGGCGTTTTTTGGTCTGGTAATAAATATATTGGGAGAAAGGTTACTATGGATAGCAATACAAAAATTGCAGTTATCGGGCTGGGTTATGTTGGTTTGCCGCTGGCCGTTCATTTTGGTGCAAAATTTCATACAATAGGTTTTGACCTTAAAGACAGTATTATTGCAAATTGCAAAAAATTTGAAGATCCCACAGGTGAAGTTTCAAAAACAGAGTTTGAAAAAGCCAGTTTTTTTTATCCCACATCTGATCCCGCGAAAATTTCAGATGCAGATTATATCATTGTGGCAGTGCCCACGCCAATAGACAAAGCCAGACGTCCTGATTTGAAATATATGGAAAGCTCATCCACCACGGTGGGTCAATATATGAAAAAAGATGCCATCGTTATTTTTGAATCAACTGTGTATCCCGGTGTTACAGAAGATGTCTGTGTCCCGATTTTGGAAAAAATGTCAGGATTACAATGGAAAAAAGATTTCCATGTAGGATACTCTCCAGAACGAATTAATCCAGGGGATAAGGAACATACCCTGCCAAAAATTGTAAAAGTGGTTTCAGGAGATGATGAAAAAACCTGTGATAAGGTGGCAAAGCTTTATGAAACTATTATTGTGGCAGGAGTCCACAGAACAAAAACCATAAAAGAAGCAGAAGCTGCCAAAGTGATTGAAAATACGCAAAGAGATTTAAATATTGCCTTAATGAATGAACTGGCCCTTATTTTTGATAAATTAGATATTGATACAAAAAATGTGCTGGACGCAGCCGGTTCCAAGTGGAATTTCCTTCCCTTTAAACCCGGACTTGTAGGCGGCCACTGTATAGGTGTTGATCCATATTATTTAACCTTTAAGGCAGAATCAGAAGGCTATCATCCCCAGATCATTTTATCCGGCCGGAGAATCAATGATAATATGGGACGGTTTGTGGTTGAAAAAACCATTAAAATGATGATTAATCAGGGGTTTAATATAAAGGATTCAAAAGTCGGGGTTCTGGGTCTGACCTTTAAAGAAGACTGCCCGGATCTGAGAAATACCCGGGTGGTTGATATTATTGAAGAACTTCATTCCTATGGAACAAATGTCCTGGTTCATGATGCGATTTCCGATCCCAAAGAGGCGTTGTCATATTATGACATAAATCTATGCAAATGGGAGGATCTCAAAGATCTTTCCGCTCTTATTCTTGCAGTACCCCATAAAGAGTATTTTGGGAAAAGTCTTTCAGAGTTTAAAGATATGCTTCTTCCAAATGGCTGTCTGATTGATGTGAAATCCGTGTTTGATCCAGAAGAAGCAAAAGAATTGGAGATTAATTTCTGGCGGTTGTAAAGAGATTGGTACTTGAGAATACAAATTATTTTAAACAGATAAAAGGTAATGTTCAATGAAACTGACGATTATTGGAACCGGCTATGTAGGGCTTGTTACAGGAGCATGTTTTGCAGAAATGGGCAGTATAGTGACCTGCGTTGATATTGACCGGACAAAAATAGAAAACTTGAAAAACGGCATACTTCCCATTTATGAACCCGGGCTTGAAAACCTTGTCATACAAAATTATAAGGAAGGAACCTTAAAATTTTCTACAAGCCTTGAACAGGCAGCAGAAGATTCCAATATTTTCTTTATTGCAGTGGGCACACCACCGGGTGAAGATGGTTCTGCAGACCTGCAATATGTCTTACAGGTTGCAAAGGAAATAGGCCGGAACATCAACGATTATTCAGTGATTATAGATAAATCAACAGTCCCCGTTGGAACGGCTGATAAAGTTAAATCCACTATCCAGAAAGAATTGTCAGACAGGGGTGTCAATGTTGAGTTTGATGTGGTCAGCAATCCTGAATTTTTAAAGGAAGGCGCTGCTGTCAATGATTTCCTTAAACCGGATCGAATTATTGTCGGGGTGGATTCCCAGCGTGCGGCCGAACAAATGAAACGGCTTTATGCCCCGTTTTCACGTAACAGGGAAAAAATTATATCCATGAATGTTCGTGATGCAGAAATGACCAAATATGCTGCAAATTCAATGCTGGCAACCAAAATATCCTTTATGAATGAAATATCCAATATCTGTGAAAAACTGGGCGTGGATGTTGAAAATGTCAGAAAAGGAATCGGGTCTGACTCAAGGATCGGGTATTCATTTATTTATCCAGGATGCGGTTATGGGGGGTCCTGCTTTCCAAAAGATGTAAAGGCGCTGATTAAAACAAGTAAAGACAATGGTTTTGAACCAGAGCTGCTCAATGCTGTGGAAAAGAGAAATAATTTTCAAAAACAGGTATTGTCAGATAAAATCATTAAAAAATTTGGAAAGGATCTTTCCGGAAAAACCTTTTGCATGTGGGGCCTTTCCTTTAAACCTGGCACAGATGATATGAGAGAATCTTCATCATCTGTGATCTTAAAAGAATTGATGGATTCAGGAGCCATAGTCAAAGCTTTTGATCCTGTTGCCATGGATCAGGCCCGCAAAGAGTTGCCTGAAAACTGGTTTACAGAGGGCCGGCTGAAATTAGAGGCCAACCAGTACAAAGCAATTGAAAATACAGATGCATTAATCCTGGTCACAGAATGGAAGACTTTTCGCCAGCCTGACTTTAAGCTCATGGCAGATACCATGAG
>JACNHV010000282.1 GCA_014383445.1 Candidatus Desulfobacula maris | reverse complement strand
CTATTCTCCCTTTTAATTTCCGTGTCCTCAAAAAAGATATCCTCCAGACGATTAACAAGTTTTTCCAAAACATCTGTCTGTCCTCTTGTTCCAGACCAGATGACCTTGGTATTTTTTACAGATGGAAACACCCCTATACCTGAGGCATACAAAGAATGAATTGGTATTCCTTCTACCGCCTTGATCATGCATGCTTTAATAGCATCAATCCTGCTGACATTTACATTTCCAAAAAACTTCAGGGTTAAATGCATGGTTTCAGCCTTTGGCCAGGAGGCCTTGATGCCTGATTTTCCCAATTTCCCCTGAAGATCATATAAAAATTTTTTGATCTCCTTTGGAAGAGATATGGCAATAAATGCTCGAATATGGCTGTTACCTTGTGTCACTATAAGTTTTTATTTTTGAACCCGAGCAGAACCCTGTAAGGTCCTGGCGTTCCAGGTGGTATCAGGGCTACTCGATCATTGTCTTGAATTATCGTATCAAAAGGAGCTACTTTCCCATTAATAAACACGACCTCAACCTCTTCAGGTTCTAATTGAACCTGCCTGATTAAATCTTTTGCACGGAATCCTGGTTTCAACGTCATGGTCACATTTGAATATCCAATTTGTTTTTCTTTCAGCTTTTTCTGTAAAAATGAAAATGCATTAAATGTGATAACCGGCATAGACTACCCCTTTTTTCTTATATTAGAAAAATTATTATTTGTATATATAAGGAATCTTACAGCTTCACAATATTTTTTAAAAGGGGAAAAAATAAACAATGTTTTATCCTCTTAATTAACCTTTTAAAATCATTGAAAAAATTAGACCATATAGATATACTTGTTTTATGCGACTTCGAATCATCATATTAATATTGGCTTTGTTTGCTTTTTTATCAGCTACAGCTGGTGGACTTTTATATTATTACTCTTATAGAAACGCTGCTTTTCAAAAAACAGAAGCAGACGCATATTCCAGACTGAACCTTTTGACAGACCAGCTATCCTACTATCTTTCAGAACATATCAAACCGGTTAAGACCCTTGCAGGTATCAAAGAATTAGCCATAGTGCTTGCCGATACCAACCTGGAATCAATTTACAAAGCCAATCAGATTCTTGATAATTTTACAAAATCCCTTGATCTTGAAGTCAGCTATCTAATGGATAAAAATGGTATTACCTTATGCTCGAGCAATCGAAATGCCAAAGACAGTTTTGTGGGAAATGATTTTGCTTTCAGACCCTACTATAAAAAAGCCATCAAAGGCATGCCTGCAACCTATCTTGCCCTTGGCACCACTTCCAGAAAAAGAGGTGTTTATTACTCTCACCCTATTTATGATGAAACCAGTCATAATGTCCTTGGGGTTGCTGTCATCAAGGCTTCAGTGGAATTTGTTGAAACAAAGCTGTTTCCAAAATCCGATGATATTCTCCTTTTTGTTGATCCTGATGGTGTTATTTTTATCTCCAACAAAGACAACTTAAAGTTTAATTTCCTTTGGAAACCAGATGAAAAAAAAATCCAGACAATAGAAAATTCTAGACAATTTGGTATTGGTCCCTGGGCCTGGACCGGATTTTCAAAGGATAAAACCGGTTATGTAACAGATAAAAACAATGTTCAATACCTTTTTTCAAGCCTGGCTGTAGAAAATTATCCTGACTGGGAAATCATTAACTTAAGAAATTACAAGGAAATTACAAAACAGGTATCCAAGCCCTTTGTCAGGGTTATCGGACCTGCTACCACATCCGTGTTAATCCTGACCGGTATTCTGGTATTGATTCTTTATTTGCTGGGGATACAGGAAATTACAAAACGTAAAAAAGCAGAAAAAAAACTTCGCCTCAGTGAAGAAAGGTATAGACATATCTACCACAAAACCCCGGTCATGCTTCATTCAATTGATATTAAAGGACAAATCATCCGGGTTTCTGATCACTGGGTAGAAGTGATGGGATACAAAAGGGAAAATGTCATTGGCAAACCCCTCATCAGCTTTTTTACACCTGAATCAAAAAAATATGCCATCAATGTTATTTTCCCCATATTTTTCAAAACTGGATTCTGCAAAGATATTCCCTATACCTATGTTAAAAAGAACGGCGAAAAAATGGATACCCTGCTATCCTGCTATGGGGTCAGGGATGAGAACGGCAATGTTGTTCGATCCCTTGCTGTGAGTATGGATGTTACTGAAAAAAATCATGCTCAAAAAGATCTTCAAATAGCCACAGAAAAGCTATCGCAATATTCTCAGGATCTTGAACAGCAGGTCAAAAAGAGGACCATCCAGCTTGAAAAAGCCCAGGATAATTTAAAAAATCTGTCCAAAAACATTATTGCCTCCCAGGAAAGGGAAAAAGCTCTGGTTGCAAGGGAACTCCACGATCACCTGGGACAGGTGTTGACAGCCCTTCGTATTGATGCGGTATGGGTTGAAAAATTTCTAATGAATTTTGATGAAAAGGCTGGAAACAGGGCCGGGAAAATGTGTTCATTAATCGATGATACCATTAATGATGTAAGAGACATGGCCTATCGCTTAAGACCAAGGGTGCTGGATGACCTTGGGCTTGTTGATGCATTGGAATCTTTGTTATCTGATTTTGAAAAACGATCTAATGTCTCCTGTGTATTCAAGCACGGTGAGATCCCCAAAATCAAAAATACTCTTTCCACAGCATTATATAGAATTGGCCAGGAGGCTGTGACCAACTCCCTTCGATACTCAAAGGCAACCACCATTATAGTTGAATTAAAAACAGAAGATGATGAAATCGTCCTCTTAATACAGGACAATGGGTGTGGATTTGACGTTCTCAATAACAACGGCGTTAACGGATTCGGACTTGAAGGAATGAGAGAGCGGGCCAATCTTGTCGGTGGAAAACTTTACATATCTTCCCGATTGTCCCAGGGAACAAGTGTTTGCTGTAAAGTCAAAATAAAAGGATAATGCATGATAAAGGTACTTCTTGCAGATGACCACTATATTGTCAGAGAGGGCTTAAGAAGAGTTCTGGAAGACAGCAATGAGATTGAGGTGATTGCAGAAGCAGCGGACGGGGAAACTGCTTTGGATGAAGCTATAAATAAAAAACCTGATGTTGCAGTGATTGATATTTCCATGCCAGGCATGGATGGACTTGAGGTGGTGGCCCGGTTAACCAGTTATTGTTCGGATGTGCCAGTCCTTATTCTGACCATGCATGATGAAGAGCAATATGTTATCAGGGCAATAGAAGCAGGCGCCATGGGATATGTCACAAAGCAGTCAGCTCCTGAACAGCTTGTGGCAGCTGTAAAAAAAATCCATGCCGGAGGACGGTATTTGACTGAAAAGGCAAGCGAGGCTTTGGCCCTTAGAGTGATCCGGGGAAATAAAAAAGGGAGCCTTACAGAATCCCTGTCCATGAGAGAACTTCAAGTCTTGCGAAAGCTTGCCATGGGCTCTACAAACAGGGAAATCGCAATATCCTATAATATCAGTGTCAAAACCGTTGATACCTATCGAGCCAGAATATTAAAAAAATTAAATATACGAAACAATGCCGAATTGTCCAGGTATGCCATTCAAAACAAATTGGTGGAATTATGATTTACTGATTCAGCCGGTCAAAATTTGCGAATATTTTATTTAAAGTGGCTTTGCACTGGGCTATTTCTTTTGAAGAAATTTCATGCTCTGCCTCTTCTAACAATTCTTCCACAACAGCAATCAAATCTGCTTTAAAAGCTTTTGCTTTATTGGTAAGATAGACAAGCTTGCTTCTCTTATCATTCCTGTCCGGGATTCTTAACACAATATTCTTTTTTTCCAGAACATTCAAAAGCCTTGTAATAGCAGCCTTATCTTTTACTGCTATATTGGAGAGCTCCTGCTGGGTCTGCCCGTCTTTTCGATACAAATGAACAAGTATGCTCCACTGTTCATAACTTACATCAAACCCGGCATCTGAAAATTTTTTCGTCAGTCTTTTAATAATTGATCTGGATGTTCGGCCCACCAAATATGCAATAGATGTGTCAATGACTTTCTCAAATGTTTCCATAAATTATGTCTTATTTCTAAATTAAAATTATTACCAAATCAATAGATCTATATAACCATATTTATCTTTATTCCGGCTTTCTAAGCTTTTTTCCATTTAATATTGTACAAAATCGTTGATGATGCAACTAATTTTTTCAATAAAAACTTTATGGTTCATGAAAATAAAAAAAATCACCCCTGACAAGGACAAAATGTCAGGGGTGATTCAATTTTTTAAAGAAAGTCTTTTATGCTGAAGTTTTCTTAAAAAGGTCTTTTATGTTGCCTATCCAGATACCACTGAGAAACCATGAATAAGCCCAGGTCCCGAACAGAATCAGGACAAATGCCTTAATAATGTCCGTTGAACTGCCATCAAGGGAAAAGCCAGGGACATATCCGAAAAGAATGGGACCAAGGTATAAAAATTTTGCAAATTTGAATGCTGAAAACGCTGTTCTCCACATATTGGCTTTTGCAATGGTTGCACCGGCAAATGCAGCAATGCAGACAGGGGGGGTTATATTGGAATCCTGTGACAGCCAGTAAACAATCATATGGGCTGCAAGTTCATTTACTCCCAGATGGGTGAGAGCTGGAACAGCAACCACTGCAGTGATGAGATAGGCTGCTGTCACTGGCACGCCCATTCCCAGCACAAGTGATGCAAGGGCAACCAGAAAAATGGTCAGCAATAAAGAACCGCCTGCCATCTGAATCATGATATCGGCAAAGGTAAGCACCAGGCCCGAGAAAGTTAAAACACCGATGATAATACCAATAATACCCACAGTAGCACCAATCTTGAGACTGTTGATAGTCCCTTCTCTTGAAGCTATAACAAATCTTTTGGGACCGATCCTTGTCTCTTTTCTGGCATAACTGATGACAATACAGGACACAAGCCCTAGAATGGCTGAATATCCGGGAGAAAACCCATAGAGCATAAAAATGGTGATGACCACCAAGGGAACTATATAGAACCATTCTTTTTTAAAAATTTCCATGGCTGAAACTTTTGATTTTTCGCCCACGATATTATGTTTTTTGGCTTCATAATGGACCATGCAGAAAACACTGAAAAAATACATCAACGCCGGAAATATGGCCACAAGCATGATTGTAGAATAAGGTACGCCTGTGAGCTCTGCCATTATGAATCCGCCGGCCCCCATAATCGGGGGCATAAACATTCCGCCTATGGAAGCAGCAGGCTCTATACCGCCTGCCACATGGGGTTTAAATCCTGCTTTTTTCATCATGGGAATGGTAAACATACCTGTGGAAACAACGTTTGCAATGGCTGATCCTGAAATGGAACCAAAAAGTCCTGATGCAATAACCGAAACCTTGGCAGGCCCGCCAATTGTATGCCCAACGGCAGCAAGGGGCCAGTCAATAAAAAATTTCTGAGCACCGCATTTTTCTAAAAAAGCACCAAAGAGCACAAACAAAATCACATAGGTGGCCAGAACATTGGCCATAATACCAAAAACCCCATCACTCTTATAAAATATACTGACACACAACTCCGTAAACGGAGCGCCTGCATGGGAAACCAGATCCGGTGCCAGATACCCGTAAACTCCATAGGTCAGCATGACTACGCCCAAAAAAACAAATACATTGCCCACTACCCGTCTGGCCAGTTCAATACCAATTAAAACACCGATAATGGCAAATACCATATCCGTTGTTGTTTCAGCGCCTGTCCGGTAATTAATGACCTCAAACATATAGATCCAGTATCCGATGGAGACAAAGGAAAGGAGTATGAGGCTATAGTCCACAACTCTCATAATCTTAGATTTGGACTTATACAATAGAAAGACAAGAACATAGGTTATAATTACATAAACTCCCCTATGATACTGGGTTGCCATGGGCTGAATGATCGCAGCATAAGAGTAAAAAACAACCAGCGCCACTGAACATGCATCAAAGAAAATTTTCTCAAATCTATTTAACTTTTCATACACGGCTTGCCTTCCTGTTGTTTGCAATCACTGGGGACAGATTTTAAATCTGCCCCCGATGATTCAGTTACCGGTTAGAGGATACGAGTTTTCTTGAATTAAAAACCAGTATCTTTAATAATTAATACTCTTAAAACTAATGTGTGTCTATTTTAAAATACCTTTTTCTTTCCAAAATTTTTCAGCACCTGGATGGAAAGGAGTTACAACACCGTCAGCGCCAGTTGCAAGGGCCATCTTCTTAAATGTCTTTTTAGCAGCATGCATATGAGCCAGTCCCTCATCCGTATAGATCAAAGAAAGTATTTTATATACAGCATCTGCAGACACGCCTGAATGGGCTACCCAGAGGGCTGAATCCTGAAAAGAAGGAGAGTCATAATCTACACCCTTATAGGTTCCAGCAGGAACAGACAGTTTTGCAAAATACGGATATTTCTTATAAAATCCGCCTGCTTGAGCATCTGCATCAAGGTTTACAAGGGCTATATCATTTGTCTGTGCCGCCATTATGACAGCACCGCTCGGAAAAGCTGTAAACAGCCAGAAAGCATCCAGTTGGTTGTTACCAAATGCCTGTGCTGCATCATTGTAACCCATTGCATTTCTTTCAATTTTATCCCAGACACCCATGTGGGTGAAAAAGAGCTCACAATTTGCAAATGCTCCAGAGCCGGCATTACCAACACCCACTTTTTTGCCAACCAGATCTTTGACACTTTTAATTCCAGAACCTGCACGGACAACAAGCTGACCCGGTGCTCCATAGAGCCATGCAACAGCCAGAACATCTTCATATTTCTTGGTATCATTTTTCATCATACCGTTTCGACCTAGATAAACATGACCGGAATAAACAACACTAAACTGCTGTTTGCCATCATTTGTTTTTCTAAGATTTTCCACTGAACCTGCTGAAGACTGTGCCTGAATTTTAAACTCGGCAGCATCTTTTAGGGGGCCATACACCTGGACTGCATTAGCAACCACCTGGAATGTTCCTCCTGCAGGACCGCCACCAAATACGAGTCTTTCCTTTGCAAAGGCTGTCTGGCAAAATGCCATAGTGAGTACAGCGATAAATCCAATGATTAATAAATGTTTACTTTTCATACGATCCTCCTGTGTTTGTTGTTAAAACATAATAATCCGTTCTTACCGGTTAACAGGCTACTAAATATGGTGTCAATGAATCAATTGGAGGATTTCTGATTCTAATGTAGGTAAATTTCTTACAAACACCATCTGTTTAAAGTATTTACTCTGGCAATATCCTTTTCAAAGGTCTCTAACAACTGGATATTTGCCATAAGAAATTTTCCATAACCCGTTCCAGGCTGATCACCTTACTGGAGCATTATGGATATGTTTTAAAAAAACAGAAGGAGGGATATATTATTCTAAACATCAATAATCTGATCCACGGAGGAAAAAAGATGGGAAAACCTCTGGCCGATTTTAGAGTTTTCTTTATAAAACTTCAGGCACTTTTTTACAATCTCTAACACCTCGTCATGAGAGTGAATTTTTGGAATTTCCATGGCAAGTCTGGGGTGGCGCCCCAATCTTCCGCCCAGCATTACCCGAAAACCTTTTTCTTTTTCCCCAATGGTTCCAGTGGGACACGCCCTTATACACTTAGCACACAAGAGGCATTTACCATAATCAATCAAAGGCGTTTCTTTTTCTTCATCCAGTGTAACAGCGTTTTCATCACAAACCTCCACGCAGGAGCTGCAAAGGGTGCAGGCTTCATCGAAAATCCCTGGAAGAACCGATCCAATGATACCGATATCCACGATCTGGGGCCTTGAGCAGGCATTAGGGCAATCGGAAAGTGCAATCCTGAACTCATGATGGAACTTTAGATCCCCTTTTACATTCTCTTTTAAAAAGGAAAGGATATTCTCTTTTTTCATAATTGCTTCAATATCTTTTGCAAGCTGGGCGCATGAATTTGCCGTGTTAGGGCATCCGGCCTCCCCAAAGCAGGCGGTAACCTCATATCCCTTGATTTCTTTTTCCATCCCACCTTTGGACAAGAACTTTTTTTTCAACTCAGTCACATCTGACAATTCAACAGATGTCTTTCCTTTTTGTCCAACAAAATCTTCAACTTTTTTTTTAACTTTTTTCCTTACAAAAAATGGGACTTTTAAAATGGCACTTTCTGCATCGCTGGACCACTTCATGAAAGTATTTGTCCACGGGCACTGATCACAACTTCTTTAAGCGGGATATCAACATCTGCTTTTTCAAGGGCCTTCTTAATAATTATCGGCATGGCAGAACAGCAAGGCACTTCCATGACAACGGATGTGATACTTTTTATCCCTGACACTTTAAATACCTGGGAGAGCTTTTCAACATATGCTTCAGCATTATCAAATTTGGGGCATCCTATCATCACAGCATTTCCTTTTAAGAAATCTGCATGAAATGTGGGATAGGCCACGGGCACACAATCAGCTGCAATAATTAGATCTGAGCCTTTAAGAAAAGGTGCTCCCGCCGGAACCAGCTTGATCTGAACCGGCCAGTGGCCCAGACAGGATGTGCCGCCAGATGCCTGCATGATTGGTTTATTGGCGCAGTCACAAGATCCTTCCTTTGCTGTTGGAAATGTATGGATCGCCGTCGAAGGGCATCCACAGGCAACTGGTTCTGCCACTTTTTTTTCTGTTTTCTGCTGTTTCAATAACTCTTCTACGGCCTCTTCATCAAAATCATCTGCCTCTCTTTCTATAATTTTTAAAGCATCCTGGGGACAGTCACCAATACAGGCTCCTAAACCATCACAATACTTATCTGCAATAACTTTTGCCTTGCCATCTATAATTTGAATCGCACCTTCTGCACAGGCAAGCACGCAGTTTCCGCAGCCATCACATAATTCTTCATCTATTTTTATTATTTTTCTCATCACTTTCATAATAGTCCCCCTCATTCTATATTGATTTGAATTATAAGCATTCTTCTGGTGCGCTTATGATTCAACACTATTTCCTAATTCGCTTCTATCAGCACTTGTTTTGCCAACTCATTTCCAGCCGTCGTTAAAAAAAGCCGGTCAAGTTTGCTGCGAAATTCTTCATCATCAACGCCGTTTTTCTTTTCGCAACTTGCCATATGGGTGAGCATATCCGCATCATGCAGAACTTTGCGGTTTATATTATCATCCTCAACCGGACGGTGATGGTTTCCCACGATATCAATTACCTCAATGATCAATTCTTCTTTTGCTCCCAGTTTTTCCATGAGTTCTCTGGCCACTTTCGGGCTCTCTTGTTCTATGTATTCAGGCTCAATGGAATCATATTTTTCAAGAACATTTTTTACTCCGATATCATATAGATACGCCGCACAAAGTACCACTGCAAGATTTGCTTTTTCTTTTTTCCCGATTTTCTCTGCAAAATTTGCAACCTTTGCTGCATGCCCGATGTGTTTAAAATCTGTTCCAAGATATCTTTTCATTTCTACGGCCACCCGATCCTTTAAGAGATCGTCTCTTTTGGCAATAAACTCTTCAGGCAGGGCACCAAGACATTGCTCGGCAAATTTGCAATAGGAAGCGCAGCCAAAATCCATCTTGGGATTAACAATTTTTTTCTTGCAGTTTGCACATCTTCGAGTTGCATCATCTTTGAAAAATTCCATGGGATGACCGCATTCCGGACATTTAGTTTCAAAGATGGCCTCTTTATTCCAGTATTGAGTGTCTTGTCCCGGGCATTTCATTTTAAGCCTCCTTTTAACAAATGATTTGAGTAGTGAGATATGAGTATTGAGAGAAAAAACACTCTATTTCTCACCACTCATATCTCATATCTCACTACTTTTTAATTATCTACCCTGCATAATGGCTTCTACATCTGCATCAGCTTCTTTAATCAGTTTAATATCAAAGTTTTCAACAAGTACGTTCAGGACAGTCGGCGATACAAAAGCCGGCAGTGTTGGCCCAAGACGGATACCTTTCACACCCAGGTGCAGAAGGGCCAGAAGAACGGCGACCGCTTTTTGTTCATACCATCCAATATCAAAGGAAATAGGAAGATCGTTGATATCCTCAAGCTCAAAAACCTCTTTGAGTTTAAGGGCTATCACAGCCAGAGAATAGCAGTCATTGCACTGTCCTGCATCAAGCACTCTCGGGATACCGCCGATATCACCCAGATTCAGTTTATTGTATCTGTATTTTGCACATCCGGCAGTCAAAATTACTGCATCCTTAGGCAATTTCTCAGCAACTTCAGTAAAATAATTTCTTCCTTTTTGACGGCCGTCACAGCCAGCCATGACAACAAAACGTTTGATTGCACCTGATTTTACAGCATCAACTACTTTGTCAGCCAGGGCCAATACCTGGTTGCGGGCAAACCCACCGACAATTTTGCCGGTTTCAAGTTCTTCCGGTGCCTCGCAGGTTTTGGCAAGAGCAACAATCCCTGAAAAATCCTTGGATCCACCCTTCACTCTGTCAGCAATATGCTGTGTACCAGGATAGGAAACAACACCAGTGGTAAAGACCCTTTCCTTGTAAGTGTTTTTATTTTTCATGGGAACAATGCAGTTGGTGGTCATGAGAATCGGACCATTAAAGGATTGAAAGTCTTCATTTTGGTGCCACCATGAACCGCCGTAATTACCTTTAAGATGGACAAATTTCTTGAAAGCAGGATAATAATTGGCAGGAAGCATTTCACCATGGGTATATACATCCACTCCCTTTCCTTGGGTCTGTTTTAAAAGTTCTTCCATATCTTTAAGATCATGACCTGATATCAGTATTCCAGGGTTTGATCCGACACCGAGATTAACTTCAGTAAGTTCCGGGTGGCCATAGGCTGTTGTGTTGGCTTCATCAAGAGCTGCCATGGTGGTGACTGCCACCTCACCTGCCTTAAGGACCATGCCCACCATTTCATCTACAGAAAGATCCTGTGTAGTGGATGCAAGGGCTTTAAACAGGAAATCATAAATTTCATCTTTTTCGACCCCCAGGACTGATGCATGGTCTGCATAAGCTGCAATCCCTTTTAAGCCTATGACAAGAAGTTCACGAAGGGATCTTACATCCTCATTTTCCGTTGAAAGGACTCCCACTGTTTGCGCCTTGGAGCTAAAGGAAGTCACATCATCGGAATACCATGTGGCACTTTCGTGAAGGTTGCTTCCCACTTTATCTTTCATGCTTTCAAATAATTCTTTTTTGACTTTCTGGGCCTGCAAAATCCAATCTTTCAAATTTTCTTCATTATAATTGGTATTTGTTATAGTGGTAAAAAGCGCCTGGGCAACAAACAGTCCCGTCTCTTTAGGGGTTGCTGCACCCTGGGCCTTGGCAGCGCTTGCAATAACGCCTATTCCCTTAAGATTATAAATCAACAGATCCTGAAGATTGGCTGTATCATTTTCTTTTCCACAAACACCTTTGATGGTGCATCCCTGGTTTTTAGCTGCTTCCTGACATTGAAAACAAAACATGTTTCTTTCTCCTTATACTATGGTTGACAAACAATTAATCTTTACATCCTGATTGGAACTTATTATAAAAAAGAATATAAATCCTTGACCTGGATCAAGTAATCTACTTTTTTTGATTTTTTTTGGCTTTTGAAGTATTTTAATTATTTTTGAACATTAACAGGAGTTAACTGTATATTATTAAAAACCTAAAAACAATCCCTCTTTTTTCAGGCCTTTCTGATGAACACCTGGAAAAAATAACTTCCATTGCCTCAACTCTCAAGTTTGACAGGGGAGAGATGATCTTTCATGAAGGAGATAAGGGAGACGGGTTTTATATGGTTGAAAAAGGGAAAATTAAAGTTTTTAAACTTTCCTTTGAGGGTAAAGAGCAGATCCTTCATATTTACGGTCCCGGTAACACCTTTGGCGAGGTTCCGGTTTTTGAAGGAAAAAATTTTCCAGCCTCGTCCATGGCCCTAGAAAAATCTGTAATTCTTTTCCTTCCCAGGAATAAATTTGTAGATTTGATTACTGCAACACCCGGGCTCGGGATGATCCTGCTGGCAGATTTGTCCAAGCGGCTTCGGGACTTTACCGTGCAGATTGAAAATTTGAGTTTAAAAGAAGTTCCAGCAAGGCTTGCAGCCTATATTCTCACCCTTTCCAAAGAACAGAAAAACGAAAAACAGGTGGTACTTCCCATTTCAAAGGCACAATTGTCCAACCTGATAGGTACCACACCTGAAACCGTTTCCAGAATATTAAAAAAAATGATGGACTCTTCTTATATTGAGGTACAGACAAAAACTATTTTAATTAAAAACCTTGAAGGGCTTCTTGATCTATCAGAATCAGGCAGTCTTTCTTAATTTAAAAAGCAACAACCATATGACAAAAAAGGCTAAATATACTATTTGGGGAAAAGATCTCGACCCTGCCGCTATATCGCAAATGGACGATGCTGTAAGTCTGCCTATTTCCATTAAAGGCGCATTGATGCCGGATGCCCATAAAGGATACGGGCTTCCCATAGGCGGTGTCCTGGCCGTTAAGGATGCTGTCATCCCCTATGCAGTGGGAGTTGACATTGCCTGCCGGATGAAATTATCTGTACTTCCCATCCCTTTTGGGGAGTATGAAACCAATAAAGACAGATTCAGGCAGGCCCTTGAAACCCAGACAAAATTTGGTGTGGGAGAAGAATTCAACAGCCCCAGGCAGCATTACGTCATGGATGAAGACTGGGCATTCAGCCATGTGGTTAAATCATTAAAAGACAAGGCCCATAAACAATTAGGAACCAGTGGGTCAGGAAATCATTTTGCAGAATTTGGCAAATTGACTTTACTCCAGGATGATATCGGACTAAAATCAGGAGAATATATCGCATTTTTAACCCACTCCGGCAGCCGGGGTGCTGGTGCCAAGATAGCAGACCATTTTTCAAGTCTTGCAAAAAGGCTTCATCCTGAACTTGGTAAACCATTGAATAACCTTGCCTGGCTGGACATGAAAAAGGGGGAGGGTCTTGAATATTTCAAG
>JACNHV010000246.1 GCA_014383445.1 Candidatus Desulfobacula maris | reverse complement strand
CAAATACCATAAAAGAGGCAGAAGCCGCCAAAGTCATCGAAAACACCCAGAGGGATTTAAATATATCCCTGATGAACGAACTTGCCCTGATTTTCGATACCCTGGGCATAGACACAAAAAATGTCCTTGATGCGGCCGGCTCCAAATGGAATTTCCTCCCTTTCACCCCGGGGCTTGTGGGCGGTCACTGCATTGGGGTTGACCCTTATTACCTGACCTATAAGGCTCAGTCTGAAGGATACCATCCCGAGGTAATCCTGGCAGGCAGAAGGATTAACGACAATATGGCAAGCTTTATTGCCTCCAAAACAATAAAACTGATGATTCAGTCAGACATAAACGTTAAACACGCAAAGATTGGTATATTGGGCCTGACATTCAAGGAAAACTGCCCTGACCTGAGAAATACAAAAGTTGTTGATATTATCTCTGAACTGAAATCCTATGGCACCCGGGTCCTGGTTCATGATCCCTTGGCTGACCCGGCCGAATCCATCGAATATTATAATATCAAATGTTAATTTCTGGCGGGTTTGATTTGCAGTCCCCCTGCAAAATTCTTAAAATGCTGTTTTTGCCCCTGAAAAGTTTATTCTAAGAAGCTAAAACGCAGATTTTTGGAACGATTTTATCATCAAAACAAATACTTATCGGGGTCAGACCCCGTTATTATACCTTAAGCACTGTCCAGGCCCAGATCAAAATTGATGTAAGAATTGCTAGAATCAGACTCGGTAATTTTGGGGATGCCAAAGGTGTTGGAAGGGGCGTGTATGAATTAAGGATTGATTTCGGCCCTGGATACAGAATATATTATGGGTTAGAAGGAAGCAACATAGTTCTTTTGCTCTGTGCTGGTGATAAAAGCAGCCAGAAAAAAGATATTAAAAAAGCGCATGCCTTTTGGCAGGATCATACAGGAGGAGAATGATGGCTACTGCAAATTATCAGGAAGGACTTCTGAATAGACTGAAGGACCCCGGATATGCTACAGAATATTTAAATGAAGCCCTTAAAGAGGGAGCCCAGGAAGTATTCATGCTTGCTCTGAGGGACGTGGCAAAAGCAAGGGGGGTCTCGCTTGTTGCCAAAGAAACGGATCTTAACAGGGAAACTCTGTATAGAATGTTGTCGGAAAAAGGCAATCCAAATCTTTCAAGCCTGAACAAACTATTAAATTCCCTTGGACTTACTTTGACAATTCGATCAAAAGAAAATGCTGCCTGATAATGGCAAAAATAACCTATCTGGAACCCTGAAGGACACATGTAAGGTCTTGGAACAGCAATAACTGGTGAGGAATTATCACCAGATTTTTATAAAATTCTTAAAATGCTGTTTTTGACCCCAAAAAGCCGGCGCTAAGAGGGGAAAACACCCCCAATTGGAACAATTTTGCCATAAAAACAAATACTTATTGGGGTCAGACCCCATTATCTTTTTGGGGCAGGACAAGAAAGAAGAGTGTAAGAGCTTCCTGATCAACAATATCGGGAATCTCAGCATAACAGATTTCTCTTTGCACTCCATTGGTGTAATTCTTTTCAGATATAATAAAGAAGATGTTTTTCAGAAATTTTTTTAAGATGTCATGCCTGATATCAGACTTCTTTCATTGCCGATGGAACTGTACAAAGGTGTTGTAAATGTCAGGAAAAACCTGAATTTGGATTTTGATGATGCCTACCAGTATAACGCGGCTAAATATTATGGCCTGCAAGTGGTTACAATGGATAAAGATTTTGAGAAAATAAAGGATGTTGAAATTTTATTCTTATAAGTTTTAAGAGCTCCGCTACGAAATATAACAAGACCTTTATTATTGCCGAAGCCTGACCCCCAACTCCTTAAAACCCGGTTTTTGACCCCGAAAACCCGGCGCTAAGAGCAAAAAACATCCCAAATCTCAACGATTATCCCATAAAAACGAACACTTATCAGGGTCAGACCCCGTTATCCGTTATCCCGTTATCTTCATGCCCTTCATGGTAAAAAAAATATTTGACGACTAGTCAAGGAGACCATCATGAAATTAATAGAATGGGAAGTAAGAGAAGACACCTACCAGGAACAGATCATCATCCCCGAAGCCCAGCGAAAGCTTGCTGCAGCAGAAGGTATAAGCACGGAGAACAAACAGAAAGTGGCCGCCCGAATACAAAACCTTGCCACAGGAGAAATCTATACAGCAAGGCTTGCCATCACGGGAAACCATCAGCTCTACCTGCCAACAGAAATTCAAAAAATGCTGGAAGGCGCTGGCCGGATAAGGATACAGCTTTTTTAAAAAATCATGATTAAGACCCAAACAGAGACAAGAAGGAAATAAATTATGCGCAAGGGGATAATTCTTGCAGGCGGATCTGGAACTCGTCTATACCCATTAACTTATTCAGTTAGTAAACAATTGATGCCGGTATACGACAAACCAATGATTTATTATCCTCTGTCAACTTTGATGCTTGCAGGAATTAGAGAGGTTTTAGTAATTACAACTCCCCACGACCTTGGCAGTTTCAAAAAAGTACTTGGAGATGGTTCTCAATGGGGTATATCTTTGGAATATGCTATTCAACCTTCTCCAGAAGGCCTTGCCCAGGCCTTTTTAATAGGAGATAAGTTTATAGGTAAAGATCCTGTTACTTTGGTGCTTGGAGATAATATTTTTTATGGTGAAGGATTATCTGATCGTTTGCAGCAGATTACTAAAAAGGATAAAGGCGCAACTATTTTTGGATATTATGTCAAAGATCCTCAACGATACGGTGTTGCCGGTTTTGATGATAAAGGCAATGTTACCAGCCTTGAAGAAAAACCTGCTGTTCCAAAGTCAAATTATGCAGTAACAGGGCTCTATTTTTACGATAATGATGTGGTTGATATTGCTCGGCAGATTAAACCCTCTGATCGGGGAGAGTTGGAAATAACAGATGTTAATAATACATACCTGGAAAAAGGAAGACTGACTGTTGAACTCTTGAGCCGGGGCACTGCCTGGCTTGATACAGGAACCCATGGATCCCTCATGGATGCAGGTGTTTTTATCAAAGTCGTTGAAGACCGTCAGGGTCTTAAAATTGCCTGCCCTGAGGAAATTGCCTATAGGATGGGTTATATTAATTCAGAACAATTAGAAAAGCAGGCGCTTATTTTACAGAAAAATGGATATGGTAAATATTTGTTAAACCTTCTTAACCAGAAATTTATATAATGAAATATACAAAACTCGATATTCCTGAAGTTGTTTTAATGAAACCAAAGTCCTTTGGCGATCATCGGGGCTTTTTTATGGAAACCTGGCGTGAAGACGAATTTTTAAAACATGTAAAGGCTCCTCCTTTTGTTCAGGAAAACCACAGCAAGTCAACTCAAGGTATATTAAGAGGGCTTCATTATCAGATCAAACAACCCCAGGGTAAGCTGGCAAGGGTAATTTCTGGAGAAGTTTTTGATGTTGCTGTAGACCTACGTAAATCTTCACCAACTTTCAAAAAATGGGTTGGAGTTGTTCTTTCGGCTGAAAATCAAAAAATACTTTGGATACCACCGGGATTTGCCCATGGTTTTTATGTTTTGAGTACAGAAGCTGAATTCATATATAAGTGTACGGACTATTATGCACCTGAACACGAACGATGTATTAAATGGGATGATCCTGCCATCGGAATCACCTGGCCAATTATTTCTGGGACTTTACCTGTTTTGTCTCCAAAGGATGAGTCCAGTATGTCATTTGTTAACGTCGAGGTCTTTAAATGAAGGTGCTTTTGCTTGGCGCAAATAGCCAGCTTGGATGGGAACTGCAACGTACCTGTCCCGAAAAAATTCAATTGATATCCTGCGATTATCCAAAAGTTGACTTTTGCAGCAAAACAAGTATCAAACAGTGCTTGGAGACTTCCAAACCTGACTGCATCATTAATGCCGCCGCATATACAGCTGTCGATCTGGCGGAAAAAGAAATCCAAACAGCTTTTAAAGTAAATCATGAAGCTGTAGCAGACATTGCGCAGTATGCAGGACAAAACGATATTCGACTGGTTCACATTTCTACGGACTATGTGTTTAACGGGAAGAATTACAGACCCTGGACAATCGAGGACAGTCCCTGTCCTGAGTCTGTGTATGGTAAGAGTAAATTGGAGGGGGAGATTGCAGTTCGAGATATCTTAAAGAATAAAGCGCTTATAATAAGGACAGCCTGGCTCTACTCCTCCCATGGGGAAAATTTTGTCAAAACCATGCTGAAATTGATAACAAAGAAAAATAGTTTAAATGTCGTGGATGACCAGGTCGGAACCCCAACCTGGGCGTACGGCCTTGCCAAAGGCGTATGGGAGTTTATTGAAAAAAGCTTGTCAGGAATATTTCATTGGACTGATGCAGGAATTGCCTCCTGGTATGATTTTGCCATAGCAATTCAGGAAGAGGCCATGGGATTGGGGCTTATTACTAAAACTATCCCGATTTTACCAATTTCATCCAAGGAATTTCCAACTCCTGCCCAAAGACCGTTTTATGGGATATTAGATAAAAATATGACATGGAAAACTACAGCAGGTCTAAACCCTGTCCACTGGCGTGTCCAATTAAGAGCCATGTTAAAGGAACTTAATTAATGCGAAAGCTTTTTGAGCAGTAGCTGGTTGAAACACTGCTTATAAAAAATGAAAATTTTACAACAGTTCACCAGGGAATCTGTGTACTGAATAAAATCCTTACAATGCTGTTTTTGCCCTCAAAAAGCAGGCCCTAAGAAGTGAAAACGAATATTTATTAAATGATTTTATCATAAAAACAAACACTTATCTGGGTCAGACCCTGTCAATAATCACTTCTGTATTCTTAAAATGCTGTTTTAGACCCCGATAAAACAGAAAACCATGAAAGACATCTCAACCAAAATTCAAACATCAGATATTTTTTTCGATGAATCCATCTATCCAAGAGAAAATATTGATCACAGGCGTATAAGCATCTTTGCCGAAAACATAAGAGATGGCTTTAAGTTTGAGCCCATCCAGGTTCAAATCTGCCCGGATTCAGACCTGGCAGCTAAAAAAGGCCGATATCGAATATTAGATGGCGTGCATAGATGGAGCGCATATAAAAACACCGGCCAGATTGAAATTGATGCAATTGTTAAAAATTTAAACAAAATCGATCCTCTGCTTTATGCTGCAAAACTGGCCATAGGCCCAAAACAGCTGACCGAAGCTGAAACAAAGAATACAGCGAGACGTGCCTTTCAAACCAATCCCAGATTAACATCTTCGGAAATCGGCAAGGCAGTCGGCAGATCAAGACAGGCAGTTGACTCATATATTGCAGATCTCAGAGCCACAACCCTGCTGGATCTGGATCTTAAAATTTTCCATCTGAACCAGCTGGGTATTCCCCAGGACAGGATTGCAAAGAGACTGGGCATTCCCCGAAGAACTTTATCTGACCATTTGGCGAAAATGCCAGACCTGGCAAATCCGCCAAATAGCGATCTACTGAAAGGATTTACAATTCCACAAGTTGCCCAGAAGCACGACTGGCCTGAATTCCTGGTATGGGCACAGGCTCTGAAAGAAAAGGATGACTACACCCGGTTCAAAGAACTTAACTGGGGGATCAGGACATGGGATCTATGGAATTTTACTGACTGCGACAAACGATTTGGTGATGAATGGCCCGGACGTATCCCTGCCCAACTGATAGCACACATCCTCTATTTTTTTTCCAAACAGAATGATTTGATTTTTGACCCCATGGCAGGAGGAGGTGTCTGCGCAGATACCTGCCTTGCTATGGGCAGAAGATGCTGAAGTCTGGACATGGATGACAGACCCGACACAAGACCCGAGATTGAACCCTACTATTGGGACCTGGAGGGCAACTGGGATGATGTACCAATTATTAACTCCAAGGACAAACCGGATCTGATCATTTGTGATCCACCCTATTTTGATAAAAAAGCCGACGAATATGCAAAACAAAGTATTTCAGGGCTTTCAAAAACAGACTACCTGAAATTTCTGGAAAGATTTTTTCTCTTTTTAAAGAAAATATCCAAGAAAAAAACCAGATTTGTTTTTATTAATGCAGACTGGCGGGATTTTCAGAATTGCCCTGCCGATAAAGAAGATCCGGAACAGGCTGTTTTACTTGTTGATTATTATGAAATTGTTAAAAAAACCGGATGGACCCTTACCCATATCATCCAGGCACCTTTATCTTCAGAACGATTTAATGCAGGCGTTGTGGCTGCAATGCAGAAAAAAAAGATACTTGGGGTTGTCAGCAGATATGTAATGATTTTAAAGTAATTAACAAAGGAGGAGTTTATGAAACTGATTGAATGGGAAGTATCAGAAGATTCATACCAGGAGCAAATCAATATTCCTATAATTTTTTTGATCTTGAAAATTATTCATCTTTAATTTTCAGAAGACCCCAATTGATAAAAAGGGTTATCCACGCTACTACGAAAACACACATGTTGAGGCGTTGAAAGCAAAAAAGATGATGGACATGGCAGGATACACATCAGCCATATTTGTCAGCTCTCCTTTCCATATGCGGCGGATCAGTATCATCTCTTCAAAAATATTTCCCAATGAGGATTATCAGCTAACCTTCAAAGGAAGCCGCTATACTCAACATAATGTCTCTTTATCAATTTTCAGCTGGTCTAACACAAAACAAGTTTTTAGCGAATATTTCAAAATCATTGGCTTTTTTCTGTATCGGTTCTATGAAGTTGTTGTGTCAAATAAATAAACAAGCAAACCGCTTTGATAATCTATTGACAAGGTCTTATTATTTATGAAAGTTTTCCTAATCGCAGGTGCCAGACCCAATTTCATGAAAATTGCCCCCATTGCCAGGGCATTTGATAAGAACAGCCAGATCAACTATAAAGTTGTCCACACAGGCACAGGGGTCTGGAAATTGGCCGGGTTGCTCCGTTACGAGATTCTTTGTGGTCTCTATACTCCGCAACCCTCTGCTGAGACATTTTTTCTATTGACCTTGAACCTGATGGGTGACTGGTGCGGTAATTTAGATACCGACACAATTTGTAAGAAATAATGGGCGCAGGAAAAAATGGTAATCAACAGGTAAAGAGTACAATTAGGGGCACGTGGACAGTGCAACTTGACAAAAAAACAATTTTTTTTGTTATGGATGAGTTTATTTTATTGACAAGGACCTTTTAATGGGTGACCCCAAATGCTTACATTATCTCAAAATTTTCCCTGGAGACCTTTGAATAACCCTTTTTTTTCTGGGTTCCGACATCGTAATCCATTGATTTTATTATGGGCAAATTTTGAGAATTGCCATTGTTTAAAGGTCTCAAAGAGTACTGCACGTTCTGCACGAACGTCCGCCGCCACTCCCCGAAATATGAAACAACGTCCCCAATCACTACTTTATAGCTCATTTCTGATTTTCCTGTTGCTATTTTTTGTGCAAGTCGTACTATTTACTGAGGTTGCATCTAAAGATTGTCTATTCGCATATTCAGGGAATATATACTATGTTAATAGTACTGGAAATAACAAAAATGATGGAAAATCTGCGAACACAGCGTGGCAGACATTAGAAAAAGTCAATAGCGTTAATTTTGGGCCCGGCGACACCATATTATTCAAGCGAGGCGGAACTTGGTATGGAACGCTGAATATTTCGAACAAAGGATACTCTGCTAATCCAATCACATTTGGTGCCTATGGTGAGGGAGAGAGGCCGAAAGTATACAATACTTATCAATTTTCAGGCGGGGCAACGTTCGATAGGTACTCCCTCATTCCCTTGAAAGTGGGCAGTTTTGAAGAGGAGGGACATTGGGTTTTGAGTGGTAATAACAGGATTGATTCGCAGATGGCTCATCATGGGCAAAAAAGCCTTAGGATACCTCCCTCTTCTGTGGCTTACTTCAACGTCGAGTGTCGTTCAGACTCCCGCTATCTTCTGACATTTCACACAAAGTCTTATAAAGATATACTCTTATTGCTCCAGATTCGTGTGAATAATAATAATTTTTTGCAAAACGAATCGCAGGCAAAAACATTCAAGACTTGGGGAAAACAACCAAATTGGGTATCTTTAGAACGTAATGCTTCAGGGTGGTGGAAGATGGAAATAGTATGGAAATCTCCTATTATGGAGGTTCCTATAGCTCACATTGGTATTAAAAACGGATCGAGTAATACATTATGGATTGATTCTGTTAGACTGGAACCATTGTGGAGTTCTGTGCCTGAATTTGAAAATGTATTTAAGATTCATGGCTTATCAGAACGTACTGAGATGATTTACAATGGCCGAAGGATCTCCCTCCGCGAGAAAATTTCTGATCTTGAAAATCATAATTATTCTTACCAAGGTGGAATTTGGTATATAAAGGATATAAATGGCAATCCAGAGGAAAATGGAACTGATATACAATTTGTAACACTAAACAAAAATGCAGTTCATGTTACAGAAGCACAGCACATTGTAATAGATGGGCTTGATATTTCAGGCGGTTCTGGTGTGCGAGGGCATTTAGGCGCTTTAGCAATATACGATTCCGAAAACATTGAAGTAAGAAACTGCTTGGTGACAAACTCTACCACAGCGGCGCTCATGTTGTTCAACTGCAAGAATATAAAGGTGTCTGGATGTGAAGTAAACGGCGGCAGTACTGGCGGAATTTATCTCCGATATTGCATAAACTGCATTATATCTGAGAATGACGTTAACCACAACGGGCAATGCAGGCAAGATATTAACGATCTTCATGGTATTGGCATCGGTTACTGGAGCCGAGGGATCAAAGTTCAGTATAACCGCATTCACAACAATGGTTATGGGGGGGGGGAGCCAAATAAAGGGAGTAGTGCTTTGGAACTTTACAGTGCTGGTGAGTCCCAGGTTCGTTATAACTTAATTTATAATAACTGGAGGGGGGCAATTTCAGTTGATAGTGGGCACGATGGCAATTCAGATAATATTTTGATAAGTCACAATCTCATAATTGATAATGGCCTTATAGGCTCAGGGGGGGCAAACCCAGCATTTTCTCTTCAGGCACATTCACCATCATCAAGTAATGGTGTTAAATTTAATAATAATACAATAATTAGACAAAGGACAGGAGACTTGTGGTCGTTAGCAACAACGAAAAAACCAGAGGCCGTGCGGGATGGAGATTTGTTTTATATTAACAAAATTCAAGGCCAAATAGTTTTTTGGGAAGGGGGGGATTTAAGGGTATTATTTAATGGTGCTATTAACCCTCCTGTTATAATTAAAAGTAAAGAAGGAAAGTGGCATGCGCAAGTAGTCAGTGTCAATAATGCTCCTGCCGCTATAGTTTTAATGTCTCCTTTGAAAATAGTTAAAGATGCCGAAGTTAAGCGGAACATTGTTTATAATACTCTCGGCAATTACGATGTTGCTATAGGGGAAAAAGCGCAAGTTAAGTTAAATGAGAATTGTTATTGGCGAGACTCTGCAGAATTTAGAGTTTTCCATTATAATTATAAGAGTATTGGGTGGATCGTATATAACAAATTATTTGACCTAAATTCTCTTTTCAATGATCCTATGTTTATAAATTCAACTAATTTCAGAGAATTAACACCAACAATTTCACATTTTACAGAAATTGGTGCAGCTCCTGAGACTTGGTTCGATAAGGTAATAGCACAATAACACATAGAGGGTATTTTAGATAGTGACCAATAGGTGACCTAGGTTATAACATATTAATTAATCTTGACAGATTTTATATGAAAGAGTTTTTCAATGTTGTTATTGCAAAATTTTACAAATGGTCAAACTTTTTGGTATTTTGACCATGATCGTTCACGTTTTGTTGTGCCCGCCAGGGCATGGGTGTTAGTAAAAATAGGCTTGAATTATGATGAGAAATGATAAAATCAAGGTTTTCATTGAGTACATTTCAGTGCTGGTTGGATCAGGGTTTTTACGTTTTATTTCTTTTGTAACATTAATTATTATAACAAAATCTTTAACTGTTGAAAAGTTTGGCGAGTTCTCTCTTTTTATTACAATTATGATGTTCTGTTGGCAGTTAACTGCTCCCCTGGATTTAACTTATGTAAAGTTTGCATGTTCCCAAGTAGATGATAAAGCAAAAGTTAGCTATCTTAGAGATAACCTTGTATTTAAAATATGTTTTATTTTGTTTATATTCCTTCTTTGTTATCCACTCAGCTATACCCTTGCATTTGTCGTTTTTCAAAGACCGGGGGTAGTCGTTTGGATCTTAATAGCTCTTCTGACTGGTGCCTTGTTGTCTATCAGTTCTTCGTATGCAGCAACTTTTCAAGTTGAAAAAAGGTTTGGTGCTTTTTCAGTGGTTAACTCCGCCTTCAATATAATCATCCTCTTGGTCATATTAACAATATTTTTCTTAAAGTCATTTCTCAGTTTGCCTATTTTATCGTTTTCTTATCTTGGAGTTTCAATTTTTTTAGTGATTACAATGTGTTCTTTAATTTATAAAAAATTCGATAAGCTTTTCCACTACAATAATCAAACATTGGGCGAAAGTTTTCATTTCGTAAAATGGATTATAGTATCTAACGTGTTTAAACTTATGGCAAACCGTATGGATATATTTTTACTTGGAAGGTTTGTATCTTTTTATGACTTGGGACTTTATAGTGCAGCCGTTCGCTTTTCAGCTCTTGCTATGCTTTTTGTAGGAACAATAATGCCAGTATTTATTACTCGAGTAACGAATGCTTTGACATCTCCCGAAAATTTTAAACAATATCTTAAAGAAAGTTTGTTGATTTTGAGCTGCATAGCATTCGTCATTTTAATATTAATACGTTTTTCACCTTTTCTCATTACCCTGCTTTTTGGGGAAAAGTATAATGATAGTTTCCAACTAACAAACATATTATTAATACAAGTATTTATTTCTGGAATGTGCGTTCCTCCCATGGCCATATTTTATGGGTTGAAGTTACCAAGTTTAATAATGAAGTTTGAGTTTTTATTCTTTTTCTCCACAATTTTTTTGGTTTTCATTTTTGTAAAATTTTTTGGCGTGTTTGGTGCCGCATGGGGACTTGTGTTCTCTTCCTTTATTTATTTTTTAACCTTAGTGCTTTTCGCTATGATCAAAATAAGGGCGATTTTCCATGAGCAAAAAAGGAGTTAGACGTTAAATGCTATCACTATTCATAACAGTAATCGCCTGCTTAGGATTTTTAATAATTTATGTCATTAAACCAATTTATGGAATCGCATTTTTAACGGCAATTCGACCTTTCTTACTTTCCCCTCAAATGTCTTTCGGCATATATTCGATTAGCGCAGAAGGCTTCTATACTTTAATGATTATTATATTTGCTTTATTTTACTACTTACAATATGGAAGAAAGATTTATCAAAACACTTCCTTTTTTCCATTCTTATTATTTATTATTTGGGGGATTATAACTTTTTCTGTTGCTACTGACTATATCAATTTTTCTAAAAAACTATTTCGTTTGATTGGATATTTATTTTTATATATCCTTGTAGCAAATGAATGCAGAAATCAAAAGTCATTCGTGATTCTTCTTATCTCATTTATGATTGCAATATTATTCACATTAGTTCCTGCAATATATGCTTTTATTCTCAATCCAGAAATATATATATCAATAACAGAAAATATTCCTTTAAGTGTTGTAATGAGCAAAAATAATTTTGGTTTTTTCTTATGTTATATGATGTTTTTTCTTTATTACATAGCCAATTCTAATCGTTATAAAATGCTACGATTTTTCTCGATACTTCTATTGCCTATTTTATCATTAGCTTTTATTTTATGTTATACGCGCGCTGCATGGGTTTCTTTAATTTGTGCATCTTCAATTTTATTATTATTCAAAGAAACTCGACGAAAAATAATTATTCCTTTCTTTCTTGTGATTTTAGTTGGAATTATGTTTTCGTATAAGATTTATCATGGATTATATGAGGATGTTACAACGACGAGAGAAGTCGGTTTCTCATCTTGGGAGTTTCGTACTAGATTAGCATGGCCAGCTTCAATCAAAACTTTTAAGGCAAGGCCTATAATGGGTTTTGGCTTAGGAAATGACCGTGTTGCATTAAATAAAGTGGCGAATTGGGATAACACCTCGCACAATGACTATTTATTGCTTTTAGTTGAAACGGGTGCAATAGGTTTTATACTATATCTCAATTTATTGATTTCAATATTTTTACGCACTTACAAGGGAATAAAAACAATAAAGGACGAAGATAAAAGGTTCTTTTGTATAGTGGCGCTATTAATTTTTTCAAGCTTTATGGTTGGTTCTTTTGCTGAACATCTTCTGCAGACTCCAGGTGCAACTGGGTATGTAATTACAACGATGGGAATGGCGCATGGTGTAATTCGATCATGGGGCGGTAAAGTCTTTGAAAAAAGTTAAACAAATATTTATAAAAGTAGAGGGAAATAAATGAATATTGAAAATGAATCCCCGCTTGTGTCAATTAATATTCTTAGTTGGAATTCAAAAGATAAGCTTGGTTATGTACTTAATAGGGTTGAGAAACTTTCCTATAAAAATATTGAGATAATTGTCGTTGATAATGATTCAATTGATGGAAGCCCTGAAATGGTAGAAAAAGAATTTCCTAAAGTAAAATTATGTCGATTAAAAAAAAATATTGGGATTGCAGGATGGAACGAGGGTTTTAAAATAGCAAGAGGTGACTATATATTGGTTTTAGACCATGATTCTTTTCCAGATAAAAATGCTATTCAGTGGTGTATTGAAAAATTTAAAAATAATCCAAAATTGGGATTAGCCGCTTTCAAAATTGTCAATTATTATGATAATTCAATCCGTCAGTCAGAGGAATATGAACGATATGTTAATAAAGAAACTTCTGTTGTTGGATCTTTTGTCAAGAGATTTGTTGGGGGTGGTGCTTTCATCCGGAAAAAAGTTGTTAACATAACAGGTGGGTACTCTAACCCGAATATTTCATAAAATTCAATAAAAAAGGTGGCAAAATCTCCTAAAAT
>JACNHV010000324.1 GCA_014383445.1 Candidatus Desulfobacula maris | reverse complement strand
CACATCTCAATACGCTTTCATAATTTGTTGTGCCCGCAAGGGCATGTCTGTTAGTGCCCTTTTATCATTCCAATTATGGTAATTCTAAGGATGGTAATTCTAAAAATTTTTAACAATAGTTTAACAAGTTGCGAATTAAGATTGAAATTTTCAAATCTTTATGGAAGTATTAGTCGCACACTATTGAAAATAATTGTATAAATATAGAAGATTCAACAGATTTAAAAAAAAAGGAGGAGTTCCGAATGAAAACAATTGATGTCACCCGATTAAGAGCTATTGTCGGGGAACGAAATATTAAAACAGATCCTTCCGACCTCTATATTTACGGATCAGATTCTTCTGTGCATCATGCCATGCCATGGGCTATTGTCAAACCGGAAAACACCTCACAGGTTCAGGAAATCATGAGATATGCAAATGAGGAAATTATCCCGGTTATTGCCAGGGGTGGCGGTTCAGGAATGTGTGGTCAGGCCGTTCCCATCCATGGTGGGATTATGCTCGATATGAAAGGAATGAATAAGATTCTTGAGATCAACCTTGCGGATGTCTACTGCCGTGTTGAACCCGGTGTTGTTGATGATGATCTTAATCTTGCTTTAAAAAAATACGGGGTGTTTTATCCCCCTACACCAGCTTCTTCAAGGATTGCAACCATTGGCGGTGAAATTGCCAACAATGCCAGTGGGGTCAGGTCTGTGAAGTATGGCGCCACACGGGATGCGGTTCTTGGAATGAAGGTGGTCCTGGCAAACGGCGATTTGGTCAGCCTTGGTGCCCGCACAAGGGTTGAAGCGTCCGGTTACCAGCTCCATAAACTCATAGTCGGGTCTGAAGGCACGCTTGGTATTGTGGTTGAAGCGACCTTAAGCTTTGTTCCCATCCCGGAATTCAGATGCATGGGGGTTGCCAATTTTGATTCTCTTAAAGATGCCGGCGAAGCCATCGGTTCAATAATGGGTTCGGGTTCGATTCCTTCCATGCTGGAACTGGTGGATTCTGTTGCCATAAAAGCCGTCAACAAAACAATGGATCTCGGACTTAAAGAGGTTGCTGCAGCATTAATTTTTGAAGCAGACGGTATGGTAAAAGAAGCTGTTGATTATGAAATCGACAAGATGAAGAAAATATGTGAGAAACACAATGGTCAGGATATTCATGCCAGCTATGATCCAAAGGAACGGGCAAAAATTTTCATGGGACGCAAAAAACTGTTTCCAGCACTTTCAAAATATGATGACAATCTCGCTAGCACATCCCTTGCCGACGACATGGCGGTTCCCTACTCAAAAATGGCGGAGTTGGCAGGCAAAGTCCATGAAATAGCAGATCGACATAATATCGTAATGACGGCCTATGGCCATTGCGGCTCCGGGTGTATGCACACCAAAATTTTAATGGACACAAAAAGAAAAGACCAGTGGGCTGCTTCCAAAAAGGCAATCACTGAAATTTATGAATATGTCCGATCTGTTAATGGGACCACCAGTGCCGAACATGGTATAGGACTTTCCAAGGCAGAATCGTTCAAAATTGAAAAATCAGATTCATTAAATCTTTTGGCCGGTATCAAAAAAGCATTTGATCCTAATAATATTCTGAATCCGGGTAAACTTGCACAGGCTCCGGAAGACTGGGTGACTGCAACCAACTTGAGATATTCTGTGAACAGCTAAAATAAAAAGGTTAATTCCATGGAAAATAAAATAAAAGAATTTAAAAATCTTGAAAAATGGCAAGGCACTTTGGCAAATTGTATCAGGTGCGGATATTGTTTTGAACATTGTCCCATGTTCAAGCATACTGGCTGGGAATCCGATGCACCAAGGGCAAAAATAATTACGGCTTTTGGGCTGATATCAGGAGAGGTTCAACCTTCAGAATCTGCAGCAGATAAAATGTTCTCATGCTTTTATTGCAAGCGGTGTGAAGCTGCATGCTCTTCAGGGGTTCCTTTAACTGAAATTTTCACAGATGCCAGAAAGGACCTTGTTGAGATGGGACTTGAAGGTCCCGGGACAACATCGATAACCAAATTAAATTGTGCCCGTTGTCTTATTTGTGTGGGGGCCTGCCCCCATGAAGCCAGGTCCTATGATGGAAAAGGTATTGCCACTGATCCGGCCAAATGTCAGGCTTGCGGTATCTGTCTTGAGGTCTGTCCGGCTGGAGCGGCCAAAATTGAAAATGATTTTGGGACTGGCAGGGATGAGCTTATTGAAAGGGCCTCAACCTTTTTAAATACCCATGAATCTTCCAAGGCAATAATTTTTGCCTGTAACTGGTCATATTTTCCAGAGCTTCAGGCTTCTGTACTTCCCGACGTTGAAATCAAAGACAATAATTATGAAATACTTGTGAACATGTGTGGCGGACGTCTTGAGCCACAGCTCTTAATGGCGCCTTTCCTTCATAATGCATGGGGTATCATGGCAGCCGTCTGCCCTGACGATGACTGTCAGCATAATGGAAATCAAAGGGCTAAAAAAATCGTTGAAAATCTTCGTAATACTTTTAAAAGTATTGATATTGATCCAGAAAGGATTCAGCTTGTTCAGATTCCGGCCGGGGACAAGACACTATTCAAGGCCGAGATTGATACCTTTGTGGTTAAACTCAATAATATGGGTCCAATACGCTAGGGATTAAAAATAAAGGCTCGTATTCAAGTTGCGTTAAAGGTTGCATACTATTATACGTATTCGACCTTTAACGCAGCGCAGAAGACGGGCCAAGAAACAAGCAATATTGACCAATTTATTTGGTTAACGATCCTTAAAGGAGTGGTTTTATGAAAATTGATGTTCCATATGGTAAAGACAGCACAATGTCAGCTACGATCAGTGATGATATCAAGGTCAGTTTTCTTGAAGCAAATGACGTTACAATTGATGATGAAGATGAAAATATAAAAGAGGCCATCAAAAATCCCATAAACTCTAAAAGCTTTAAAGAGTTTTTAAGTGATGCAAAAAAGGTGCTTGTAATTGTCAACGATGCCACAAGACCCACTCCCACCAAAAAAATTCTTGAATTCATTTTTGATGATTTAAAACAGACAAATTTTAATTTCATCATTGCCACGGGTGCCCACAGGGGCCCGTCCCAGGAAGAATATCTTCAGATTTTTGGTTCCTTTTATGAGGAGATTAAAGATCGGATTATTGTTCATGATGCCAGGGTCAAAGAAGACATGGTTTTCCTGGGTCAGTCCACTAATGGAACACAGATGTATGTCAACAAGGCCGGTGTCGAGGCAGATAAGATCATCATCATTTCTTCTGTGGAACCCCATTATTTTGCAGGATATACGGGGGGAAGAAAATCCTTTCTGCCCGGGATTGCAGGCTATGAAACCATAGAACAGAATCATAAACTTGCCCTTGCTCCTGAAGCCAAAGCCCTGGCCCTCGAAGGTAACCCGGTTCACGAGGATATGATTGATGCCATCAAAACCGTAAAACAGGAAATTTTTTCAATCATGACGGTTCTGGATAAAAATCACAAAATCTATGCCACCTGCTGTGGTCATATCAATGATTCCTTTCATGCTGCCATTGAATTTGCCAATGAGGTGTTTGCAGCACCCCTGGAAAAAAAGGCGGATATTGTGGTATCTATAGTTAAATTTCCCCAGGATATTGATCTGTACCAGGCACAAAAAGGCATAGATAATGCAAAGCTTGCCTTAAAAGAAGATGGGATCATGATCCTTGTGGCAAAATGCAGGTGTGGCATCGGTGGGAAAGCCTTTGCCGATCTTCTAGGCTCAAGTGACACGCCTAAAGCTGCCCTTGAAACCATTGAAAAGGGATATGTCCTGGGGTATCACAAAGCTGCCAAAATGGCAGAAATTGGACTTTGGGCACAAATGTGGGGGGTGACGGATGTTGAACCCAAGATTATTTCAAAACTGTTTATTAAACCTTTCTCAGATCTTCAGACCGCCATTGACCAGGCCCTGGAAGAAAAGGGCAGGGATGCAAGTGTTCTGTTTTTGATGGATGGCGGACTTATAGTTCCTTTAGTGAAATAAAATCATTACCTCCACTCAAGATATTGAACCAAAAGGCAAGCTATTGCGGGCTTTTGGCTATCAGTTAAGCAAAGAATTGGATTTTCGTTTTCTTGACGACACACTCCGCCCGACAATCCATCCCATAAGCAGAACACCAACTCCTGCTAGAAACCATTTGATCATACCAATTTTTAATGGATCATCATTTTTTTTCAGTAATTCAAGTTCTTTGGAAAGCTCCATTATTTTTTTTTGATACATCTGGTTTTCCTGAACAATTTTTTGAATGTTTTCAGCGTTTTCGATTAGGCCATCGTGTTTTATATCTTGGTCGGCAGGCAAAGTGCCCTCATTTGGTTTTAAATCGGTTTCAAGAAAGCCTAATTTTGAAATTTTATCTTTAAGGTCGTTGTTTTCCTGTGTTAGCTGGTCAATAATAAGAGTTTTCGGAAGTTCAAAAATAATAAATTTTTTTTCTACCCAGCCTGTTTCCTTGGATTCGAGCTCAATTTTGTAGAACTCTTTATTTTCGTCCAGGATAAAGACATGGGTATCGCTTTTTAATCCTTTTATTACAGCCGAAACATTGTCTGGTTCCTGTCTTAAATTTAATATCAGTCTGTCTGAAACATATCCGGTTCTAGCCCAGATAAGCTGCGGGAATAAACAAAGTATAGTAAAAAAGATCATAAAATAAAAAAGCGATTTTTTCATCTTTTGCGCGCCTCCATTGGTTTCTTTATTTTCATAGCAATCCCTGCATTATTTTACAATAAAAAACTCTTGCAAAGATGAGTATAACAAGAGTATCAATAAAGACTATGAAATTAAAAATTCTAAAAATAGTTTTCAGCCATTGGCGACCGGTATGTTAATACACACCAGAACCTGTGGCTTGCAAAAATTTGATCTATAAAAATTTGAATGGAGTAATATTATGACACACGACCACGATCATTCCCACGACCATTCCCACGACCACAACTATTCCCAAGACCATGATCACTCGCACACCCATGGCACGGGGCAGGCCCATAGTCACGACCATACCCATGAATTGACCTTTGAACAAAAGCTTGAGAAATTGTTTAGCCATTGGATTGATCACAATGACAGTCACAAAGATACTTTTTATACCTGGGCTGGTCGGGCAAAAGAAGCGGGACTTGATAAGATTGCTGCAAATATTGAAAAAGCAGGAAAATTGTCCGAAGATGTCACTCTGCAACTTCGCGATGCATTAAATAAACTTAAGGGATAAGTACCGCCCTGATTTTTTCAAGAGCCCAGTCAATGTCTTGTCTTGTGATGACGAGGGGCGGGGAAAACCGGATAACATTTTCATGGGTCTCTTTGCACAAAAGACCCTTTTTCATAAGTTTTTCACAAAATGATCTCGCTCCGCCCGCATCATATTTCAGTTCAACACCGATAAGAAGCCCTTTTCCCCGGACTTCTTTTATATAAGGGCTTGGGATTTCTTTTAATTTTTCCTGAAAATAGTCTCCCATTCTGGCAGCATTTTCAATCATGCCCTCATCAACCAGCACCTTGAGTGCCTGTCTTGCCACAGCACAGGCCAGGGGATTTCCGCCAAAAGTGGAGCCATGATCACCCGGAAGAAATACTCCCAGGACCTCAGCATTGGAAAGAACGGCTGATACAGGATAGCAGCCGCCGGATAAGGCTTTGCCTATCAATGTGACATCTGATTCAACCCCTTCATGTTCTTCAGCCAGAAGTTTTCCCGTTCTGCCGAGCCCTGTCTGAATTTCATCAAATACCAGGGCAACATTGTTTTTAGTACAAATGTCTCTGACAGCTTTTAAATATCCGTCGGGCGGAACAATAACTCCGGCTTCACCCTGGATGGGTTCCACAAGAAACGCCACCGTGTTTTTTGTTATGGCATCTTCAAGAGCCCTGGCATCTCCAAAAGGGATAGCTTTGAATCCAGGTGTAAACGGGCCGAATCCGTCCTTGTATTGTTCTTCAGTGGAAAATCCGATAATGGTCAGGGTCCTTCCATGGAAATTATTTTCACAGACAATGATTTCAGCTTTTCCTTCAGGAATATTCTTTGTCCTGTACCCCCATTTTCTGACAGCTTTAATAACGGTTTCCACAGCTTCAGCACCGCTGTTCATGGGAAGAACCATATGGGAATTGGTCAGCTTGCAGATATCTTGATAAAACAAGGAAAGCTGATTGTTTCTGAATGCCCTGGATGTGATACAGAGTTTATCAAGCTGTTCTTTCATTTTTTTGATGATTCTGGGGTGGCAGTGGCCCTGATTAACAGCAGAGTAGGCTGCCAGACAATCCATGTATTTGTTTCCTTCAACGTCCCAGACCCAAATCCCTTTACCTTTTTCAAGAATAACATCCAGGGGTTTGTAATTTTTTGCACCAAATTTGTTTTCCATCTCGATAATTTCTTTTGTATCCATTTGTATCCCTCTTTATCTATTGTGTATTTTTTCATTAAATTGACAAAAAAAATACAATAATGCAAGCCTGGCCTCATAATAAAGTGCTAAAAAGTTAAGAATTTCAAATATTTATTTTTTGTAATACAATTGAGATATCAGCATTCCTGCCAGCATGAGAGCACATCCCAAAAAAGCACGTCCTGAAAGAATTTCATTTAAAATCAACCATCCACCAATGGCAGCAAATACGGCTTCAAGACTTAAAAGAATCGCAGAATGGGAAGCAGGACTGTTTTTCTGCCCATAAATCTGTAGTGAATAAGCAACCCCAACTGACAAAACACCGCCATAGAGCAAAGGGATGGTAATTTTTAAAATATCGGCGAGAATAAAGGTTTCAAATACGGCAGCCACAAGCAGGCTTAAGACTGAGCAGACAATGCATTGGACAAAGGAGAGTTTAGCCGTATTAAACCGGCTGGACCACCTGCCGATAATGATTAAATGGAAGGCAAAACAAATGGCGGAAAACAAAACCAAAACATCTCCGAATTCCATACGCATATTGTTGGTCACGCTCAATAAAAACATGCCGATACATGCCAGGACAGCTCCGATCCATGTTCCAAGGCCGGTTTTGTCCTGTTTGAAGAAAAGATTTAAAAAAGGAACAAAAATAACATAAAGTCCCGTGATAAATCCTGCTTTTCCAGCCGTTGTATATACCAGCCCCACCTGTTGGAATGAGATCCCTAGAAACAGGAAAATGCCCGATATTATGCCGGATTTGATAAGACCTGTATTGGTTTTAGCTGATGGCGAGTTGCGTTGAAAATAAATAATGGGCAGCAGGGACAGGCATCCTAAAACAAACCGAAGGCCGTTAAAGGTAAAAGGTCCGACATGATCCATCCCGATTCTCTGTGCCACAAAGGCAAATCCCCAGATGATGGCAACAAAGAGTAAAATAAAATCTGATTTAAAAGTTCCGGTTTTCATGGTATCCAAATACAGGTTAATTTAAAAAGGTTAATCTTTATTAGGGTAATTGGTTATTTAAAAAAGAAATGTTCTAATATTTAAAACATGTGTTAGTCAAGGAAATAAGGGATTGGTCAAGAAAATAGATTTCAGGCAAGAAAATAAGGGTAAGTCAAGAAAATAGAATGGATAAAAACAAAATAACTCAAAAATTAATGGCCGGGCAACGATTGATGCTGGGATTTGATGGTATGGAATTCAACAATGAGTTGAAACATATTATTAATGATATTAACGCCAGCGGCATCATCCTTTTTGCAAGGAATATTGAATCCCCGGAACAGGTGAGCTGTCTTTGTTCCGACTGCCAGACCTATGCAGGGGCACGCGGCCTTCCCCCGCTGTTTATTGCTATAGACCAGGAAGGCGGGGCTGTGGCAAGGCTTAAAGAACCCTTTACCGTGTTCAAGGGAAATCCATTTATTGACACGGTTGAGGATGCCAGGACCTTTGCCTCCATTACAGCCCATGAGCTCGCCCAGGTGGGGATCAATATGAATTTTGCCCCGGTTCTGGATATTGCGCCAAAAGGGGTGGACTCCATTATGAAAGACCGGGTATTTAAGGGAGATGCAAAAACTATTTCAAGGCTGGGTACCCAAATCATTCTTACTCTACAGGAAAAGGGCATCATGGCCGTGGCCAAGCATTTTCCAGGTATTGGCAGAACTATTAAAGATTCTCATTTTCATCTCCCTGTACTGGATATTGATCTTGAGAGCCTCATTCAATCGGACATGGTTCCCTTTGTGGATGCAAAAAATCAGGGTGTTGCAGGAATCATGCTGTCTCATATTTTATATCCTCAGCTTGACTATCATTGGCAGGCAAGCCTGTCTCCTTTTATAGCCAACGACTTGTTGCGCAATCAAATGGGATATGATGGTCTTGTTATGACGGATGACCTGGATATGAAAGCCATTGAGCATGATATGGAAACCTGTATCCAGCAGATTTTAACTTCTGGAATTGATATGGCCCTGATCTGTCATAAAGGACCTGGTATTGATAAAGCCTTCCATGAAATTCTGGGACGGCTCAATAGAGATGAAAATCTTTATTTAATGGGTAAAAAATCTTTGGAAAGAATTTTAAGGGTTAAGAAAAAATACTTGCAGGGATAAGGCTAATCTATTTTTGTTCTTGAAAATACATCATGGTCAAGATGGCATAGCTGGCCTTGCTGAATCATGGTATATCCTCTGGCCGCTATCATGGCGGCATTGTCACCGCAAAGTTCAATGGGCGGGGCAAAAATATCTATTTTTTTGGATGTTGCTTTTTGGGTTAATTTGTTTACAAAGGTTTTATTGGCAGACACCCCCCCTGAAATGCCAATGTTTCGGCAGTTTTTATGCTGGGCTGCCAGGATCAGTTTTTGTGTGAGAACATCAATGACAGCTTCCTGAAAAGAGGCGGCAATCTGTGCTTTTTCATCTGCTGTGACGATATGGTTGTCATGGATATACCGGGCAACGGATGACTTTAGACCGCTGAAGCTGAAATCAAAACTGCCTTTTTCAAGCATTGTCCTGGGGAATGTAATGACAGCAGGATCTTTTGTTTTTGCAATACGCTCAATTATCGGGCCGCCAGGATAGCCTAATTCCAGCATTTTTGCCACTTTATCAAAGGCTTCTCCGGCTGCATCATCCCTTGTCTGTCCCATGAGTTCAAAATTATCATATGAGGTGACATGGTAGATATTGGTGTGCCCTCCTGAAACCACCAGGGCAATAAAGGGGAAATCAGGTTTTGAGTCCATGAGAAACAGCGAATAGATATGGGCTTCCAGATGATTTACACCGGCAAAAGGAAGGTGTCGTGCCCAGGCAAAAGATTTGGCAAAGGTAAATCCCACCAAAAGGGCACCGATCAGCCCGGGGCCACGTGTCGCTGCAACTGCATCAATATCCTCAAGAATGATATTTGCTTTGCTTATTGCTTCATCCACCACGGGGGTAATGGCTTCAACGTGCATTCGTGAGGCAAGTTCAGGTACAACGCCGCCATATTTATGGTGAACATCAATCTGGCTAGCTATGACGGAAGAAAGGATGCTTGTGCCATCTTTGACAATGGCAGCACAAGTTTCATCACAGGATGATTCAATTCCAAGGACAATCATGATAAAAGAAGAGGAGAAGACCTGTCAGGTCTAAACCCATTGGGTCTGGGTTTCATTATTTTCCCTGGATTCAACCTCACCGATGAAATATGCTTTTTCATCCATTGCCTCGAGCCTGTCCATGACTTCCTGGGCAGATGCATCAGGTACCACAATTACCATGCCAATGCCATTGTTAAAGGTTCTCTGCATTTCAGAATCCGAAACAGAGCCCTGGTTTTGAAGGATTTTGAAAACAGGGGGAATTTCCCAGGTATCTTTGTGAACAATGGCTTTACAGGCTTCCGGGATGACTCGGATGACATTTTCATCAATTCCGCCCCCCGTGATATGAACAATGCCGTGAATGGGCAGATCTCTTATAAGGCTTAAAATAGTAGGAACATAAATAATGGTGGGTTTAAGGAGTTCTTCTCCAAGAGTTGTGTCAAGTTCATTAAGTTTGGTATCTATGGTATACTTGCATTTATCAAAAAAGATTTTTCTTACAAGGGAAAACCCATTGCTGTGCACACCGCTTGAGGCAAGACCAATGAGTTTATGACCATTTCTGATGTAGGAACCATCTATGATTTTATCGTTGTCCACAAGACCCACGGAAAATCCGGAAAGATCATATTCTCCTTTTTGGTACAGCCCCGGCATTTCTGCGGTTTCACCACCGATCAAAGCGCATCCGGCAAGATTGCATCCCTTGGCAATTCCCAGAATAATTTTTTCAGCCACATCATTGTCAAGAACCCCCATGGCCAGATAATCAAGAAAAAACAGGGGTTTTGCACCCTGGACAATAATATCGTTAACACACATGGCCACAAGGTCAATACCAATGGTATCATGCTTGTCCATCATAAAAGCAATTTTAAGCTTGGTTCCGACACCGTCTGTCGAACTGACCAGAACGGGGTTGGCAACATTGGAAAGATTCAGGGAATAAAGACCTCCAAAACCACCTATCTCACCCATGACACCTGTTCTTGGAGTGGATTTCGCAATATCTTTAATCCTGTTAACCAATTTATTTGCTTTGTCTATATCAACACCTGAATCTGCATAAGAAATGGAATTGCTCATTTATGACTACCTTTTTCAATTAGTTGATTAAAACGTTATAGATTTTGCGATATTAAACATAATTTGGCTAAAAGTCAAAAGCTTTTTGACATCGTCATTTGAATATTGTATTTACTTTATTTTTAAATAGAAGTTAACATCGGAGAGTCTAAAGAGAATGAAAATAATCCATATTGGAATTTTAGGGTATGGTGTTGTCGGTACTGGCGTGGCAAATCTGTTAAAACAAAAAAAACAATTGCTGGAATCCAGAACAGGGGCTGTTTTAAATCTTAAAACCATTGCTGATATTGATATAACTACAGATCGGGGCATTGACCTTGGAACCACCAACCTGGTTTCTGATGCAAATCTGATTATCAATGATCCTTCTATAGATATTATTGTGGAAACCATTGGGGGCGAAACCATTGCCAGAAAGTTTATTTTAGATTCCCTTGAAAATAAAAAACATGTGGTAACTGCCAATAAAGCCCTTTTGGCCGGGTTTGGAAATGATCTTGTCAAGGCTGCCAGGAAAAATATGGTCGATCTGGCCTTTGAAGCCAGTTGCGGGGGCTGTATGCCCATTATCAAGGCCTTGAGGGAGTCCCTTGTGGCCAATGATATCAAGTCCATGGCAGCAATTCTAAACGGAACCTGCAATTATATCCTTACTAAAATTTCAAGGGATGGGTCAGATTTTGAAGATGCGTTAAAGGCTGCCCAGGCCTTAGGATATGCAGAAGCCGAACCCTCTCTGGACATAGATGGATTTGATACAGCCCATAAGCTTGCTATTTTAAATTCCCTTGCCCACGGCATGGAAATTAATTTAAAAGACATTCATGTGGAAGGCATCAGGAATATTACAGCAGTGGATATTGAATTTGCTAGGTCCTTTGGATATATCATCAAGCTTCTGGCCATTGGAAAAACCCATGAAGACCATGTGGAAGCAAGGGTACATCCCACAATGATATCCAGTTCAAACCCTTTATCCCACGTTGATGGGTCCATGAATGCAATTGCCATTGATGCCGATGCCACAGGACAGACCATGCTCTATGGCCATGGGGCCGGTATGATGCCCACTGCCAGTGCTGTATTAAGTGATATCGTTGATATTGCACGAAATATTATTTCAGGTGCTAAAACACGGGTCCCCATTCTGGGATATCCTGAAGATAATATAAAACCAATACCGATTCTTCCCATGGAAGAGCTTTATACAAAATATTTTCTTAGGTTTGAGGCCCAGGATCACCCTGGTGTGCTGGCTAAAATTTCCGGTATATTAGGAGACAACAATATCAGTATTAAATCCGTCCATCAAAAGGGACGGAAAAGCAATGGAAAAGTGCCCGTTGTAATGATCACCCATATTGCCAGGGAAGCATGGGTGCAAAAGGCGTTAAAACAAATTTCAAAAACAGATTCAGTTGTAGGTGATCCCATTTTGATTAGAATTGAAGAAACTGACCAGGAGTAGTGCGATGAAAATATTGGTTGCGGATGTAGAAGGTGTTTTTCTGCCGGAGATATGGATTAATGTTGCAAAAAAAACCGGGATCGAGGAGCTTAGGCTGACCACCCGGGATATCAGTGATTATAATGTGCTAATGAAAAAAAGGCTTTCTTTGTTGAAAAAGAATAATTTAAAGATTCAGGATATTAAAAATGTGATTGCCACTCTGGAGCCCCTTGAGGGCGCACTGGATATTTTAAACTGGATCAGGGAGAACTCACAGATTATTCTGCTTTCAGATACCTTTGAAGAGTTTGCAAAGCCTTTGATGGCAAAGTTAAATTATCCAACACTCTTATGCCATAACCTGACCATTGACAAAAACGGCAATATCACGGATTACAACCTCAGGATAGAAAATCAGAAAAAAGAGGCTGTAAAAGCGTTAAAGGCAATGAATTATCATGTGATTGCTTTTGGAGATTCCTATAATGATATAGGGATGATCCAGGAAGCCGACCAGGGGTTTTTCTTTAGCCCGCCAGAGCCTGTAATCAGGGATTTCCCCGATATTCCCGTGACAAGGAATTACCCGGAGCTTAAAACCATGATCACCTCATTATTGGATATCTGATGATTAATATTGATGAATTATAAAGGTAACAGCTCTTGTCATTGGTGCAAGCTTTGAGCAAAGTGCAATGGTTGCCAATGCAGCAGCCGGAATTGTTGTGGCAAAGGTCTGAACAGCCACTGTTTGCATTTATGAGCTTTCACAAACCCTGGCAGATTAAAAAATATCCCGGCAAAAGAATTAAAAAAACTTGACAGAAACATGACTATTCTATATATTGTCTCCTGTGATGCGGGGTGGAGCAGTCTGGTAGCTCGTCGGGCTCATAACCCGAAGGTCGT
>JACNHV010000009.1 GCA_014383445.1 Candidatus Desulfobacula maris | reverse complement strand
ATTTTTGTCTGCCAGGGATTCAAGTTCCATTGCAGCCTGGCTTTCATAGGAAATTTTATGCCGCACACATGAAAGGGAAGCAATTGCATCAAACAATCTTCCTGCACTTGAAGTCAAAGGAGAGTTTAAATTTTTTTCCATCATCTGGCAAACAAAAGACAGATTTTCTTTTTCCATCTCTTTTATATAAGGAATATCCAAATTTAAAAAATCCTTTCCAAAGGCTTGATAGAGAACTGATGCTGCCATGCGCCAGGGTTCCAGGACTGCAGCATCACCGCCCGGCATCTTGATATATGACAGGTGTGCTTTTCTTTTAAAAGTTTTTTGCGTACATAAAAGAATTTCTCCGCCCCAGATATGCCCGTCTGTTCCATATCCCGTGCCGTCAAGGGTGATGGCAATGACTTGTTCATCAAGATCATTTTCTGCCATACATGACACTGCATGGGCATGGTGATGCTGAACAGCTATTTTTTTTACATTGTTTTGAGCTTTTGCATATTCAGTGCTGTAATAACCAGGATGCATATCACAGGCAATGATATCCGGCTGGATGTTGAAAATTTGTTTTACATGATCAATAGTGTTTTGGAAATAATCATATGTCCTTACATTATCCAAATCCCCGATATGCTGGCTTAAAAAAGCATAATTATTCCGGGTCAGACAAATCGTATTTTTAAGCCCTGCGCCGCACCCCAGTATTTTCGGCATTTTTTGGTTTAAAGAAACCGGCAGAGGGGCATATCCTCTTGAACGTCTTATAAATCTTGGCTTGCCGGCCTGGAACCTTACAATGGAATCATCCGCCCGAAAATAAATATCCCTGTTGTGCATTAAAAAATAATCGGCAATATGGGAAAATGAATCAAGTGCTTCCTCATTTTCAATACAAAGAGGCTCTCCTGACCGGTTGCCACTGGTCATAACAAGAATATCAGGTCCCTTTTCAAGCAGTAAAAAATGAAGCGGGGTATAGGGCAGCATGATCCCGAGACTATTGTTAAATGGTGCCACATCCTGTGCCAGTCTGGTTATATTGTCCTGGTTATTATTCTTTTTCAGCAGGACAATGGGTCTGGGATAAGATTCTAAAAGTTGTTTTTCCCTTGGACTGACATGAACAGGATCAAACAGGCGGGATGCTGATTCTGCCATCAGGGCAAAGGGTTTATGGGGACGTCCTTTTTTCAGCCTTAAACTTTGAACAGCATCTGGGTTGGATGCATCACAGGCCAGATGGAATCCGCCAAGTCCTTTTACTCCGACTATCTTACCCTGGCTTAAAAATTGTGCTGCAAGGATTATGGCTTCTTTTGAATCTGAATCAATCCTTTTGCCCTTATTGTCTGTTAAAAAAACTTGTGGGCCGCATTCAGGACAGGCATTGGGTTGAGCATGAAATCTTCTGTTCAAAGGATTATCATACTCATTTTGACATTGAGCACACATCTTAAAATGCTTCATTGAAGTTTTGGGTCTATCATAGGGGATATCTTCAATAATGGTATATCTTGGACCGCAATTGGTACAATTAATAAAAGGGTATTCATAACGCCTGTCGTTCAAATCTTTCATTTCAGCCAGGCAATCGGGGCAAATGCTTACATCAGGAGAAATTAAAGTGGCCCGGCTATTGGTGGCTTTGCTTTTTACAATTTGAAACAATGAAAAATTACTAAATTCAGTATCAAAGGTTTCAATATTTGTCACAGAAGCAAGCAAAGGGCTTTTTTTATAGATATCATTGGTAAAATTTTTAATATTTTCAGGTGATCCTTCCACGATAACAAGCACACCGCCGGCAGTATTGGAAACTTCGCCTTTGAGTTGATATTTTTTGGCCAGGGCAAATAAAAAAGGCCGGAAACCAACGCCTTGAACAACTCCGCTGATTTCCAGCCTTTTTGCTGTTATCAAAGATTTCATAAAGGTCTAGAGATGGTTATTCGAACCATTGTCCTGACCTGCTTTTGCTGAAAGGATACTGCGCAGATACTCCAGGGTTTGAAGAGCAGCCTCTTCATCAAGGATATTAATTGCAAATCCTGCATGGACAATGACATAATCCCCTATTTTTACATCATTAATGAGCATGATGCTGGTTTCCCGGATCACACCATCCACATCTACTTTGGCAATTTTGTCATTGATTTCAATAATTTTAGCCGGAATTGCTAAACACATGTTTTTACTTATCTCTCTTTGTATTTGTTTATGTGTACATAATTTATACGTTAAATAATTAGAATGTCAAATATATTTGGTGAAACTTTTTTTCCTATATCAAAAAAATGACTTGCTTTTATATTATAATTTGTTATGAGAATATGAATATTGTTCAAATTGATATTTCTAATTATTTTTTGAACGCGATTCAACTTGATCCTCCCTCTGACCTTTGAAACGTTTTTTAAATTAGCATTTCCTATGGATTTTGATAGACAAGACATCTTCTCAAGGAGGAAGAATGAGATCGACTGTACTTGAATTCAATTCGGAAATCGCAGGCCTGTTTGGAAAAGAAGTTATGGAAAGATCGGGCCAGAATTTATATGCTTGTTATCAATGCAAACGTTGCGCCTCCGGTTGCCCGGTAGGGGAAGAGACGGAATACGTAACACCGGATCGTTTAATACGAAATATCATCATGGGT
>JACNHV010000360.1 GCA_014383445.1 Candidatus Desulfobacula maris | reverse complement strand
CGGCAAGCCAATGTAGCTCAGGTGGCAGAGCAGCTCACTCGTAATGAGCAGGTCTGCGGTTCGAATCCGCACATTGGCTCCATAAAAATGAAATGGCACTTCAGTGCCGGCAGTGGTTCACCCGGCACCAAAGTGCTAAAACCGCTAAAACTGCTCTAACTTAAATCCCGCCGAACTCATCGTCTTCCATATCCATGGCAGCAGAACTAAGCGCTTCGATGGCAGCCAGTTTACCCATGGCTATGCACAACTCCGTCTGGATAAAAAAGCGTGCCGTTTTAATCTCGCCATTGTAAAATCCCATATCTTTTTTCTTCACTTTACCGGCAAGTTTCATGGAAGCTGTTGTGGCTCTCCACAGGTTCATCCATGCCATGATCACATCCCCCATGGCATGCAGGAAGGGCAGAGAATTGGCAAAGGCCACCTTCGCCTCAAGGGAATAGGCTTTCTTGCCCAGTACCATGGCAACCTTGCCCATAAAATTTGCTGCCTCTTCAACTTTTTCGGCAAGGGGAACAAGGCCTTCAAACGCTTTGGCCTGGTTGACCGTTTTCAGAATTTCACCGATAAAGTGAGCAAACGCCGCACCCTTCAGTGCACCCATTTTTCTTCCCAGAAGATCCATGGCCTGGATGCCGCTGGTGCCTTCATATATAGTGGTAATCTTACAGTCACGGGCATATTGTTCCACCAGATAATCCTTTGTGTATCCTGCACCGCCAAATACCTGCATGCTCTGGATGCAGATCTCATGCCCCTTAAATGCCAGATACTCCTTGATCAGGGGCAGCAATAATTCAAACAGCGCCTCAGTCAGCTCAGCGTCTTCTGCATCCGGATGAAGCCGGAGCTTTTCACCTATACTTGAGGTGTAGTAGAAAAAGCTTCTCATGCCGCTGACATAGGATTTCATCCACAAAAGATTTCTCCTGACATCGGGATGGTTGATGATGGCCACTGATTTTGCATCACGGTTCATCTGATCCATCAGATCCCTGCCCTGGATTCTTTCCCTGGCATAATTGACGGCCTTCATGTACGCTGCGCTGCCGTATGCCAATCCCTGGAGACCGGTGCCCAGACGGGCGCCGTTCATCATGCCGAACATGATTTTCATGCCCTCTTTTTCTTTTCCCAGAAGCCAGCCCGTACACTTGCCTTTGGAGCCCATGGTCATGGTGCAGGTGGCAGAGCCGTGGATACCGTGTTTTTCTTCAACACCCGTACACAGGATATCATTTCTGTCGCCAAGGGATCCGTCCCCATTGACAAAAAATTTAGGGACAATAAAAATGGAGATGCCTTTGGAACCGGCTGGATCACCTTCGATTCTGGCAAGAACCGGATGAATGATGTTATCAACCAGATCGAACTCACCATTGGTGATGAAAATTTTGTTTCCGGTGATGGCATAGGTGCCATCCGCATTGCGGGTGGCAGTTGTGCTAAGGGCGCCGACATCAGATCCGGCATCGGATTCCGTGAGCAGCATGGTGCCGCCCCAGTCCGCAGAAATCAGTTTCGGGATATACATATCCTGCTGTTCTTTGGTGCCGTACAATGCAATCATGGCTGCTGTGCCGGCACCCATGGTGGCATAGTTGATCAAAGACCAGTTGGCTGCCATGAAATACTCGGTGACAGCCGTGCTCAAAAACAGCGGCGCACCCTGTCCGCCCATTTCCGTCGGAATTCTCAGGCTCTGCCAGTCACCCTCCTTGATCAGTTCAAAGGGTCTTTTATAACTTTCCGGAGTGGTCACTTCATTGTTCGCCAACTTCACCCCTATTTCATCCCCGTCTTTCATGGTGGGAAGCAGTTCTTTAATCGCCAGAGAACGGGCTTCCGTTAAAATCAGATCACAGGTCTTTTTATTAAATTCCGCATATTTTTCTTCTTTAAGCGTTGTTTCCGATTCAAGCTGTTCATAAAGAACAAAATCGATATCTCTTCTGTCTGCTAGTTGCTGGGCCATGTTAAAAATTTTCCTTACATTATTAAATTTAATCGTTTAATTTATGTTTTTTACGAAATTATTTGCCAGTGAATTTCGGTTTACGTTTTTCCAGGAATGCAGCCATACCTTCTTTTTGATCCGCGGTTCCAAACAACATTGCAAACAGATCCTGCTCTATACAGATGCCGTCCTTCAAGGATACGTTCAAACCCTTTCGCAGGGCGGTTTTTGCAGCCCTGAGTGCAATCGGGGCTCTTGCCATAAGTTGTTCGGCAAACTTGACAACTTCCGTTTTCAGCGCTTCCTGGGCAACCACACGATTCAGAATTCCCAGCTGATGCGCCCTGTCAGCCTTCATCAATCCACCCAGCATCACCATCTCAGCCGCAATGGAGTAGTTGATCAGGCGCGGCAGCCTCTGGGTTCCGCCGCCGCCGGGAATAATGCCCAGGGTAATTTCCGGCAGACCGACAACCGCGGTATCCGCAGCAATCCTGAAATCACAGCACAATGCCAGTTCCAGGCCTCCGCCCAGTGCATAACCGGAAATGGCAGCAATAGTCGGTTTTCCGAGATCCGCCAGCCGTTCCGTAACCTGGGTACCTGCATCTGTAAATTTAAGCGTATCCGCAATACCTGCTGTGGACATTTCTCCGATGTCCGCCCCTGCTGCAAAGGCTTTTTCATTCCCTGTAATCACAAGGACTCTGACACCATCATCAGCAGCCACATCGTCAACCACTTGTCCGATATCGGCAAAGACTTTGGAATTCAGTGCATTGAGTTTATCCGGACGGTTGAGCTGAGCCCAGGCAATACCGTCTTTCTTGTTGTATAGTACAGTTTTAAGATCCATTAAAATTCTCCTTTTAAAACCTTATTTTTTGGTGTAATCGTACCAGCCCTTTCCACTCTTCTGACCATACTCACCTTTTACATAGTGTTCTACAACGCTGGGACTCGGAAGTGTTGCTGGATCGCCGGTTTCTTTGAATGTTTCCATATCCATGGTGTAGGCAAGATCAATGCCGGTCAGATCCATAAGGGTAAAGGGACCCATAGGGTGTCCTGCGCCGAACATACATGCTTTATCGATATCTTCAGCAGATGCAACCCCCATATCCAGGAGCCACAGGGCTTCTTTTCCAAGGGCACCGAAGATTCTGTTGAGCAGAAACCCTTTCACTTCTTTTTTAACATGAACCGGAACTTTGTCCAGTTTTTCACAAAGGTCCATGGAGATCCGGGCGGTTTCTTCAGACACATGCTCACCCTGAACCACTTCAACCAGCTTCATAACCAGTGCAGGATTGAAAAAGTGAAGGTTCACAACTTTTTCCGGACGGTTGGTGGCATCGGCAACTTTAGAGCTGACAATGGCAGAACTGTTGGTGGCGAGAATGGCATGTGCAGGCGCCATTTTGTCAATATCGACAAAAAGTTTACGTTTGACATCCAGAACTTCGATGGCAGCTTCAATAACATAATCCGCATCTTTTACGGCATCTTCCAGACTGTTGGTAAACCGGATGCGCCCTCGGACTGCTTTGGCTTCGTCTTCCGTCATTTTGCCTTTGGCAACACGGCCGGGCAGATATTTATCAACAAAGCTGTTGGCTTTTTCCAGCATCTCTTCACTGATGTCCGTACAGGTGATGTTATAGCCTTTGATGGCACAATGAAGGCTGATCTGATGTCCCATGTTACCGGCACCGATTATCGCAATATTTTTGATATCATCAATTTTCATTTTTCTGTTTTTCTCCTGTTATTTAATATTAAAGTAGAAGGTTTTCAATTACTGACACCCTGGTCCACCAGACTGTGATGCAAAAAAAATCTTAAGAGATCCGGCCATGGTTAAATTAAGAACAGCTATTTTTTAAGGGGATAGTAACAGATTCATTTAAAATTTTTTAGTCAGGCTTTCCGGGCCTGCTCCATGCCTATTTCTGCCAATGGTTCTGCCGCGCCGGCAGTAGCGATGGCCTGGGGACTTGCGGCAGTGCCGTCACGGAGCCGTCCCTTGATGCCAAAACAGATTCCGGACAGTCTAAAAAAATTGAATGCCATATAATAATGCCAATTGTCAATTCCGCTTAAACCCATTCTTTTGCAGTATGCCTGGATATATGTCTCTTCCGTCGGAACACGAATCGCTTTCAGATCCATACCCGCCAACCCCCCTACACCAAAACCTGCAGGCATGTGGTAGAGCATGCAGGAATAGCTGAAGTCCGAGAGGGGATGTCCCAGTGTGGAAAGTTCCCAGTCCAGCAGTGCCAGAATTTTGGGCTCCGTTGGGTGAAAGATCATGTTATCGATCCTGTAATCCCCGTGGACAATGGCGGTTTCATCATTTTCAGGAATATGGTCAGTCAGCCATTTTATGAGTTCATCCATCACGGCGCAAGGTTCCTCCACCGATGCCTGATATTGCTTGGACCAGCGGGAAATCTGCCGGCTGAAATAACTTCCTTTCTTTCCATAGTCTGCCAGCCCAACGGCTTCATAATCCACCCTGTGCAGCTTGGCAATTACGTCATTCATGGCATCAAAGATTTCGGGACGCTGGGCTTCAAGTGTATTTTTGATTGTCCAGAATATCCGCCCCTCCACACAATCCATTATATAAAACCAGCTGCCCAGGATCGATTCATCTGTACAAAGGGCATAGGTATTTGCCACTGGCACATCGGTCTTGTTCAATGCTGAAATCACCTTGTATTCCCGATCTACAGCATGGGCGGATTTGAGAAGTTTCCCAGATGGTTTGCGGCGCAAAACATATTTTTTTCCCCCGGAAATGATCTTATATGTCGGGTTGGACTGCCCTCCCTTGAACTGCTGAATCGCAAGGGAGCCGCTGAAACCTTCCACATTCTCTTCCATATATGTTTGCAAAGCTTTTTTATCCAGTTCAAATCCTTTGCGAACCGGGCCTGCTCCTGAGAACTCTTTCTGACGATCAACCATTTTTCCTCCTTAAATTGTAACATTTTTCAAATTTGTCCGCAAAATTTGATTCTAGGCCGGGACACCCTCTATGCAAAAAGGGGCGATAAACGCCATTATAAAATCCGCATATTGATCCACATGAACATTTCGTTTCGCATATTTCCAGCGTTTTAAGTACCAATCCTGAAGCATGGCCTTGATAACACTGGCACTCAGGGTATGATTTACCTCTTTAAACACGCCTTGTTTTTGACCGTCCAAAAGGATTTCTTCAAACATTTTTTCCGTGCCAAGCTCGCCCTGAATGGATCGCTCCCTCTCTTCCAGGCTCAGGTTTTTAGCCTCCATATAGGAAAAAAAGAAAAATTCATGCATTTTTTCCGTCAAAAAGAGGTGAATCTGCACAGCGGTCCGAAGCCGTTCAATTGGAAGGGTTTTCTCCATAATAAACCGTTCAAGCACCTCCTTGATAATCTTCCGGCCCTGGCCCAAATACACGGTTAAAATCTGCTCCTTGCTTGAAAAATATGAATACAGTCCCCCCATGCTCAAGCCGGAAACCCGGCTCAAGTCCCGCATGGTCATTGCCTGAAAACCTTTGAGTATGCCTATTTCCAGTGTGGCATCAAAAATTTTTCCCAGGTTTATTACAACAAGTTTCTCTTTTTTGATCCGGATTTTGTCCTTATTTTCCAGATAGGCTTTCCTACAAATATCCATCTTCAAATCGGGAATAATTTTATCAAATTCACTATATTTCATGGGCAGTTCCATTTGTGGTTTACAGGCACATTCAACACCCCGTCTTAAAAAATTTCCCGAACCGAGCCATTGATCCAAACTGAACAAAAACTACGGCACAGTCCGATAAGATCGATGAGTGTATTAATCCTATCAGAACCGGGGCCAATAAATTATTCCATTCTGTAGGCTTTGAGTATCTGCTTGGCAACAGAGACTTTATGAACTTCATCAGCGCCGTCATAAATCCGAGCACCCCGTTCATGGGCCCAGAAACCGCACAGCACTGTATCGGAACTCATTCCAAGACCGCCATGAAGCTGGATGGCTGTATCCAGAACCTTTTGCAGCGTGTTGGCCACCACATATTTGATCATGGAAATTTCTTTTCTGGCGGCGGATGCACCCACCTGATCAATTTTCCATCCGGCATGAATTACCATCAGCCTTGCCGCATGAATGTCAGCTGCACACTCGGCAATCCATGACTGAATCACCTCTTTGTCCGCAAGTTTTTTACCCGGTGCGATGGTTCGCCCCACCGCACGTTTGCACATCATATCAAAGGCGCGGTTGCAGATCCCCAGCCAGCGCATGCAGTGGTGAATTCGGCCGGGCCCCAGACGATCCTGGGCCATGACAAACCCCTGGCCTTCGCCGCCGAGAATATTTTTTTGGGGAACCCTGACATTCTGATACAATATCTCGCCATGGCTGAAATAACCGGCGCCTGCATGGCCCATGACCGGAATATTCCGGACAAGGTTAAACCCTTCGGTGTCCGACGGCACCAGAATCATGCTGGCCTGAAGATATCTTGAATTTTCCGGATTTGTCACGGCCATGACAATGGCAAATTTTGCACCATCGGCAGAGGAAGAGTACCATTTATGACCGTTGATCACATAGTCATCCCCGTCTTTTACGGCAGTTGTTTCCAGCATGGTGGGATTTGAGCCGGGCATATCCACTTCCGTCATGGAAAAACAGGACCGAATTTTACCTTCCACCAGGGGTTTTAAGTATTTTTCTTTCTGCTCATCTGTTCCGTATTGATGAAGAATTTCAATATTTCCGGCATCCGGTGCCTGACAGCCAAACACATAATGCCCCAGACTTGACTGGCCCAGAACTTCTGAAACATATGCATGTTCCATCAGTTTGAGTCCCATGCCGCCGAACTCCTTGGGATGATTGGGCGCCCAGAGTTCCATCTTTTTAACCATCTCCCGCTTTTTTCCCAGCTCTTTTTCCGTGGCAGCCCAATCAGTTGAACCCAAACCGATGCTATCAAGGGGAAAGAGTTCTTTTTTCACAAACTCATCCATCATTTCACAGATTATCTGCGTTCTTTCCGGTATTGTAAAATCCATGTGTATCTCCTTACTATTATCTGTATGTCAAAAGAGTCTTATCACCTGTCAATTCCAGATGGGTTATATCGTTAAATCCTGTCAGGCTGACCTTCTCTCCATTGTATTTTAATTTTGTGACCGATGCATTGATCACCTGCCAGGAGATCTCTATGGTTTTGAGGTCACTTAATTCCATTGCCATCTGGATCGCAGCGGAAATAGGGCCCCCCGAAGAAAAAACAGCGATTCTTTTTGAGGAGCCTTCCCTCTCCATCAGGGCGTTGAGCCCGCCTGCAACCCGCTGCTTAAAATCCTTCCAGATCACATCTCCCTTTGCATCAAACTTTCCTGAAACCCATCGTGCGACCACCTTGGAAAAAACTTCCTGAAACGCCGCGTTATTTTTGGGTTCTTTTTCAATGGGTAACAGAAATTTCGAGTCTTCTTTCAGCAACTGACCCACCTGGGCCTCCCAGACCGCCGTGGCGTCATACTCATTAAAGCTTTTGTCTACTTCGGGCTCGGGCACAAACAACCCTTTTTCCCGGTAGGCCTCAATCATGCCCTGGGCTGTCTTCTGCTGTCGATCCATCTCGCCAAAACAGACAGCATCAAACTTCAGGTTGAGAGCCGCCAGATGCCTTCCCAGAACAGCGGCCTGTGCCACGCCTTTATCGGAAAGCCGATCATAATTTTTTTCACCAAAAGATGCCTGGCCATGCCGAATAAGATATATTTCACTCATTTTTTAGCGGTTAATCCGGATGACTTCCGTGTAAAATTCCATCACTGGCTTTTGTGCAAGATACCCAGCGGATTCTTTCATGGTTTTTTTGAAATAATCAGTAGACCCATGATGTTTAAGCGCAGCATCGTCTTTATAGACCTCAAAAACCATAAAGCGGCAAGGGTCATTCTGGGACTTGTTCAACACATACTCAAGGGTCCCCTCTTCAGCTTCAACTTCTTTAACCAGGGCGCTCAATGCAGCTTCAAGATCTGCTTCATTTCCTTGTTTGGCTATAATTTTTGCCATCAATGTAATCATCTTATCTCCTTCTACAAATAGATTGTCTGCTCTCTTAAAAAAATAATGTCAATACTGTTTTTCGCTGGAATTTACCTTACAGACGCAATATTGAAGTGTCAATAAAAAAACGAGCGCTTGCTTTATTTTTCTTGACACTTCCGCAACCCAGGGTTAAATAAGGAGTGTTATCAATGAATTATTACGATTTTTTTACCCAACCCATGGATATTAAAAATGAAACTTCTGGTTTGTATAAAACAGGTCATGGAATCTGGATCAGAGATAATAATCGACGATTCAAGACACGGTTTGACCTATTCCAACGTCACCCGGTTTGAGATAAACAAATACGATGAATATGCCATTGAGGAAGCCATCCTGATAAAAGAGAAATTTGGCAACGTTCATATCGATGCCATCACGGTCGGCCCTTCCCGTTCCGGTGATGCATTGCGCAGAGCCCTCGGGATAGGGGCGGACGAGGCCATTCATATTCTGGATGAAACGAAAGGGTATCGCCCACCCATCACCACTGCCTCGTGGATTGCTGAGGTTGCAAAGGATAGAAACTATGACCTGATCCTCACAGGCATCATGTCCGATGACGAAATGAATGGCCAGACCGGGCCCATGATTGCCCAGATCCTGAACCGGCCCTGTGCCGGCACCATCATCAAAGAGGAGATCTCTTCCGATGGAAAAACCATCACCATCGAGCGGGAGATAGAAGGCGGGGCCAAGGATGTGTTCCAGATTGACCTGCCCTGCGTGCTGGCCGTCCAGACCGGGATCAACTCTCCCAGATACCCCTCCCTTTCAAAAGTCATGCGGGCAAAGAAAAAAACATTTGACCTCATTTTGGCAGAATCGCTTAAAAAGCCCGGACAACAGCCAAAACTTCACGCCCTGGGATTCCCTCAAAAAATGTCCCATGGTATTGTTCTGGAGGGCAGCCCCCAGGAAAAGGCGGTTCAACTGCTGGACATACTGGTCTCAAAATCGCTGGCATAACATCGTGTATAACACAAGGGAACAAAACATGACCGAAAACATCGCAATCATAACAGCCCATGATGGAAAAAACATCAGCACTTCCACCTGGGAACTCTATGCGTTTGCCAAAAAATTAAAGGTTCACACAACAGCGGATATCTGTTTCTTTCTTGTTGGAGAAGATACCCGAAAACTTGCCGAAGAAATCAACTCCCGGACAGGATGCCCTGCAATTGCAGCGGATGTTCCGAACACGGGAAATTACCATGGTGAAATTTATAAAAAAACCCTGGCCCATCTTTTAGCCGAACACTCAAACGACTACATTCTGGCTCCCCACTCCATTTCAGGAATGGATTATGCACCGGCCCTTTCCATTATCCTTAATGGATCCTGCATTACCGGAGTGGAAGATATAAAGGCCGAGGGTGACGTCCTGTATTTTGTCCGGGCCATGTTTAACGGAAAACTCCAGGCAGATATGCAGAGCCAGGGAGTCTCCAATTCCTCCCCCCTTATTCTCACCCTCCAGCCCGGAGCATTTAAGCCATTGCAGCCAAATAAAAAATTGTCTCCAAAGATCATCCATGGCAGGTTTGACTTTTCTGAAGACCGCATGAGGTACCAGGGGAAACTGCCCTCTCCCTCCCAGGGATCCAATCTTGCCAAGGCCGAGGTGATCGTTTCCGGTGGCAGGGGCATCGAGGAACAAGAAAATTATCAATTTATTGAAATGCTGGCGACCATTTTTCCCAGAGCTGCCACCGGCGCCTCCCGACCGATCTGCGATTACGGGTGGGCACCCTACAAAAAGCAGGTGGGGGCCACGGGCACCATTGTATCCCCCAAGCTCTACATTGCCTGCGGCATATCCGGCTCCACCCAGCACCTTCAGGGCATAAGGGATTCGCGGTTTATTGTGGTTATAAACAAAGATCCTACCGCACCTATTTTCCAGGTGGCGGATGTCTGTATTGTTGAGGATCTAATCAAATTCATTCCCATACTGGTTGAAGAGAGTCAAAAAAGAAAAACCCCAAAAGGCAACTAAAGGCGATTTCTGATCTTTTTACCAGCTGTCAACAAAAGGCAGATGCTTTTCCCTGCCTGTTCTTGGCGGCACAGATTTTAATCCGCGACTGATCCATTTGCGGGTATCTGCCGGATCAATCACTGAATCTATTTCCATGTAGGAAGCCATGTTAATTGCTTTTCCATTCTCATATAGCATGTCGACCATATCATTATAAAATTTTTCTCGTTCCTTGGGATCTTCAATTGCAGCCAGTTCTTTTTTAAAGCCGGCCTTGACTGCTCCCTCAAGCCCCATCCCGCCAAACTCACCCGTTGGCCAGGACGCGGTAAAAAAAGATTCATGGAACCCACCCCGTGCCATAGCCATGGCTCCCAGGCCATAGCCTTTTCTCAATACGACACTGAAGAATGGCACAATTAAATGGGATCCAACGATAAACATCCGGCAGACATGGCGGACCTGTGCCTGTTGCTCGATTTCCGGCCCGACCATAAATCCCGGGGTGTCGATGAGTGAAAGAACAGGCAAGCCATGGGCATTGCAAAGCTGCATTAATCTTACCGCTTTGTCTGCATCATTCGCCTCTATGGTTCCGCCCATGTGCTGGCAGTTATTGGCAATAAGGCCAAAGGGTTTTCCTTTTATCCGCAAAAGGCCTGTAATCATTCCCAGGCCGAATCCGGGCTTAAGTTCGAGAAAAGACTCTCTGTCTGCCATTGTTTTGATGATTTTACGGACATCATAGCTCCGACGTCGTTTCTCCGGGATCATATCGCGCAGCAAGGTTTGATCCGCAACGTCCCAGTCGATTTTGTCACCCTGAAAATAGGAGATGTACTGCTTGGCGACTGCCACAGCCTCGGCTTCATCCGCCACTGTTATGTCCACCACTCCATTTTTTGACTGCACATCAATGGGACCGATCTCTTCCGGCCTGAAACTTCCCAGTCCGCCGCCCTCGATCATCACTGGCCCCCCCATGCCGATATTGGAATTTTGGGTGGCAATAATTACATCACAGCAGCCCAGTAGTGCTGCATTTCCTGCAAAACAAAATCCTGAAACAATGCCCACCAGAGGCACTTTTCCGCTAAGTTTGCCAAACAGACCGAATGTTGACAGATCAAGTCCGGCAATTACCACCCCAGCGGCGTCTATATCCCCGGGTCTTCCCCCCCCGCCCTCGGCAAAAAAGATCAGGGGCATGCGCTGTTCATTGGCAAGATTCAGGAGCCGGTCCATTTTTTTATGGTTGAAAAACCCCTGGGTGCCGGCTAAAACAGTATAATCATAGGACATGACCATGCAGCGGGCTTTTTGTTCATCAAATTGTGACGCATTCACCGTTCCAACGCCGGTAATCAAACCGTCCGCCGGGGTGCTGGCAATGAGATCTTCAACAGATCTCCTATAGCGCTGGGCCGCAATATTGAGTGCGCCATATTCAATAAAACTGTCTTTATCCAAAAGATCTTCCAGATTTTTACGGGCGGTTCGCTGATTTTTCCGGCGGCGACGTTCAACCGCCTTGGGACGGTTCTCATCCAGTCCAAGGGACAGGCGATGTAATAATTCTGACAGCTCGGGGCGAACAGGTTTATCTTCTTTGCCCTGAATGGATTTCTTTACCCCTTGTGATGTCTGATTGCTTTTTGAAGATCCCATCTCAACCTCTCCTTTGTTTGTTGTTGCCCACTCTGTTTGCAGATCTTGGAAATCTTAAAATTCCATTCTTTTATAAAACCCTGGAACAGCTAAAACTTCATCCCCGGAAGATTGAGAGAGGCGGTGTTCCCCCCGTCCACGGCAAGGGCCTGTCCCGTCATATAACTTGCATCATCACTGGAAAGAAAAAGGATTACCCCTGCTATCTCTTCGGGTCTTCCGTACCGTCTTAATTCACAGCGGCTGCCCAGTTTTTTTTCTTTTCCCTTTTCCCTGGCATAATCAAAAACCATCTGGGTCATTCCGGTCTCAATCAGCCCCGGGCAGACGCAATTCACCCGGATATTGTATTCGCCAAGATCACAGGCACTTGTCTGTGTAAAATTAATGACCGCTGCCTTACTGGCGGAATAGGCATTGCCCCCGGCTCCTGACCGGATACCGGCCACGGAAGAAATGTTGACAATGGCACCGGATTTTTGCTTCTGCATTATACCGGCCACATACTTGGTTCCGTAGACTGCCCCAAGGACGTTCACATCATAGACATGATGCCACACATCTCCATCCTGGGCATCAATGCCAGCCAAATCACCCATCACGCCGGCATTGTTAACAAGAATATCAACTTTTGAATATTCATTGAGCGTAAGGTCAACAAGGTCTTTCACCTCATCTTCTTTGCCGACGTCGATCCTCTTTGTGACAACCCTGCCGCCGGCCCCGGTAATCTGATCCTTCACTTTTTTTAAGGCCTCTTCGTTCACATCGGTCAGGATTAAGTATGCTCCCTCCTTTGCAAAACGATGTGCGGTTGCCGCCCCTATTCCACTGGCTGCACCGGTGATGATCGCCACTTTTCTCTCAAGTCGTCTATTGCCTTCCATACCAACCCCCCTGGAATATAATTTGCTGCCACCCCAACTTTAAAAAATATATCATGTGTAATGCAGCCTTGGCTATAGCAATTTACTGGAAGAGACTCGGAGCCCTTCTATACAAGACCGAAATCCCCTCTCGGCAGAACGGCGGAGCGGTTTTCAGGATACAATTACCTCTGGCCTGAAAAATTTTACCGTCTGTTTGAACTGTTAAAAAATCCTTAGTAGTTGAATCCTGGGACAACTCCGGTGTATTTTTCCAGTACAGGATTGTGTTTGATTGCTTTGAACCTTCAAGAATTGCTCAAAAGACCCGGCCAATGCCGATCAGCTCACGATGATTTCCTGGATATTGCCCCAGCGTCAGGACGTCCCAAAAACCAACCGCAAATCCAGAACCTATTCATCGGAAGAATGGGCACATATAAGGCCCTACTTTTTTCAAATTTTATATGAAAGTAGTGAGATTTGAGTTTTGAGTAGTGAGAAAAACCATCTGTTTTGCTTCTCTCACATCTCATATCTCACATCTCATTACTCTTTCATTTTTTGTTGTGCCCGCAA
>JACNHV010000255.1 GCA_014383445.1 Candidatus Desulfobacula maris | reverse complement strand
AAAACCTGATCCAAAACTTCAGCACCAGACAGATGAGTTTTTAAAGCTGGCAGGCTCATGGAAAGGTGATGAAAGTGCTGAAAAAATCATTCAGGATATTACAAATAGACGATCAACAAAACGGTTTGATTTTATGGACAATATAAATGTTTTTGATTGATACTGATATTATTATTTGTTCTTTAAAAAATAATATAATACTGGGTAAGATCAGGCTCGTAAAACAGGAAACAACGCATGTTAATTTGATGCAAAGAGGGGGCTCTTAACTGGTCGGCATAAAAATAGGAGTTAAAGATGGCACAGATAGCTGAAATAAAAAAGAAAATTGAAAACTTGCCTAAACAGGAATATGACGTTTTAAGGCAGTGGTTTGCAGAAAAAGACTCGGAAGCATGGGATACGCAAATTATAGAGGACTCAAGGTCTGGGAAATTAGACTTCTTAGTCAAAGAAGCTTTACAGGATAAAAACAATGACAATTTGAAGGCTTTGTGAGTGCATAGGACGAGTTCTCGATTTTGGAAATGCCTTGATAAGCTTCCATATTCTATCCGGAAAATTGCTGATGAGAATTTTGAACTTTTGAAAGACGATTCTTATCATCCTTCACTTCATTTTAAAAAGATTGGATCTTTTTGGTCTGTTAGAATCGGTCTGAACTTTAGAGCGCTTGCTATAGAAGATGGAGAGGACTTCATTTGGGTATGGATCGGGAATCATGATGAGTATGAAAGACTGTTGAAATAATAAGGGGACCGGCTAAATCAACAAAGAATTTCTAAAATTACCAATAATACCAGTTTTGGTAATATTGGTAATTTATTTTCCCAGGGCCACGATATGGAATACATAGCCGCCTATTACCAAATGGACCTTGCCCGAACCAACAACCCTGGCTTTCCTCAATGCTGACTGGCGTGATTTTGAATCCACACCAGCCGCAGAAGAAAAACCCGATAAAGCAATCACCATATTTGACTACCACAGCCTTCTATCAGAAACGGGATGGAAAACAATCTTTCGCATAGAATGCCCCCTGTCCTCTGAACGTCTGACTGGGAACCAGGTGCAGAAAATGCAGGACAAACGCATCCTCGGCACCATCGGAAGAACCTTGCTGATAGCAAAAATTAAATAAACCATCTGAGTCATCTGAGAAAATCTGCGTCCCATAAAAAAAACCTGATCCAAAACTTCAGCACCAGACAGATGAGTTTTTAAAGCTGGCAGGCTCATGGAAAGGTGAGTTAAATGATAATCCAACCTAACATTGAAGAAATAACTAAAAATTTATTTAGTTTGTCCAAAAAAGAACGATTGGAAATAGCAAGATTTATTTTATTTCTGGACACTCAATCTTTAGATATTGATGTCGATTCAGTCTGGGAAAATGAAATCATAGATAGAGCCCGAGCTGTTGATGAAGGAACTGCAATAGGTATTGATTTTAACAAAGCATTGAAAAAAATTGAAAAACGATTAGCAGTATGAAAGTGATAATACTTCAGACAACTTGACCTAAATTTAAAATGCTTATTTGATTTTTCTTTTTTTTCCTGGTATCGTGTTGTAAATGCGATGCAAATGAAGAAAAAAGGGGAGAGAGTTATGAAAACTGCAACGATTCCATCGCTTCGTGTGAATCCGGAATTACGGCATGCAGCAGAAAGTGTTTTACAGGATGGAGAAACATTATCAAGTTTTGTAATTCAATCACTGCGTACCGGCATTCAATATCGACAGATGCAAAAGGAGTTCATTGCACGTGGTTTTGCATCACGGGAAGAAGCACGACGGACCGGTGAGTATTTTGATGCAAAGGATGTATTAAATGACCTCAATGCCATGCTCTCAAATGCAGAAGCTGAATGAGTTATCAAGTCCGCCATACCAAGGGGGCAAAAAATGATATTAAACGGCTTTATCGCTTTCTTTTGGAATATGATATTGAGGTCGCCCGGCGAGCACTTAAAGAGATAGAAAAGAGTATTGAATTTTTAAGGGATTTCCCATTTACCTGCCGAAAAGCAGTTCATGATAACCCTTTTTTGCGGGAGATTCTGATATCCTTTGGTGCAAGTGGTTATGTAGCTTTATTTGAGATTGAGAATGCGGAAGTGGTTACAATTTTGGCGATTCGGCATCAGCGAGAACAGGATTACTATTAGGTTATGATTCAATTGCAAAAGAAATTTGAATAAATGCTCTTGGTATCATATGATTAATTAACCACGTGAAATAAGGTTTATGAGTTGAAAATCGATATAGATAACATAACACTCCAGATCGAAAAGTATGTGTCCTCACATGACAATATTGCTGTTGTATATTTATTTGGACCTGCGGCAACTGGGAAGATGCGAGCCTCAAGTGATCTTGATATAGCCATTATGAGTACACGGAGAATAGACGGTTTTGAAAGGATAGCAATGGAAACAGTGCTTTCCTGTTTATTGCATATGGATGTGGATTTGGTAGTCTTTCGTCAGGCTGAAGTCCTGCTGCAGCATCAAATATTAAAATATGGTCATCTCCTCTATGAAAAGGATCCATCGGTGCGGGTGAAACAGGAAACCTCGTCAAGACGTGAATATCTTGATACCCGCTTCCTATTTAGAGAGCTTGCGGTGTGATATGGTAGACAAGGAACTGCTCTCACGAAAAATGAAAGAGAATGATATACGCTGGAAACAACGGTTTCAAAATTTTTAAAAGGTTTTGGCCCAGTTGACAGAAGCAGTGGATTTACTTCATCAGCGACCTTTATCCAATATTGAAGGACAGGGATTTGTGAAAGCCTTTGAGTTTACTCATGAACTTGCCTGGAATGTGATGAAAGACTATTTTTTGTATCAAGGTAACACTCGGATTACAGGCTCTCGAGATGCCACCAGGGAAGCCTTCCAGAATCAAATGATTCGTAATGGTGATGACTGGATGGATATGATTAAAACACGTAATAAGGCTGTACATACCTATGATGAATCCATGGTGGGTGGTATAATCCAAAAAATCGATAAAGTGTATTATTCTCTGTTTGTTGAATATGAGCAGGATATGCGCAGATTGTCTCATGAGCAATAGACCGGACTCAAGCGGGTTACCTCCTGAAACAACACGGAAAATTCATCAGATTTTTGAACGTTATCCGGATATTGATCTTGTCCGCCTTTATGGCTCCCGTGCCAAAGGAAATTATCACTATGGGTCTGATATTGACTTGACAATAATGGGTGACAGGGTGAGTTTTTCACAATTGCTTAAGATTGAGATGGAACTGGATGATTTGTTGTTACCCTACAAAATAGATATTTCTTTGTTTCGGCAGATCGAAAACAATGATCTCATAGATCATATTAACCGAGTAGGAATTGATTTTTATCTTTCTCTTGAATAATCAGGAAACGGTAATCTCATGCTGTATTCCCCACCCTTTGTGCCTTAGTGTCTTTGTACGAGAATAAAATTAAAAGTTATTAACAATGGATTGCCTTAGTGGATTTTGATATAATAGAAGAAATTACTGAGATTGAAATATTTGGGGTAAATCATGGTAAACTCAAAACAGAAAATTTCGGAATTTGTGGTTTGTGTCAATAATACAGACTATTATGCATCATTAGAATTGCATAAGATTTATTGTGTGCTTAGTGATAAGGATGCTGAAAAAGAGGGAGATATATGGTTCAAACATCAAATATGATCACAGAATCCTTAAAACGCTGTTTTTGATCCCGAAAAGTGGATTTTAAGAGGTTAAAACGATTTTTTTAAAACCAATTCACCTTTAAAAACAAAAACTTAGCGGGGTCAGACCCCATCAAACCCATTAAAGGCTTTAAAAATAAAGGTGCGATCATGAAAAAAAGACATTTTCCCATAATTATTGAACAGGACCTTGAGGGTGTTTTTATTGTAACTTGCCCGGTTTTTAAAGGATGTCACAGTTATGGCTCTACCATTGACGAGGCTATTGCAAATATAACTGAGGCCATTGGTTCCTGTATAGAAGATACAATCGTTGATGATTATACTCAATTTGTCGGTATTAGAGATGTAGAGATTGCGGTATGACATCTTTTCCCGCCATAACCTTTAAAATATTTATTCAAAAGGTCCAGAAATTAGGATTTCAACGAATAAGACAACAAGGCTCCCATATTCGTTTTGCTCATCCAGACGGTAGAAAGACAACAATCCCTGATCATGGCAATAAAGATGTTCCAAAAGGTTTATTGAGCAAAATTATCCGACATGACCTTGAAATGGATCAGGATGATTTTTGGAAATCTTAGCTGATAGGATACAAATGAGCCACAAACCCATCTGAGTCAAATGATAATCCTGATCATAGGGTCTGAACCATAAAGTCTCGATAGTTTACCCCCCAATAACGACAATAAGGAAAGCCTGACCCCGTATTTACTTGACTATCTTAATCAAACAGATTGATTCAAATGCTTCTGAATCATGGGATAAATATGTGTATGATCATCCCGGCGGGACATTATACCATTTGTTTCCATGGAAAACGGTAATTGAAAAAGCTTATGACCATAAAACATATTATCTGGCAGCAGCAAATTCAGCTTCTCCAAATAAGTTAACAGGAGTCCTCCCATTAATTCATTTGAAACATTTTATTTTTGGGAACAGTCTTATTTCCATACCTTTCTTTGACATGGGAGGTATCCTGGCTGACAATGACGAGATTGAAAAAGCACTTCTTGCGGAAGCTATAAAATTAGGTAAATCTTTAAAAGTTGATAAAATTGAACTTCGCCATGCCCATGCTCACTCATGTTTTGAAAAATTAAATTTAGCAAATTCAGTTGCCAGCACTTTAAGAACCCATAAAGTTCGCATGCTATTAAAACTTCCTGAATCATCAGAAGTATTAATGAAATCATTTAAATCAAAATTGAGAAGCCAGATTAAGAAGCCTATGAAAGAAGGCCTTGAATCGAAGGTCGGGGGTATGGAACTGCTTGATGAGTTTTACAACGTTTTTTTAATCAATATGCGGGATCTTGGCTCTCCAGTTCATTCAAAGAAGTTGTTAGAAAATGTCTTGAAACAATTTAAAGAACATACAAGAATTGTAATCATTCATAAAGACAATAAACCATATGCTGCAAGCATTATTTCCGGGTTCAAAGATACACTTGAAAACCCGTGGTCATCCTCCCTACATCGATACAGCAGACTCAGCCCCAACATGCTTTTATACTGGACAATGCTCGAGTATGCCTGTGACAATGGATATCAATATTTTGATTTTGGAAGATCAACACCAGAAGAAGGTACCTATAAATTTAAACAACAATGGGGAACTAACCCAGAACCATTGCACTGGATCCACATTTCCTTAAATGGCAAGCCTGATGATGAAGAAGCATCAGAAAGATCAAGATTCAATATAGCGATTCAATGCTGGCAAAAGCTTCCTGTGTCTGTAACAGGAATATTAGGGCCCATGATCAGAAAAAATATTGGTTTGTAATTTATGCGCATAGGACGAACTCTTCCCCCTGCAGCAGCCCCAATATATTTGAACGATATTTTTTCTGGATTAAAGGGATTAATCAGGGGGCCAAAAGAAATCAATCGCTTTGAGTCGGAACTCAAGGCGCATTATAATGTCAAACATTGCTTTCTTTTGTCATCAGGCAAAGCTGCCCTTACCATAATCTTAAAAGCATTACATGATCTGTACCCAGAAAGAAATGAAGTCCTTATCCCGGCTTATACCTGTTATTCAGTCCCATCTGCTATTGTAAAGGCAGGTCTCAAGGTAAAACTGTGTGAAATCAACCCGGAAACCCTTGATTTTGATTTCGATCAATTAAAAAAAATATTATCTCAACCAGGTGCCACCAATTCCAAAAATTCCATTCTCGCAGTCATACCCACACATCTTTTTGGTTTGCTGGCAGATGTAGGCCAAGTAAGAAAAATAAATACTGATGATAAGATTTCAATAATAGAGGATGCGGCCCAGGCAATGGGAGGCACACTAAAAGAAAAAAAACTCGGCACCCTTGGAGATGCAGGGTTTTTCAGCCTTGGCCGGGGCAAAGCTTTTTCAATAGTTGAGGGTGGCATTATTCTAACAAATAACAATAGCATTGCCGACAATATCACCAAACAAATGAAAACCCTCCCAACATATAATATGTTAGAAATTATAAAGTTAGTTATATATTCAATTATTCTTACTATTTTTATGCAACCGCTACTCTTCTGGTTTCCAAAATCCCTCCCATTTTTAAAGCTTGGAGAAACGATTTTTAAACCGGAGTTCCCTATAAAAAAGATGTCATCTTTCCAGGCGGGTCTTGCAAAAAACTGGCAGACAAGATTAAAAAATATAACCTCCATACGTCAACAAAAAGCAAACGCCTTTACAGCTGCCTTTCAAAAAAAAGATAATTTGATATCATCCATGATATATGAGAATGAAACTCATTTTTTATTAAAATTTCCTTTAAAAATATATGATACTCAAATCTTAGACAGGATACTTTCTAAAAGTGAAAAACAAGGCATGGGTATTATGAGAGCTTACCCGGATTCCATTAATAATATTAAAGAACTAAAAAATTATTTTAAAAACAAAACCTATCCAAAAGCAACCATGATATCTAAACATCTGCTTACCTTGCCTGTGCATCATTTTGTATCCCTTTCGGACAGATTGCAAATTAAAAAATTAATTAATAATGAGTTAGGCTTTTAAATTGTCTGAAACGCAAAAGCGAAATAGGGCAGTGAATATTATCTTTCTGACAATCATTGGGATATTTACAGTTTTTGCTTACAAAACAACACTCATGTGGATGTATGATCGCTACATGGGGGCAGATTCATATTATTCTCATGGTTTCATTGTCCCTTTTATTTCCCTGTATTTTATCTATCTGCAAAAAGAAAACCTTGCCCAGATAAAGCCGCAGAATAGTGTTATAGGGCTGATTATTTTATTCTTCGCTTTACTTCTACATCTCCTGGGAACACTGCTTTATATTTTTTCCATTTCTGGCTTTTCCATTTTTTTTCTGATCATTGGTCTGTCGCTTTTCCTGTTTGGCAAAGAGGTATCAAAAATTATATGGTTTCCTCTTCTCTTTCTGGTTTTTATGTTCCCATTACCTGAAGCCATGATTAGTCTTGTTTCTTTCCCCCTCAAGATTTTTGCCGCCAAGGCAGGGGTATGGATAATCAGTATACTTGGTATTCCTATCTATCTTGAAGGATTTAATATTTTGATTCCAGCCGGCCCCCTCCTGGTGGGGAACCCTTGTTCTGGCTTACGTTCCTTGATAGCATTTCTGGCACTTGGATCAATATTTGCGTACCTGGAACCTGTTTCCATAATAAAAAAATGGGTTCTTTTTTTGATTTCAATCCCAATTGCATTGTTATCCAATATTGTCCGGATACCCATTCTTATCCTTGTTTCAAATTATTGGGGACTTGAAGCAGCCGGCCCAGATACCCTGGTACATACAGGCTCAGGCATGCTTGTTTTCGTTCTTGGATTTTTTTTAATATTCTTTGCTGCTAAGGCGCTCGAATGGCGAACCTGAAATTTCGATATCTGATAGTTGTCATCTTGCTGGCACTAACCGCCTTCGTGGTATATAATTTGCGGTATGATTCTTCACAAGACGATGAAACCGGCCTTGCCGATTTGCAGGCTATTCCCATGCAGATTGGCAAATGGAAGGGCCAGGATGTATCGCTGGATGAAATGGTTTATGACATACTTGAGACCAGGGCAATAATTCACAGGTCATTCAATGCTGATAATGAGGGTAATGTTTTTTTGTCTGTAGTCCATTATAATGACACAAAAGTAGATTTTCATGCTCCAGAGGCATGCATCGGGGGAAGAGGATTCAAGACACAGAAAACAACAGAGATATTATCTTTATTTTCTGATATTCATCAGAGAACGATCGAGGTAGCGAAGATGGTGACAACAAGATCAACTGGTCAGACTTTAACATATTATTTCTTTAAAGCTGGGCCGTTTATAGGCAGCAATTATATAAAAATGCGATTGAGTATCGCCTCTAACAAGCTGGCGATGAATGATACAAGAGGTTCACTGATCAGAATTTCCACAACACTCACTCCCGGAAATGAGTTAGCTGCAAAATCATTATTAATTAATTTTTTGGAAAATCTCCTCCCGTATGTTCAGAAATCATTGTAATTTACTTTGTACACAAAAGACATATAGGAAAAATTGTATGAAAATGATGTGGATAGAAAAACTAATGACATCACTACTGTCCAAAATAAATTTATTTTCTGGATTTTAGTAGTTCAAAGCCCCGTCAATTAAGGATGAGGTTTCAAAATCAAAAACCAGGTTGTCGTTTTCATTTACTACGTGCTCAAATACCTCTAAGAGGTAATTGCATTTGTATCGGCAGTGGTACTTCCGGTACAACATCAAACGGTTTGTCCAGCCATTCCCAAAGGTCCTTGTAACTGAACAAATTCCACCTTAAAAATGCTACCAGATTAGACAAGGACCACTCAAATTTTGATTTAAGCTGGAAGAACTTTATCAGAAGCATGAGGATGTTTAATACAACGTCAAAAAATCCGTGCTGCCGACGCTTTTGGCGGCAAGAGAACATTCCAATTTCAAATCAGGTAAAATTTCTCCAAAAACAGGGGCAGGGCAAATAAAAAAACACAAAAATAATGTCAGAAAATTACCATCAGGAAAAAGATTATTATTGAGTCAGTAGGTGACCCTTAAAAAAGAGATACGCCTGGCCAATAAGAAGACGTTATTCCCTTTGGATAAGAGACAATATGGATTTAGGAACATGATGAGGCTGTAATTTTTCTGCGATAGCAGGATCTTTGGACAATTGATATAGCATGAACAATGCAGAAATTCGGGCAATAAAAGCAAAAGCCCTTTTCAGCAGCAGGGCGATCACTGCAATCTGGGCAAGTATGTCAGCTCTTTCCTTATTATATACAATGGGCTTTTCAATGATCTTCAAATCTTCTTTAATTGTACTGTTTGCCCTTTCCGAGGCTGACCGGTAACGCTGTATCATTTTAAACCGCTTTGTTCCCCGGGGGATTTCATTAATAAGCCTTGGATTATCCTTGATATATGTATGCTTTGAAAAGCCGTTACTATTTTTAACATGTGGGCAGGAACCAATATCATAATCTTTCTGGATATTTTTAATGCCGGCAGCCTTTAAATCAAGACATTGCTTAAAACAGCAGAAGGTGTGCCGTTGATGCTTTTTATCAAACCCATTGGGCTTTGTGAGGATGCCACAAGGCGCATAAGGCCAGCCATTCTGGTCATATCCTCTCTCTCTGAGAGCCTCGCTGGTAAATTTTTCGTTTCTTCGGTTATAATCAATAATGGGAATGGAACCATTCTTCCTTAAACAGGTATAATTTTCAGTGGTATCATATTTGGCATCTGCAATATCAATTTTAGTAGCACAATCATGGTGGGCTCTGACCTGTTCAGTGTTGGTAATGATTTTTTTACCCTCTTCAGCATTGCCGGCAATATTGGTTGCAGCCACAGGCAGTTCAAGCTTAAGATCAAGCTCAACCGAGGTTGACATCACAAGATTGTATCCAAATATTTTCTGCTTTCTGTTTGCATTCTGGGGATCCATTCGAACACCGATCCTGGCATCAGTGTCCTTTGGTATTTTCGGGCATCTGAATTTGGCATGCCCTTCACAAGGATTTATTTCGAACAGATTGGAGCGTATGACATTGATAAACATCCCTTGCTTATCAAGTTCTTGTTTTACACCAAATAAAATGGCGGTATTGATTTGATTCTCAGATTGTTTGCCATCAATAAATCCAAGCTTCATGGAAAGAACTTCCATCTTGGGCGGTTTTTTCATGACCTTATCTTCAGGCACAAAAGGGCATTCACATTTTATTCTGAAAGCCTTGTCAAGATTGACTTTATTAAGATTGTTCAACCGGTACATGATCTGCCTTTTCACCCGGAACACAATATCATGGATATCTATGCATGAGCATTTGTCAGAAAACCAGGTGCATCCTTTATATCTGGCCCGGGTGGGGAATAAGGTGCCATCATGAGCAAGCATATTAAATGTAATCATTTGAAGCAGGTAAAAGATATCAACCAGCACATGAAAAATCTCGTTGTACAGGCTTTCACCAAGCCTGGCCTTAAAATTGGAAAAAGTTCCCTTGGTGGGGACACGGCCACAAATGCCTGCATAGGTCCGATAGGCGTTGCCCCGGTCATGGTCTCTCAAAACTTTAAGAAATTTGTCCATGTTTTGATGGCAGTCGATAAACCGGAACAGCTCCAGCAGAAAAAGAGAGACAGGATCGTAAGCAGGCGGGCTTTTAATGCGGTAACAAGAAGCAGTCAAGGATCTGACAAAGGAAAAGTCAATCAGAGAGGTAATCATCTTGGTATACCCGCCCTGGATATCTCCATTAGGCATGATTTTTACAAACCGCTTTGTGAACTGGTAATTGGAAAGAAGAACAAGACAGGGAAAAGGTTTATCATTGGCTGCTGAAATTTTAACATTAATATTATTGAGTTTTTTACTGACACTGCTGATATTAAATTTATCAAACGGTGTCATTGTTCAACAGCCTTTTAAAATTCTTATCAAGGGGATAAAGGTAAACATCCTTAATTTTACCATGCTTCAGATGCTTATGACCCTTTTTAGACGTTCCTTTTGTTTCTCCAACACGTATCCAGTTAGAGGCTTTGTAGCAGGTGCCGACAAACCGATCCTGTTCAACAAATGTCTCCAGCATGTATAAAGGATAGTTGTAAATTTTGATCCAGTCAGTAGATATCCTTTTAATGTTCAGCGATAAAACCTTGGAGGCAAGGCATTTGACTGTCACCCAGGGCAAAACTAAAAACCTGGTATTATTCATTACAAAATGAAGGTTCTTGTTTTTAACAGGCTTGGTCCAGCCGATAAACTCTTCCCGGGATTCAACAGCCCATGCAGCAGAACCCCAGCCTATGCATGCAACAGGTTTATCCCCGGAAAAGGCCATATATTTTAAATGATTGCCCACAATCTGGACATATCCAAGGTAATGATATTGATCTATAAGACTGTCATAAAGCGATTCCAGATAAGTGTGCCTGACCATTTTAACCTGGACAGGTCCAAGATCAGAAATGTTGCAAGATATAGGAGTGGTATCAATTTTAATTTTTTGGGGACCGGTTCTTCTATTATTATAGGCCTTTTGTATGGGAGGTGGATAATCAAGCAGGCCTTTTCTATGCAGAGTCAAAAGCAGTTCTCTGCAGGCCATGTCTTTAAGGCGGCCACTGGGCTGGACCCAGTTCCATTTTTGGCAAAGGATTTTTGAGATATGGGTTCTGCCTTTATCCCAGTATTCATGAACGACAGCTTGGATAAATATTAGATCGTGAGCGGTAATCTCACGATTTCTGATGATTAAAGGCTCCATAAATGATTGTATATCAAATAAAAACAGGGGACGCCAGCTTTTTTTTAAAAAAAATGAAAAAAATTTGAAGCAGGATGAAGCTGAGGAGTTTGTGACCGAATTAAAGGTGGATTTATGGATTTTTTAGGGAGAAATCGGAAACTTTTGTGGGTTGAAAATAATTTTAATGGGTTGGTAATGGGTTGTTTTATGCTGCTTTCGCAGTACTAAACACCCTCAAATCCCTTAGAGTATCTTTCGGTTTTATGTTCCAATACCAAATTCTTAAATTTATTCCGGTTAAAAAACGCTATCAGTTGACTGAACAGGCTCGCATGTCGTATCATTTTTTCGAATTCTCCTTGTTTTTGATTTTCCGGTTATTGTTTGGTCACAACAACCATAATCTCACAAGGAGAATTCCTACAACAGTTTTTTATCTAAAATCCGTTTTTGGACAATAGTGTAATGACATATAATATCAACAAAATAATAATTTCGCTGTTTTATATTGGGGTCATATTTCTATTTACCAATGGATGTTCAGGAGATGATATGGAAATAAATCAGCATAGCAATGAGCAGATTAAAAAGATCGCTCAAATTCCAAAGGAAAAATGGGATAATCTGGCTCGAAAAAAAATATTTTTCGGTCATCAATCGTTAGGAAACAACATTGTTTCGGGTATCAACGAATTAAAATCAAATAATATGCAAATTCAATTGAATTTAGTTGAGACCAAATCCAGGAAAGATTTTGAGAAAGCAATATTTGCCCATTATTCCAATATTGGGAAAAATAATAATCCTATATCGAAGATAGACGATTTTATTCAGATTATGCATGACGGGCTTGGCAACAAATTAGACATTGCTTTTTTAAAATTTTGTTTTGTTGACTTTAAGTCGGGAGCTGATATTGAGACGACCTTCAAAAAGTACCGAGAAAGTATGGATGAATTGAAAACAAGGTATCCCGGGATGACAATTGTCCACTTCACCGTGCCTCTCCTCATAAAAGAGCAGGTAGGGATAGTCAAAAGTGTAAAAAATTTTATCAGAGGGATTAGGGGTGAGAAAAAAGACAACTTCTTTTCCAATAGTCATAATGCAGTCAGGAATGAATATAATAAATTACTTTTAAGTCACTATGGTGGTAAGGAGCCTATTTTTGACATTGCCCGGCTGGAGGCAACCCATTCTACGGGGAAAAGAGAGATTTTCTCTTATGATGGCAATGAATATTATGCGCTGGTTCCTGAGTATACAAAAGACGGTGGCCACTTGAACGAGAAAGGCCGAAAATATATTGCCAAACAGTTGCTTATCTTTCTGATAAATCTGTAGGACTTTGAATAGAAAACTTGAAATGGAATTAAATACCCCAATAAATTTATGCATTCAACAAATTTTTGAAGCAACCGTTTTAAGAACTCCTGACAAAACTGCAGTTGTTCTTCCAGAGATTGATCAAGAATTTAATAAATCTAAAACGGTTTCATATTATGAATTGAACAAGCGGGCCAACCATCTCGCTCATATATTATTACGTAAAAACGTCGGGCCTGATATTCTTGTTGCAATGTTCATGGATCGTTCAATTGAAATGATTGTAGCAATTTTGGGAATTCTTAAGGCGGGTGGTTCCTATGTCCCAATTGATCCTGCATATCCAAAAGAACGGATTGATTTTATGCTTAAGGACACGGGTTCGCCTGTTCTGCTGACGCAGAGCCATTTCTTAAGCAGATTGACTGATTTGAAAGCTGAAATACAAATTATGGATGCTGGATGGGGAAGCGACCTTGTTTCTGAAAACAAAAGCCCAGAATGCAAATGTACTTCTGAAAATCTTGCATATATTAATTACACGTCTGGTTCTACGGGTACTCCAAAAGGTGTTATGGTCCCACACCGTGGTGTGATCCGTCTGGTTTTTGGAGTCGACTATACGCCACTTAATGCCGACCAGGTACTGCTACAATTGGCAACTATTTCTTTTGATGCTGCAACATTTGAGATTTGGGGGGCTTTGCTCCATGGCGGGAAATGTGTTTTATATCCAGGGAATGGGATTCCAGATCTCAAGATTTTGAAAGCCTTAATTGAGAATTATAAAATCACAACTATGTGGCTAACTGCATCTTTGTTTAATACAATAATCGATGAAAAACCGGATGTGCTGTTAAATGTAAATGAGATTTTGACAGGAGGTGAGGCTCTGTCTGTCACACATGTTAAAAAAGCTCAAAACCAATTGCCGGGCACCAATTTTGTCAATGGATATGGTCCAACAGAAAATACAACCTTTACTTGCTGCTACCGAATTCCTTCTAATTTGGATAAAAAATGGTTAACTATTCCTATAGGTCAACCCATATCAAATACGACAGCCTATATCCTCGACTCAAAAATGCAAATAGTGGATAATGGGGAGTCTGGAGAGCTTTACGTTGGTGGTTATGGAGTAGCAAAAGGTTATCTAAATAGACCAGAATTAACTGCTGAAAAATTCATAAAGGACAGATTCTCTAAAAAGGTAGGAGCCACTCTATATGCAACCGGTGATAATGTCAGGAGACTGCCGGATGGTAATATCGATTTTTTAGGACGAGTTGATGATCAAGTAAAGATTCATGGTTATCGGATAGAACCAAAAGAGATCGAGTTTGTACTCAAACAGAATGAATCTTTATCCGATGCGTTAGTTGTCGTTAGGGAAGATAAGCCTGGTCAGAAAAAACTTGTAGCCTATGTGATATTATCTGGGCAAAAGGAAATTGACTCAGAATCTCTTCGTGAATATCTACGGGATAAAATTTCTGTGTACATGATCCCCGCCTTTTTTGTTTTTTTGGATAAAATACCACTTACAGCTAATGGTAAAACAGATAGACAAGCTTTGCCAAAACCAAAAATTATTTCGAAAAAAGGATATTCAATTCCAACAAACTCTTTTGAAAAAGAGTTGTCAAAAATCTGGTCTCAGGTTTTAGATATTGAGAATATAGGAACGCAAGACAATTTTTTTGATGTGGGAGGGAGTTCTATCCTTTCATTGAAAGTCGTCCTAAGAATCAAAGATCGTATTAAAACAGATCGTACAATCAGTGTTGTTAAGTTTTTTCAATACCCGACTATCAAATCATTTGCAGATTATTTAACTCAGGAGAGCAGTCTGCCATTTCTTGAAAGTGAAAAATATAAGCTTGCGAGGCAGAGGATAAATCAAAAAGATAGTAGTAGAAGCATAACTGTAAATAATCAATTTATTGCTATTATAGGTATGGCCGGCAGATTTCCAGGAGCTTCGAATGTAGAAAAGCTGTGGGAAAATATATGTAATGGTAAAGAATCCATCACTTTTTTTGATGAGGAAGATCTTTCTCCAACTATAAGCAGTAAATTAAAAAATGATTCTAATTATGTAAAAGCACGTGGTGTTCTTGATGATATAGATATGTTTGATGCATCGTTTTTTGGCATCAGTCCCAGAGAAGCAGAAATTATGGACCCACAGCAGCGTCTATTTTTGGAACTTTCATGGGAAGCCCTTGATAATTCAGGGTACACGCCTGAACAGTATAATGGACTAATTGGCATATTTGCCGGTTCGAACAACAACACATACTACTTGAATAATGTATTACCAAACAGAGAAGCTGTTGACCGCATTGGCGAGTTTCAGGCGATGTTAGTCAATGAAAAAGATTTTTTAACAACCCGTGTTTCTTACAAGTTAGATCTTAGTGGACCTAGCGTAAATATATATACTGCCTGTTCTACTTCTTTAGTGGCTGTCTGCCATGCATTCGATAGTTTGAATAATTATCAGTGCGATATGGCTTTAGCAGGAGGCATTTCTATTATTGTCCCCCAGAACAGCGGTTATTTGTACCAGGAAGGGGCCATTCTATCTAAGGACGGTCATTGCCGACCATTTGATAAAAATGCCCATGGTGTAACCTTTAATAGTGGTGCTGGCATAGTTGTCCTGAAACGTCTTGATGACGCCATCCGTGATGGAGATGAGATAACTGCTGTTATCCGTGGGACAGGAATGAATAATGATGGTGCTGATAAGGTCAGTTTCACATCTCCCAGCATTAATGGTCAAGCAAAAGCTGTTTCTCTTGCTTTAGCACAAGCAAATGTTTCTCCTGAAACTATTTCATATATTGAAACGCATGGTACGGGAACTCCATTAGGCGATCCAATAGAAATCGCTGCTTTAAATCAGGTATTTAAAAGCAGCACATCAGCAAGACAGTTCTGCGCTATTGGCTCAATAAAAAGTAACATTGGCCACCTGATTCATGCTTCGGGTGTGACAGGACTAATCAAAACAGCGCTGTCATTAAAAAATAAAAAAATTCCACCGAGTCTTAATTTTTCTGAGTCTAATCCTGAGATTGATTTTGAAAGCAGTCCTTTTTATGTCAATACCCGACTGACGGAATGGGAGAACGTCAAAGGGCCACGTAGGGCAGGTGTAAGTGCTTTCGGGGTTGGAGGCACAAATGCGCATGTCGTGCTTGAAGAAGCACCTGAAATGGTACATACTAAATCAACAAGATCAAAACATCTCCTTGTTATTTCTGCTAAAACTGACGCTGCTTTAAAGATGTCAACTAAGAATATCCATAAATGTTTAAGCGATAATCCTGAAATAGAAATAGCCGATGTTGCCAATACATTGATGCTTGGAAGAAAAACATTCAATTTAAAGCGATTTATCATATGTAAAGATGTGCAGGATGCATTAAGAAAACTTGAAGAAGATGATTGTAGGTTTAATAAAATTCAGCTTGATAGTTCAGGCAAGCCTGATGTCGTATTTATGTTTCCGGGCCAGGGCTCCCAATATATTAATATGGGCTTGAAATTATATGAAGCTGAGCCTGTATTTCGGAAAGTTGTTGATGAGTGTTCGGAAATACTTAAATCAATATCGAATATAGATATTCGAAGCATAATATTTCCTGTAGAAAAAAATTCTGATACAGCAACTGAGGAGCTGATTAAAACCAAAAATAACCAACCGGCACTTTTTATTATTGAGTATGCATTGGCAAAACTATGGAATTCCTGGGGAGTCTTCCCTTCGGCTATGATTGGCCACAGTATTGGTGAATATGTTGCTGCATGCCTATCCGGGGTGTTTTCTCTTGAAAATGCACTGCTTCTTGCATCATCAAGGGGCAGGCTTATGCAGGAGCAACCTGAAGGTTCAATGCTGTCTGTTAGAATGCCGTTATTAGAAATAGAAAAAAGATTGGGAGACAATCTTTCTATTGCTGCAATGAATGCTCCATCGCTTTGTGTTGTTTCAGGGCCATCAATGACAATATTTCAATTGCAGAAAGAGCTCGAAAAAGAAAAAATAATTTGCCGATTGCTGCATACATCCCATGCATTTCATTCAAGTATGATGGAACCGGCTATCAAACCATTCAAAGAAATTGTAAAAGCTGTTGAACTTTCTTCTCCTCAGCTTCCGTTCATTTCAGCAGTATCAGGAACATGGATCACACAAAAGCAGGCAATTGATCCGGAATATTGGGCGAACCATTTAAGGCAGCCAGTCCGTTTTGCCGATGGGATAAAAGAAATTTTAAAAAAAGAGAATCAAATATTACTTGAAACTGGCCCAGGAAATACAGCGACAACTTTGGCATTTCAGCAGATAAAGGATAAAGAAACTCATACAGCAATACCGTCATTGGGAAGAACGACCGAAGGTAACTCAGAGTGGACTGCAATCCTCCAAGCTGTCGGAATCCTCTGGAAAAACGGCATACCCATTGATTGGAAAAATTTTTATAAAACTGAAAAGCGTAACCGCATTCCTCTGCCCCCATATCCGTTCGAGCGGAAAAGATTCTGGTTAGATTCTTATTCGTCGTTGGCTGATCAGTCAGCAACCGAGAATTCAAATGGAGATCAAAAATGTTTCTCCGAATTTTCAAATGTGGTGAAAAATGTAAAGGAGCCTTGTTATATGGTTGGAAACAATAGAAGAGAAAAAATAATCCACACTATACACTTTATCCTAGAAGAAATTTCAGGTGAAGATGTCTCTAAAGAGGATGAGTCAGTCTCTTTCTTAGAAATGGGATTTGATTCGTTAATTTTGACTCAGGTCAGCGTTGCATTAAAAAATGAATTTAAAAGCAATATCTCAATCAGACAACTAATGGAGGATTATCCAGATATTGAAAAATTGGCAGAGTATTATAGTCAAACTTTACCAGTGGACTTTTTTCCTGAAGAAAACAAAACCGATAGTGAGATGATTAATATGAAAAATTCACCTCAGAATACGATGCAAAATTTTTCATGTGATACAGTTTCAGGAATTGGCACTGTTGAAACTTTGATTTCACATCAGCTACGGATAATGGAGCTACAGCTGAGGGCAATCGGCGGAGGCAGTATACCCCTGCAACCCCCAGCAATTGATTCACCGACTATGCAACTGAAAACATCAGTGTCATCTAATGATGCATCCAATATTCAAATGGAACAACCGGATGGCGAAATTTCTAAAGCTCGGCACACTCCAGGAACACGTATTGCGCGTGAAAAAATAGGTATCACTCTAACAAAAGCCCAGGATAGATGGCTAAATGAAGTGATGAAAAACTATCAAAACAAATTTAATAAATCAAAGCAACACACACAAAAACATCGCAAATATTTTTCTGATCCGCGCACTGTGTCAGGTTTTAACCCTGAATGGAAGGAAATCATATTTCCTATCGTGACCGAAAAATCGAAAGGCTCTAAATTATGGGACATCGATGGGAACGAGCTGATAGATATCTCAAACGGTTTTGGGCCAATATTTTTTGGTCATTCTCCGGATTTTATCACCAAAGCAATTAAAAAACAGCTGGATCTTGGTATCGAGACTGGCCCACAGGCACCTCTTGCCGGGGAAGTTGCCAAACTTTTTTGTGAATTGACGGGTAATGAACGTTGTTCTTTTGCCAGTACCGGTTCCGAGGCAGTTATCGGTGCTATCCGCCTCGCACGAACAGTTACTTGTCGACAAAAGATTGTGATGTTTGAAGGGAGTTATCACGGAATTTTTGATGAAGTGATTAACCGCCCCGGGAAGAATTATCAGGCGCTACCAGCAGCTCCGGGCATCTCAAAGGAAATGACTAGTAATATGCTGGTCTTGCCCTGGGGTGGGGGTGAGAGTCTTGACATTATCAAAAAGCTGGGTCCTGATCTTGCCGCGGTTTTGGTGGAACCTGTGCAGAGCCGACATCCCGAATTCCATGATCGCGAGTATCTTCAGTCGATTCGCAAAATCACCCAAGATAGCGGAACAGCGATGATCCTTGATGAGGTAGTAACAGGGTTCCGGGTGCATCCAGGGGGTATTCGAAAGCTCTTTGATATTGATTCAGATCTTGCAACTTATGGCAAGGTCGTTGGCGGTGGATACCCTATCGGTATAATCGGCGGTAAAGTCAAATTTATGGATGCTCTTGACGGAGGTTACTGGCAGTATGGTGACGAGTCTATACCAGAATGCGGCGTGACCTTTTTTGCCGGGACATTTGTTCGTCACCCATTGGCTTTAGCTGCAGCAAATGCTGTACTAATGAGAATAAAGGCCGAAGGAAACGATTTGTACAAGCAATTAGGAGAAAAAACATCAAAATTGGCATTAAGTGCTAAAGACTTTATTCGGCAGCTCGATTGTCAGGTAAAATTCGAAGAATTTGCTTCTTTTTTTTATATATCAGTTCCACAGAATGCACACTGGGGACATGTGTTGTTTTTATTGATGGTAATGGAGGGAATTAATATCCAGCAGTTCAGACCCAATTTCATCACTACAGCACACAGCGATGAAGATATTTCGGCAATTCTTACAGCTTTCAAGAAATCTCTGGCGCTAATTGTTTCTCATGGTTTGATTGAGGGAAATATGGTCGTAGCTAACAAATTCTTAAAGGCTAAACCAAATTTGCCACCGGGTGCAAAATTGGGTAAAAATGCTCGTGGAGAGGCTGCTTATTTTATAAATGATCCCAAACAAAAAGGAAAGTATTTGGAAGTAGGTAAACCATGAAAAATGAAGAATATTTTGATCCATTTGCCTCTGGTGAACTTATAAGAATATCACCCACTACTGCTCCTCAACAAGAGATTATCACTTCAACAAAAATAAGTGACGAGGCAAATACTGCTTTTAATGAAGCAATAGCTTTGCGTGTAAATGGGACAATAGACATTGAATTATTAGAGATATGTTTCAATGTCATAGTTGAACGTCATGATATACTCAGGGCTACGTTTTCACCTGGTGGTAATGAATTGTGCTTACAAGAGGGTAGACATCTGTCTATTGACTATGAAGACCTTCGTAGCTTTGATAAATCAACAAAAACACGAGTAGTTAAATCTCTTTTAAAAAATATTTCTATCTCACCTATGAACCTTGAGGAAGGGCCACTGTTATTTGTGTGGGTAAAGCAACTTGAGGATACATGCTATGAAATAGTCATTGCTACACATCACGTGGTGTGTGATGGATGGTCGTTTGGCATAATGCTTGATGAACTGGTTAAAATTTATTGTAACAATGGTGATGCCTTAAAACTTGGCGAAGCCCCTTCATTTTTCGATTATGCAGAGCAGCATTCTGCCAATGAGATAACAAATGTAGATGTCGATTACTGGATAGAAAGGTTCGAACAATTACCCCCGACATTGGAGTTCCCGCTGGATCGAACCCGCCCAGCTATGCGAAGTTTTCGCGCTGCAAGATTGAATTATAATTTAGATAAAATCTTGGTAGCCAAACTGCCTAAAGCCTCAGCAATGCTTAAATCTAGTATGGTTAATTTTGTTCTGGCAGGATATTTTTCATTACTATATCGGCTCACAGGTAATCAGGATATTGTGATTGGATTACCTGTAGCCGGACAGGTAGCCTTAAGCAGATTAAATTTGTTGGGCCATATGGTTCAGCTGTTACCAATCAGGATCCAATTTGATGGCAATACCACATTCAGTGAATTGGTTAACAAAGTAAAACATGAAGTGCTCAATGCCTCAGAGCATCCAAACTTCACATTTGGCCAACTCCTCAAAAATTTTACGGTCGATAGGTCACGAGTCCCTTTGATCAGCACTATTTTCAACATAGATCAGCCAATGCCTGTTTTGGATTTCGGATCAGCTTCCGCAGTTGTACGATCAGTGCCGCGAGCGGCTGAAAGTTTTGAAATTTTTCTCAATATTGTACCTTCCGGAGATGATTTCCTTATTGAGGCGACATACTCTGATATACTGTTTAGCAAAGAAACGATTACAGCCTGGATGCAGGCTTTAGAATTTATACTGATCTCAGCAGCCCATAACAATGAACATAGATTAGATGATCTGGAACTTTGCCAGGATCTTCCTGACATCGTAAAGGAAACAAATAAAACAAATAGAGAAAATCAGTTTGATGATTTTATATCTGCATTTAATATACAACAGAAGCTTTCCCCAGAGGCAATTGCTGTAATTTTTGATAATAACGCTATAACTTACAGTGATCTCGACAAACTTTCAACACAGCAGGCTAAACATCTATGTCATTTGGGAGTGTGTGATGGATCTATTGTTGGTATATGTTGCCAACGTTCTGAAAAGATATTAATCAGTATATTGGCGATATTGAAACTAGGTGCGGCATATATGCCACTTGATCCGGATTTTCCAAATGATCGTCTTGTATATATGATCGAAGACAGTGCTGCTGTTGCAGTAATAGAGGATGATAGCGCTCCACAGGGAGTAAGAGCTGCGAAACTTACCCATATAAATGTCAATGAACTTTGTAATGTTGACACCGGTTCCATTACACTCCCTCAAATATTTCCTTCTGGAGATCGGCTATCCTATACAATTTATACTTCAGGCTCTACCGGCAAACCCAAAGGTGTCAAAGTACAAAACAGTGCTATGATAAACTTCCTGGAGAGCATGGCAAAACGACCTGGTTTTTCAGATCAGGACCGGATTCTTGCATTTACGACTTTGTCCTTCGACATTTCCGTGTTGGAATTGTTTTTGCCATTAATTGTTGGTGGTACTACAGTAATTGCCAACAGCGCAGATTATAAGGATGGGGAACGCCTGGCAACATTGATTGAGCAACATAACATCACAGTATTGCAGGCAACCCCGGGCACATGGAGGATGCTTTTAGCCAGCCTTTGGACAAATGATAGAGATTTAAACCGTCCCGTTTTAAAAGCCATAAGCGGTGGTGAACCATTACCACAAAGTCTTATAGATGCATTGCTGCCACATGTGACTGAACTGTGGAATGGTTATGGTCCAACTGAAGCCACAGTTTATTCTAGTTTTAAACGAATTAATCTTTCAGATTCGGTTATATCAATAGGGACTCCTCCTGCTAACACTCAACTTTATGTTTTGGATTCCAATCTCAAACCCCTTCCAATTTCAGTACCGGGTGAATTGTGCATCGGTGGAGTGTGTGTAACTTTAGGCTATCATAATCGCCCAGAACTTACATCTGAGAAATTTGTGGACCATCCGAAATTTGGTCGAATTTACAGAACCGGTGATCTTGCCAAAGTGTTATCTAACGGAGAGATTCAATATTTGGGTCGTATGGATGATCAGGTAAAGCTACGCGGTTATCGCATTGAACTTGGAGAAATAGAATCAGCATTACTGAACTGTAGGGAAATAAAACAAGTGGCAGTTTATTTGTGGGAACTAAGCGAGATAGATAACCGCATTGTTGCTTGTTGTATCCCTTCATCCGCTGACCCCTTAGAAACAATTAGCCTCCGAAGACAGCTAAGAGCCATCTTGCCAAACTACATGGTGCCACAATATTTTATAAGTGTTGAGACTATACCTCTAAGTCCGAATGGTAAAGTAGATCGACGCTCGTTACCAAGGCCTCAGATAAATGAGTCATCAATTTTGAGTCAGGGGATATTGCATACCGATACGGAAAAGCTGATCGCAGTGATTTGGATGGATCTACTCAAAACAGAAATTGTAATTGGTCGGGAGGACAATTTTTTCGAAATTGGAGGGCATTCACTGTTAGCCTTGGAAGTTATATGGCGTATCGAGAAAGCCACTGGGGTGCGGTTAGAACCAACACAAATCATCACCGAGCGACTTTCATTCCTGGCTGAAAAGGTTGCCAATTCTCAACAGATAGAGGGTTCTGATGAAAGAGGCCCTGTTGCTTTGCAAAAGACAGCCATAAGACGTCTAAGTGATGAACAGATTCGTCTTCTCAATCGTCAGCTGGGTTTACCAGATAACACTTCAGGCAACCTGCCTGCCGCATGGCTACTTAAGGGCGAGTTCAACCAGGATGCCTTTCAAAACAGCTTAATACGTGTTTTTGAAAGACAGACAGCTCTGCGCAGTATCGTTTTGAAAGATAACAATGGCTATTATCTATCCCTGCGTCATGTGTCAGAGTTAGAAAGCATTGAATTGGTAGATTGCACTGATAAAAACGATGCGCTGGAGTATGCCTTGAACGATGCAAAGCATATGGTTGAACAGCCTTTCAAGATAATAGGGCATCTGCTCTGCCGATCCAGACTTTATAAGATAAACGAAACCAGCCACTTATTTGTATTTATACCCCATCAGCTTATTTTTGACGGATGGTCATTTGATATCTTCCTCAAAGAATTGGAGGCATTCTATGACGCGGCTATGGATAATAGAGCCGCTACCCTGGAGTCATTTCCATTCCAATTCAGGGACTATACGGATTGGTCTTCAAAAAATCAACCGGAAAAGAGTAATTTAAATTTTCACCGTCGTGTGTTGAATGTTCCATCTTATGACGACATTCCATTTAGTATTCACAAACCAAGAGGAACCTGTAGCAGCCAAAAGATCATGCTGGACTTAAAATATCTTAAAAAGGTTGAAGCCTTCTGTGAAAAATACCAATTCCGGATCTATGAAGTGCTGCTTACAGCACTGGCCAAATCCTATGGGCAATTGTTAGAGAAAGATCAAATTTGCATTGGTTTGCCAGTTACGGGCCGATATACTCCTGATGTAATAGGTCTGATTGGTAGCTTTGTTTCAATACTTCCTGCTGAATTAATATTGAGTCGTAATGACTTCCTCAATACTGTTGCGGAGATATCTCTACAATTAAAAACGTTTTATAAACACCAGGAATTGAGTTTCGCTCAATTGGTTAGTGGGACACCTATTGAAAATCAGTCATTTCCTTCCATACTATCACTAAGCTTTTCTTATCAGGATATTCGAAACAGACCACGGAATTTGGCAAATCTTGAACTCATACAGTATGGTGTTGATCGAAAACAGACCGAGTTACCAATGGAATTCTGGACACGTGTCCAGACGGACGGTTTGCTACTGGTGTTTGATTACGATCAAGGCCAGGTTGAAACCAAGTTTATCGATTCCCTTTTTGATAGTATTTCTGACATCCTAAAATCAATAGACAAACTTGATTTGAATATAGAAAAGGAAAATAATATTGACAACCAATTAATTGAAAAGAAGCCTTTCTGGCGTCGTTTATTTCAGTAAATTTTCTTTTTAAGGTGAAAATTAATGATTGAACCATTTTTTTTCGAGCCAAATGGTGCTTTAGCCTTCTATCACCCTTCAGCCAATCCTGATTCAAGGCATATGCTTATTATATGTCCGCCGTTATTTGATGAGTACCAAAGGACCTACAAAGCATTGGTTGATCTGGCAAATGCATGCACTTCACACCCACAAGGACCACATGTCCTTCGGATTGATTACAGTGGTACCGGGGAAGCGCAGGGTGTTCTATCAGATTCGACAGCTATTAATTGGTTAGATGATATCAACAATGCTATCGAAGAAGGAATAGCGCTGACAGGTTCTGATAATGTTGACTTAATGGGAGTTCGTTTCGGTGCCATTTTAGCTGCTCAATGCCATCATTCTGCTGTTAATCGATACATCTTTTGGGATCCAATAGATACAGGAAGGATTTATCTGCAATGGTTGGATCACGTTAATTCGATGCTGAGATCAAGTCAAAGGAGAATTGCAAAAGAAATTAATGGTGAATTTGAGAACATCCCTTATGTTCTATTTGGCCTCAGTCAAAAGGTGAAACAAGGCATGGAAAAACTTTCTATCACAAAAATTTTGGAACAACACCCTGAAAAGGTCTGGATTACGACAACAAACAAGAAGATTTATGAGAGCAGAAAATATATAAATTGTGATTTCAGCGGGTTTGAATATGGCTGGCCAGTATTCCACCAAGGAGACCTTATCCCCAAATCGGTTCTAAAGAATATTGCCCAAAAGGTATTAGATCAATGAAAGAAGCGATTTTTCGTTATGGTGAAAATAGTAGTGGATTAGGGATGGTGACCTTACCGGAAAATATTTCTGAAGCTCCAGTAGCCATAACGCTGAATGCAGGATTAATACACAGGGAAGGACCCTATCGGCTGAATGTGTTAATTTGTCGGATGCTTGCTCAGTTAGGTTACATCTCTATTCGCATTAACCTGTCGGGGAAAGGAGATACTCCTTCCCGGGAGGGATTGACAAATCGGCAGTCTGTAGCATTAGATTGGCACCAGATAAAGCAAGCGATATATGAAAGATTTGGACAAAGAAATTTTATTTTAATAGGATTATGTTCCGGTGCAGATAATGCGATAAAGATCACAGCTGAAGAATCGGATGTTTGTGGTTTGGTGATCATTGATCCAGTGTCTCTGAAAGATGTCGGATTTCGAAAACGGCAATTCATCTCAAAAATCAGTAACCCTTACAAATGGTTAAATTTATCAAAAAATATTTATTCGCGTATACGCAGACTTTTAGGAATTGAAAAAGATATCTATGAAGAAATGGCTGGTATGCGAGATGCTCCAACCTCAGACGAAATGCAGAACGCCTTTATCCATATTGTACGACGTCAAGGAAAAGTATTAGCCTTCTTTACCAGTCAAACTTTGAATCATTATAATCAACATGGGCAGTTTGTTCGGGCTCTGGATATACCAGAATTTGAAACATGTTGTACTGAGGTTTTCTGGCCTTTGGCAGATCATGTTTTTAAGGTACAGACCCATCGTGATCGTCTCATTGAAAGAATATACGAATGGGCATCGGTAAACTTAAAGTTATTTAAGCAAATTAAAGCATGATAAAATATTTCAAATGGGGAATTTTTTTAGCCTTTCTTTTAGTTTCGGTTATGTGGAATACAGGAAACATACGGGAATGGATTTCCGACAAAACTATGCCATGGAGACATGGTATCGACAGGCAACGCAACATCATGATACCCATGCGCGACGGAATTCATCTCTCAACACAGATATTCAAACCTGCAAATATAGATTTCCCGCTACCTACCATTTTGATGCGAACAACCTATGGTGGGGTAACGTTTCATCGGATAAAACTTTTTACTGAGAATGGGTTTGCTGTCATAGTTCAAAATGTGCGGGGACGCTATGGCTCAGAGGGTATTTATAGTACTCATAGGTATTCCCGCCATGATGGCCACGATACGATTAGCTGGATAGTAAAGCAGGAATGGTCAAATGGTAAGGTTGGAACTTTTGGATGTTCTTATTTGGGCGAAACACAGAGTATATTAGCGGCAAGTAAGCATCCTAACCATATAGCCATGATAACCGATGGTGGTGGTGGAGCCATTGGCAATGCAATGGATAGTTACGGATATTTCGGAGTGTATGAAAACGGAGTTTTAAATTTAGCATCTGCACTTGGCTGGTATACAAAACACGGTGCTGTGGATCATAATGATGGTGTTTTACCGAAAGACTATGAGACACGATTGGAGCAATCAATCAACGAGCTGCCCATTTCCAGTTTGGCCAGGAAAGTCGTTCCATATGAAACTGGATTTGATGATCTGGTCACACATACACTTACAGACAGTTGGTGGAATGCCGAAGGATATATAAAAAATACCGATACCTTTGCAACGGCAGGCCTTCATATCAACAACTGGTTTGACCAGACTGTACAGGACACTTTCAAACTGGCTCAATTGATGGAGAAAAAGGCAGTTCATCCTAGAGCAAAGCACCAATATGTATTAATTGGTCCTGGCGAACATTGCACCTCAGAAGACTTTGAGACAGGCAAAATCAAGATTGGTGATTTAGAGTTTGATTACAATGATATCGACTATGAAGCCATATATATAGATTGGTTTAGCTACTGGCTCAAAGAAGAACAAACAGATCTTCCGTCGAAGTTTCAATATTATAAATTACGAAATTCAAAATGGGCAACTTCTGAAAAATGGCCGCCAGAGACTACAAAGCCAATGCGGCTATTTTTAGCATCATCTCAACAATCTGACAAAAAAAATGGACTTTTACAGCGGGAAGTACCACCAAAACAGGTTGCAGACAAATACAGATACAACCCCGCTAACCCCGTTCCAACTTTGGGTGGACCTATTTGCTGCACAGGGCGGGAGGAAGACATCCCAGGTCCTTTGGACCAGAGATCAATCGAGGACCGTTCTGATATTTTAATTTATAAATCAAGGGCCTTAACTGAGCCTCTTGAGATGGTTGGGAGTGCAAGGATTGTTCTGAATGTTTCTACCAATGCTCCTGATACTGATTTCACAGCTAAACTGATAGACAAATTTCCTGATGGTAAAAGCCTAAGTTTGCAGGACGGCGTTGTTAGATTGCGTTATCGCGATGGTATTGAAAACCCAAAACTTGCTGAGCCTCATAAGATCTATGAGGTCCAAATAATACTTCGTCCAATCGCCTATCTGTTTGAGGAGGGCCATCAAATTGTCATCCATATCTCAAGCAGTAATTTCCCTCGATTAGCCAGGAATCTCAATACGGGCGAGCATGAATATCAGGGAAAAAGAATGCAGGAGGCTATAAATCAAGTATATCACGACACATTGCATCCTTCATTCATAGAACTACCTGTTATCCAATAATACCAATTATTTCGACAAAGGATTTTATGAAGCTACAGAAACTAAAATGGCTATTTAAAACGCGCGTACCAATTAATGGCTTCTGGGGTGTGTTTGATAGTTTCGAAGAGGCCTCTCATGCTGGTCCGCAACGGAAAAATCTGGGATATGATGCTGCTCGAACTGGTGGATGGTACCGCGAATGGCTGGACTCAGTTCAGAATGACGATTATGCTATGCTCTTTTGGTTTGAGAAGGCATTACTGGCAATAAAAACTCCTATCCATGTTGTTGAAATCGGGGGACATGTTGGCATTGCTTATTATTCTTTCGAGAAGGTAATTTCTTATCCACCGGAGTTGAAATGGATCATTGTTGACGTGCCGAGTGTGACAAAAGCTGGTAGAAAGCTTGCGCTTGAACGAAATAAAACCAACATAGCTTTTATCAACAGTTTTGCTGAAGTCGATGAACCAGTCGATATCTTATTGGCATCAGGATCCCTGCAATATGTTCCCGGCGAAATCCTTCCAGATCAGATTCGGAAAATGGCCCGAAAACCGAATCATATTATAATTAATAAAACGCCGGTAACCAATTCCACCGGCTACATAACCCTGCAGAATCTCGGAGCATATTGTTGCTATCGTATTCACTCTTACAAAGAGTTGGTCGAGCCGTTTCTTTTAATGGGATACGAATTGGTAAATAGTTGGAAAATAGAACGACAGGTTATAATTCCCGGTCACCCGGAACGGAAAGTTGATGGATACTGGGGGTATTATCTGAGAAAAAAGGGCGAAAATATCTAATCGAGAAGTTTTTATTTTCCGATTCACAAAGAGGGCGGATTAGTGACCCCTTTGGGATGGTTGAAATCCCTTTGCTTTTTGGTGATATTTACAATAGATTCCATCTCATTTGAAAATTATTTAAAGGTAAACATTTATGATATATTCTTTAATAAAAAAAGCTTATCACAACTTCATGAAAAAGAAGCGAAAACAATATTTAAATAACCTGATTAAAAACGGTCTCTGTTTAGGTGAAAATGTAGAAATTATTGATACTTTTTTCTTTGATCCATCACATTGCTTTTTAATAAAAATAGGAAACAATTGTACAATATGCCCAAATGTTAGGTTAATCGCTCATGATGCAAGTATTAAAAAGCAACTTGGTTATACTAAAATTGGTAAAATAAATATCGGTGAAAATTGTTTCATAGGCGACAGTGTGATTGTTCTATCATGTGTTAATATCGGTTCTGGTTCCATTATAGGAGCCGGATCAATTGTGACAAAAGATATTCCGCCTGGAATGGTAGCTGCCGGGAATCCTGCAAGAGTGATATGTTCTGTTGATGAGTATCTTGCACGGATCAAAATATTGGCCAGTAAAAAGAAAATTTTCAATGAGAATTATTTTATTGAAAATTTAAATAAAGCAAAACGGGAAGAAATCCTCCAGTCAGTTGATAAAACATTAGGGTTTATTGTTTAGCTTCTACTATGTCGAAATTTGAAATCATCCAGGATAGTCCCCACAAATATAAGGATAAAATTTTTGATTTCTGGAAAGAATATCTGCCGGGAACACCTGCAGAGCGACTTGATTGGATGGAAAATAATCCGGCTGGGCCTGCTATCTGGTTGTTTGCTATTGAGGAAAAAACCGGAAGCCTCGCTGGAACAATATCACTATTTCCCAAAGAGTTTTTTTTAAATAGCAAAAAAATAAAGGCAGCCGTTCTTGGCGATTTTATGCTTCATTCCAAGTTTAGAGTTTTTGGTCCGGCATTGGCTTTGCTCAAAGCGGCAATAACGTATCAGAAACAAGAGGTGTTTGATTTCCTTTATACAATTCCGAATTTGAAATCAAAAAAACTGGTTGAAAAAGCCGGGTTCAGACTTGCTGGTGAATTGTATTTCATGATGCACCCCCAACGATGTGAATTTTTATTAAAGAAATATATAGGTTTTTTTTTAGCAGCAATTTTGGATATGCCATTGTCATTATTGTTAAAATTTTTTTCCAGTGCGACCTATGCGAGCCGCTCTGCTATTTTTAAAGAAATTGACCGGCACGATGATGCGGCAGTCAATGAGTTCTGTAAGCAAATTCGCAAAAGTGGTATAGGCCTGATGACAGGCGAATATAGCAGTGCATATATTGACTGGCGGTACCGGAAAAACCCTGAATTCGATTTTCAGATTTTCAGCCTCAGAAAAAAAGCAGGTGAGGTTATTCAGGGGTTATTTATTATTTCATTAAGGACAGATCGTTTGGTAATTTATGATATAGTGGCTTTAGACAATAAAAATATTTTATCGATGATCAACAAAATTATGGAGATATGTAAAAAAAGAAAATTTCGTGGAATTTATTGTTCGATTTATGAAAATAATCCGTTGTTGTCCGTTATTAAAAGGAGCTGCTTTTTTGATACAAAAGAGCAAATTGAACTTTATACATATCCTGAAAAAATAAAAGAAACAGAGCTGTGGGCTTTTACCTCTGCAGATCGAAATATTTGATATTAAGGTATTGCAACAATGAAAACAAAATTAATGCAGATAACCCATGACCTTGCAATCGGTGGATTGCAGCAAGTTGTGGTGAATCTCTGTAGATCAATTGATAGGGATAAATTTGATGTATCAGTTTTGTGCCTCAGGTCTTTGGGGGAATTTGTCCCTGAAGTTGAAAAATTGGGAATTAAAGTGCATTATCTTCCTCAAAAAAAGAATGGAACAGATTATTGTTCATTTCTTAAAGTTGCTAAAATATTACGACAAGAGAAAATCGAAGTTATCCACACTCACAATACCCAGCCATTTATTGACGGAACCATAGGGGCATTGTTATCGTGCGTCAAAAAAATTGTTCATACAGATCACGCCAGGGATTTTCCGGATAAATTCAGGTATATGTTGGCCGAACATGTAATGTCATATTTTGCCTATAGAGTGGTTGGGGTTTCTGAACATACTTCAGAAAATCTTATAAATTATGAAAAGATCTCTTCAAAAAAAATAATGACCATTGAAAATGGTATTGATGGGTCCCGTTTTGAAGTTGACATTGATCAACAGAAAAAACGAAAAGAACTGGGAATCAGAAGCAAAGGCCCAGTTATAGGTCTTGGAGTCAGGCTGGCAAAACAGAAGGGCATTACCTATCTTCTACAGGCCATGCCACAAGTGGTTAATGCTTACCCTGATATTACACTGATCATTGTCGGAGACGGAGAACTGAAAACTGAACTGCAAGCCGAGGCAAAGCAGTTGGGCATTAACAATAATGTTCTGTTTTTGGGGGCCAGGCTGGATATTCCAGAACTTTTGAAATTATTTGATGTCTATGTACTCCCCTCTTTATGGGAGGGTATGCCCATGGTATTGTTGGAAGCTATGGCTGCAGGGTGTCCTGTCGTTGCTACTGATGTCGGTGGTGTCTCAAAGGTTATTGATAGTAAACAAAATGGCTTGCTCGTTGCTCCGCAAGAGCCTGAACAGCTTGCAGGTGCAGTTATACAACTTCTTACAGATGAGCAGTTGCAAAAAAAATATGCCGAAAAAGCTTTGCAGAAGTTTAAGAAAAAATTCAGTGCTGAAATTATGACAAAGCAATATGAACATCTCTATTTAAGGACATAGTTGAATATTTTTTAAGCATTATCTTGAATAGTGATGTCAGCAAAAGAAAAATTAAGAGTCTTGATGTTATGTCGAATAATAAATTAAACAATGATGATGAGATTAGTTTTTCGATCACTCCCTATATAGGATATGAAAGAGAAATTAAAAAAATATTAGATGAAAATAGAGATGAAGAGTTTACTCATGAATATTTAGACTGGAGATATTTAGGGGAAGAGAGTCCCATTCCCCCCTTGATTTTTTGGGTATACTTATCCAAAGGGCCTTGTATAGGGATGTCGGCTTTAATTTTTAGGGCATATTGGAAAAACAACAAAAAAATCTATTTAGCTGTAAGTGGAGACACATCAATTAGTAAGGATTATAGAGGGAAGGGTATAGGAAAAAAGCTGTTTAAATATATAACGGTTTTTTTGGAAAAAAATAAAAACTATGGATTTGGTATAGGAACACCCGTAGTTACAAGTATCCTTTCAAGCATAGGCTGGAAAAAAGTTGATAAACTATATTCATATGTATACCTAATAGATAGCTCAGAAAAAATTAATGAAAAAATTAATCATAAAAGTTTATCAAAAGTTCTAGGATATTTTTATTCTATCTTTTGTAAAGTAAAATTATCCTTTTTCAATACCAGTGCATATCAATTGAAAAAGGTACATAATTTCGACCACGATTTTGAGATGTTTTGGGAAAATTTTGATAAAACCGGGATTATTCTCAGAGACAGATCGCTTCCAATATTGGAATGGAGATACTTAAAACACCCTCGCCATACTTTTACAACTTTGAAATTTTTTAAGCATAATACATTTATTGGGTTCTTAATTTATAGGACTGATGATAATTACAATATTACCATTTACGATGTCCTTGTTAATAGGGATGAGAGTGCAATGGTATTATCTTTATTTATTAAATATTTTTTTAAAAAAAAGAAATCCCATAAGTTAGAAATGATTTTAATTAACGAAACACATTTCTTGTCAGGCATGTTACAAAAAGTTGGATTCTTTATGAGAACAGAAGATATTTTTTTACAAATGTTGACACCAGATGGATTAAAGGAAATTTATTCAAGTTCTATATTAGTAACACAAGGGGATAAAGATATTTAATGTCATTAGGCAAAAAGGCATTCAAAAGCGGCTCTTGGTACGCTCTTTTTACCTTTGCCAGCCAAGGCTTTTCATGGCTTATTACCTTTTGGGTTGCACGCTTATTAATGCCTGATGATTATGGTTTAATGGCGCTAACGACTATTTTTACGGGATACGCAGCCTGGTTCAGTGAATTAGGTCTTGGCGCAGCCATTATTCAAAGGGAGTCCCCGACCCAGGAAGATCTTTCTTCTATTTTTTGGTTCACCCTTGGAGTGGGAGTGCTCCTGGCAATAGCCTGCTTTCCCATTGCCTCAATATCAGCCTGGTTCTTTGAGGAGCCTCGCCTGATTGCTTTGACTCGTACCATTGCTATTATCTTTTTGATTAACAGTGTGCAGATAGTTCCGGGTAACCTTTTAAGAAAAGATATGGAATTCAAGAAATTGGGATTTATTAAGATGATAGCCATTTTTATCTCATGCGTCTACATGTTAATAAGTGCATATCGCGGGGCAGGGGTCTGGTCTCTTTTGGGGGGTCAAATTTTATTAGCCTTTGTTAACACGTTGCTTGTTGTTTGTTTAGTTAGATGGTACCCTCGCAGGCATTTTGATTTTAAAGAAGTAAGTTCGTATATAAAATACGGGGTGAGAATTGCCATCGGCAGGACACTTTTTTATATAACAGATAATTCAGATAAATTTATTGTGGGTAAGAAACTTGGTGCTGTTGATGTCGGTTATTATTCTTTTGCCCTGCAGTTGTCTCAATTGCCAACTGAAAAAATAACAGTAATGATAAATCAGATTTCATTCCCACTTTTCTCAAAACTTCAGCATTCCAAGGAGGAGTTTAACAGGCATTACCTGAAGATTATCAAAATAATTGCCACTCTTGTTCTGCCACTTTTTGTTGGTGGTTTTTTGGTGGCGGAGGAACTTATTTTTGTGGTGCTTGGTGATAAATGGTCGCCAATAATTATATTGTTTAAGTATTTGTGCCTTGCCCAGATTATTACTTCCCTGAGTGCAATTAACAACATTGTCCATAACGCATTAGGGAAAGCTGAATTATCTATGTATTTTAATGGATTATGTGCTGTTCTTATGACCATATCCTTTTATATTGCGGCGGTTTATTATGGTCTCGATGCAATGATTTTTCCATGGTGTGGGACCTATTTTTTGTTATGTGCTGGCTGGATATATTTCACTCTTTATAAGCTTGGAATAAGCATTGTCCAATATATTTCTAATATCCTATTTGTTTTTATCAGTGTTGGTCTGATGTATATTTCAGTCAAAGGATATAGCATATATTCTTATCTGCTTCCATGGGCAGACTCTGGACAGATTTTAACGTTGATAACTAAAATTGTAGTTGGAGGACTTGTGTATGTCGGGACATTGAGTGTTTTTGATCGGGAATTATTTAGAGATTTACGTGCATTAAAACATAGCAAATCAAGGTAACTTTTTATGGCGAAAACAAGAATTTTGTATATTGAATCAAATAGAGATGGAACTGTAGGAGGTTCATATTATAGCCTTTTTTACCTTGTTGAAGGCCTTGATAAAAATATCTATGAACCCATTGTGATGTTTTATGAAGAGAATCCTCTGATTGAGAAATTTGAAAAAGTTGTGAAAGAAGTAATAATATTTGATCATGATTCACCTTTCAGTGGTTGTATTAGAAGTTTTGGCAATTTTATAAAATTTATCCCGCGTTTTGTCAGAGACATCCTTTGGGCGCAGTTCGAAATAATAAAAAAAATTGATGAAATTAAACCTGATATCGTTCATTTAAATAATTCTTATGCTGCAAATCATGATTGGGTACTTGCCTGCAAACTAAAGGGAGTGAAAATAATTGCTCATGATCGAGGCACTATGCCGCCTGCTAGTCTGCAAACTAGGTTTTTTGTCAGACTCTTAGATGCTATTATCAGTGTCAGTGATTCATATTTGCAATATATAACAGGACAAGGACTTAAACCCAAATTGGCATGCCGAGTTTACAATGGCCTGGCTCTCAAAGATTTTAGTGGTCAATACTCTACTGAGCAAAGAAATCAACTTAGAAAAAATCTTGATGTCAATGATGATGATATTTTAATCGGTATGGTAGGAAATATCATTTATTGGAAGGGCCAAATCGTATTGGTCAAAGCCATGACTCGTATTGTGAAAAAACAGCAAAATGTTAAAGTACTACTGGTTGGCAAAACAGTGTCGGGTGGTGAAGCATATGAGCATGATATTAAAACATGTATTTCACAGAATAAGTTAAATGACAAAATATTTTTCACCGGGTATAGGGAGGATATTCCTGCTTTGTTAGATGCTTTTGATATATTTATTCATGCTTCAGTTGAGCCAGAACCTTTTGGTAGGGTTATTATTGAGGCAATGGCAAGGAAAAAACCGATTATCGCAACAAAGTTAGGAGGACCATCGGAGATTATTGTTCACGGGGAGTCGGGAGTACTTATTGCCATGAATGATGAGATAGCCATGGCAGATGCAATTTTAAATTATATCGCCGATATGTCAAAAGCAGAAAAAATTGGGCAAAATGCATTTAAAAGGGTTGTTGAAAAATTTTCTGCTCAGAATATGGTTCAAGGTGTTGAAGCAGTTTATAATGAAATTCTTACTCATTAATTTACTATAATAATGTTAAAAAAAATCCGCAGGCAACACCCATAACTACAAGAATCCACCCTCCCCCCTATCTGTTTAGAATATTATATTAAGCAATTTGGAGAAAATTATGAATAATAAATTTGCATCTTTCAATGAATTTTTAGCAACACAAAGCGTACAGGTTCCAATCCTGTCGTTTTTATTAAATCTTATTCTTGCGGCAATTTTAGGTTATTTGTTAAGTAAAATTTATGTAAAATATGGCAAAGCCCTTTCAAACAGAAAACGGTTTTCTTCTATTTTTGTGATATTGGCAATGACAACAATGGTCATTATCACTATCGTTAAATCGTCGCTTGCTTTATCCCTTGGGCTTGTTGGTGCATTATCCATTGTCAGATTTCGTGCTGCCATAAAGGACCCTGAAGAGTTAGCCTATCTGTTCTTAACGATAGGCATCGGCCTTGGTCTCGGTGCCGATCAGGTCGCTATAACTCTCATAGGCTTTTGTACTATTATCTGTGTGATCTGGCTAAATAAAACAAAGAAGACCACATCAGATTTTTATAATCTTTTTTTGACCATTTCTTCCCAAAAAGCAAGTTCTGTTGATTTTTCTATTATTATGAATATCCTGAAAAAACATTGTGAAGGTTTAAGTTTGAGAAGGCTGGATGAAAGTGGGGAAAACATTGAAGCAACCTATGTCATTGACATCGATTCTTTTGAACGGTTTGAACAGTGCAGAACTGATATTCATAAATATAGCCCGGACATAAATATTACCTTTTTGGATAATAGAGGAATTGACTGAAGACAGTCCAGTTAATATTTTATAAAAAATGAAAATTCAACTCAGTAATTCAAAGAATAGAAGTTCTGGTGGTATCCTGAAGAAAATTATTCAGAAGACTACACACTTAAGTGGAGCCGCTCTTCTGTTCGCAGCAATATTATTTTCTTTTTACATGGGCGGGATTGCGCACAAAGAAGGGTTTTTCGGTCAGGTATTAAAGCCAGCCATTGAAACAAATATTCGTATTCCCTATCGCTATTTGCGTAGCCTGCTCACTATACCTGAGCAATTGTCCCTTGATATTAAACATCTTGATTACCAGAAACTTGCATTTAAAAGGGAACAGGCTCTGAAAACCGGAGTGCTGCATTCCTCCAAAGAGGATTTTGTGTCGGCAAAAATCCGTTGGAATAATACAACTACTAACGTTGCAGTCAGGTTAAAAGGAGATTTGGAAGATCATTGGGCTGATAAATCCAAATGGTCCTTTCGGGTGAAGACCAAAAAGAAGAAAACTATTTTAGGGATGCGGGAATTTTCTCTTCAGCATCCGAAAACCAGAGGATTTTTTAATGATTGGTTCCTGCATAAATTGTTGAACCATTTAGGTGATTTTATCGTTCTCCGGTATGAATTTGTTCAATTGTCCGTCAATGGCAAAGATCTTGGTATTTATTTGTTGGAGGAACATTTTGATGACAAACTCCTGGTGAATAATAATTATGTAAAAGCACCTATCATTAGAATCAAAGACCATTTATTATGGTATGGAATTGATCCAAAATTCGGTTTTACAAAGTCACACCTCAACGAACATTACACCATATCACCCATTGATGCCTTTAATACAGGACAAATCAGTAGAGATAAAGTACAGCGCACCTATTTCAATCAGGCAAAAAATCTACTCGAGTCTTTTCGGTTGGGCCGACTCTCCACCCATGAAGTTTTTGATGTAAAAAAAATGGCACAATTGTTTGCAGTAATCGATTTGTTGGGTTACCACCATTCTACTGCCTACTCAAATATTCGTTTTTATTATAATCCGGTGACATCCCTTCTTGACCCTATTGGCTATGACAATACTTTTATAATGAAAGCCGAGAACATTGAGGGGGAGGGAAAAGAAATACGATCTAAAGCATCGAAAAAGGTTGTGTTTAGTGACTATGAAAGTGAACAATTATGGTACAATAGAGTTTTCGAGGATGAGGTCTTCGTAAAACATTATATCAGTCAATTAGAGAATATTGGCAAAAAAAGCTTCCTCGATACTTTCTTTTCCAAGGTAAATGGGGAATATGAAACCGCATTAAATCTCTTGTATAGAACCTTTCCTGGCTATAATTTTAAATATCGCCAAACGCTTTACAATAACCAAGAATATATTAGAACAGTCTTAAACCCAATAGAGGCTGTTCAAGCGTATTATCACGCTGTTGACATAAAAAATCATCTTGTTTCTTTAGAACTCGGTAATATTCAATCTCTACCAATCGAAATCAGTGGCGTGTCCGGCCCGAATGGTTTTTTTGCCAAAGTTGACACAAAAACTATTTTGCAGCCAAAACAAAAATTACGATTTATACGATTTCAGGAAGTAACTTTTCAACTGCCTGTTACCTTTGAGTGGAATTTCGAATCTTCTCAAGAGATGTCCATTGTCTATAGTACTCTGGGCAGCAGTAAAAAATTTCAGACAAAGATAAACCCGTGGAGTCATTTGGATAGCAATAAAGTTTTGACTAATGTCGGTCAGGTTGATTTAACCTATACTGCATATCCATTTTTTAAAGAGAATTTATCTGATAAAACAATTACCATCGAACCGGGGAACTGGGTTCTTGACAGATCAATAAAGATTCCTGAAGGATTTGTAGTTATCTGCAATAATGGTACAAGTTTGAACCTCATTAATTCAACTCGAATCATATCCTATTCGCCGCTCAATTTTCAAGGTACAGAAGAACAACCTATTATCATAACTTCAACAGACAAGACAGGGCAAGGAATTTTTGTTCTGGGGGCAGCCATAAAATCTAAACTCACGCATGTCATTTTTCGTGATTTGACGTCACCCCCTGTTGATACATCCCCTGTTATTGCAAGTCCCTTGACTTTTTATGAAACTTCAGTTGATCTGAATCAGTGTTCTTTTGAAGATTGCCTGCCCGGCTTTGCGGTCAGTTTAGTAAGATCTGATTTCCATATAGGGAAAACGGCATTTTTTATGTGTGGCAATGCTATTAAAGTTTATAATAGCAATGGATCAATTTCCAATCTGCTTGTCGACCAGTGTATGCAATATGGGATTAAGTCTGTCAGCTCGACTATTCTGGCAGATGAAATCTCATTTAAAAATATCAAAGGTATTGCCCTTGAAAGCAGTGCCGGTAGTCTTGTCAGGCTTAAACAGGGTTATTTCGATAAATCAGATATTTGTATTTCAGTAAATGATGGTTCTCGCCTGGATGCACATGGTATAACCTTTTCTGCTTCCAATGTTGGTGTCATTGTCCATAAAAAAATACCAGACTCCGAACAGGGTGGCCAAGCTATCCTCACAGGTGTTGATTTTGTTGATGTCAAGGAAAGGTTTGAGTTGGATAAAACTTCTTCTCTAACAATTGACAATATACCAATGGCATCGAATACAAGCGATGTCCGTATTGGCAATGAGACCAGATAATATCCCATGAGTTTCTACAATTTGCTAAATATAAATGACTGGCGGTATGAAAAAAAATTTGCCATTTCCAGTTCGACTAAACATGAGGTTGAAACCGTTGTAAAACTCCATCCTGCTATTTTTCGAAAAATTTTTTATGAGCGCCAAGTGAACAATCTTTATTTTGATACCCTTGCAATGAATAACTATAATGATAATGTCATTGGAACAGGTGAGAGACTTAAGGTTAGAATCAGGTGGTATGGCGATACGTTCGGCAGAATAGAAAATCCTGTGCTTGAAATAAAATGTAAAAACGGTCATTTGGGTGGGAAAAAAAGAATCCCACTGCAACCATTTGAACTTGATGAAAATACAGGCAAAAATGATTTTTATTCTCTCTTTAGTAGTTCGCTGGACGAATCCTCGGCAATTAAGCAGTGCATATTGTCATTGAAGTGTTCATTGTTGAATAACTATACAAGGAGTTATTTTCTCTCCGCGGACAGAAAGTTCAGGACAACAATTGACTCTAACTTGAGCTATTATCGATTTTTTTATAATAGTAATAAATTTTTGTATGGATATAACGACAGATTTAATATCGTCCTTGAATTAAAATATGATGGGGAGGATGATAGATTTGCTGATCAAGTAACGAGCATATTCCCTTACCTCATAACTAAAAGCTCAAAATATATTAAAGGGATTGATTGTTTGTATGCATAGGCTTTGGATCGGATTCTCTTATTAAATTATGAAAAAAGATACTATAGATAATTTTAAATTTCCTTTTTTCAATATCAGAGATGTGAATTTCGGAATTGTATTAATTTCCATTTATTTTTTACTGGAATTTGGCTCTTTTCATGGTCTACACCCATTAACAAAACAATTGAACTTGCCGTTCCTTACAGCTTCTCTAACTATGCTTTATGCATTTTTATTGGTTGTAAAAGGTGATGTTGATTTCAAGTCAAAGACTACACTTTATTTCACAATATTTTGGATATTTATTATTTTATATACTCTGGCTGCTACGAAGGGCAAATTAGTTAAAGAAGATTTGATCAAGCATTCGATTATTTATTGGAGTAATTATATAGTTATTATCTGTTCAGTTAAAAAAAAATCGCAATTTATTCTTCTTCTTGACGTCTGGCTTGTATCAGTATTGTTAAGTTGCTACCATGCATCTATGCAGGGAGGGCTTATTTGGGGGAATAGATGGTTGAAAGACGAAAACCATATTTCTTTAGTCGCGGCAACAGCACTTCCTTTTGCTATGATGTTTTTTGTGGTTCATAAGTCAAAGATTAAAAAATTCTGCTATGTGCTTTGTCTATTTGGATATGTCACTGCAAATGTAATAGCTCATTCGAGAGGAGGAACATTGAGCCTTGGATTAGCCTTGTTCCTTTGTTTTGTATTAATGAAGCATAAAATACGAAATGCCATAATTATCATTGCTCTTATAATAGTTGGTCTCAGTTATGCTCCACCGGATTTCCATGAAGAAATGGCAACTTTACAGCAGGGAACAGAGGAGTCTACTGCATCTGATCGGATTTATCTTTGGGGGATAGCCATGGAAATGTTTTATGATCACCCGTTAGTTGGGGTAGGACCTCTTAACTATCCAATTTTCTTTAGTTCTTACGACAAGGGAACACGCTATGAATATATGTCAAACAGGGTTGCTCATTCAACTCCGCTACAATACCTTGCAGAAACAGGAGTAGTTGGCCTGTTGTTTTTTTTGAGTTTTCAGGTCCCCCTCTGGCAAAATTGGCGAGCTGTTGTTTGGGCACGTAAACCAAAAATTCCCACTTATTTTGTTTTGATTGCACACGCCTGTTTTATATCTCAAATCTCATTCCATTTTGGATCTTTATTCCTTACGTTACTTCCTTACCCGTTTTATTGGTGTCTTGTCCCTTTTAGTGAAACCTGGAAAAATATTTGTGAGAAAGGGATTGCCGAGGGTGGTAATGAGTAATTTTATAAGTATTTGTCATGTGGTTAGCGGTGATCTGTGGGGAGGTGCTGAAGCTCAAGTTTATCAGTTAGTGAAGCACACAATTGAGAAGGATAATTGCAAAGTATGTGTTATTACGCTCAATAAAGGTGTCCTTTTTGATAAATTATGTGATTTGTCTATTTCAGTTGTTGCGATTGAAGAAAATAAGAGACATCTGTGGGAAATGATAGCGGAAATGCGATCATTTTTCAAAAAAAACAGTGTTCATCTGATTCATTGCCATGGCTTCAAAGAAAATTTTCTTGCAGGAATTGCGGGTAAGATGTCTGGAAAACTAGTTACGACTCGAACTCATCATGGTAGAGGTGTCGTTAGAGGATCTTTTCCGAAGGTTTTTGTTGAAAAACTCAATGCTTGTTTTTTAACTGACAAAATGATCGCAGTTTCGCATGAATTGAAAACTTTTTTAACTGAAAACGGTTTTTCATCTAGCAAAATTAAGGTTATTCATAATGGCATTGATTGTGAAAATTTGTCTGTATCAAAAGATAGAAATGTAATTAGAGAGGAACTTTTAATTCCATCAGATTCCTTTGTTATTGGAACAGCCAGCCGTATAGAGTTGGAAAAAGGGTATGAATATTTATTGTCGGCTGTAAAAAAATTGATAGATGAAGGACTACCCATTGTTTTTGTAATAGTAGGGACAGGGAATCTAAAACAAAAATATCAACAAATGGCCAAAGAAATGAATATTTCAGAATTTATTATTTTTGTTGGCTTTCAAGAGAATGTTTGTAATTATTTAAATATTTTTGATGTTTTTGTTATGATGTCTTTGCATGAAGGTTTGCCGCTTACTTTGCTTGAAGTAATGTGTATGGGGAAACCGGTAGTTTGCAGTGCAGTTGGTGGGATACCAGAGATTGTCGAATCAAATTTTAGCGGAATCCTTGTACCTTCTAAGGACTATGAGGCCTGTGCTGAAGCATGTAAAAAAATTTTAAATTATAATGATTTTAAAGTGCGTATTGAAGAAAATGCTTGTAACCATATTAAAACAAATTTTTCTTCCACAAAAACTGCTGAAAGTACTATTCAATTATATAAAAAAATTTTGGAGAGATAAATAAGAAATGAATATTTTATATATTTGGGATGCTGATTATCCTTGGGATATTCGTGTTGATAAGATAACCTCAAGCCTCCGTAGTGTGGGATATAACGTGCATATTGCCGCAAGAAATTTGAAAGGACTACCTAAAAAAAATGAAGTAAACGGTATTTTTATCCATCGCTTACGATCATATGAGAATCAACGTATCAATTATTTTTTATCATTTCCATTTTTTTTTAATCCTTTTTGGCTTAGATTATTGAATAAAATTGTAAAAGAGAATGCTATAGAATTAATTATTGTACGCGATTTACCTTTAGCTCCAGCTGGTATTATTATAGCCAAAATATTTTCACTGCCAGTTATTTTTGATATGGCTGAAAATTATGTTGCTTTTTTAAAAGAGATGCGCATGCATTCAAAAATTATTGGTTTAAACTTGTTAGTCCGCAATCCATTTTTAGCTAAATTGGTTGAAATATATGTTTTTGCAAATACTGACCATTCCTTTGTTGTGGTAGAAGAAGCTAAGAATATTTTAATTAATGCTGGTGTTAATATTAACAGGATTTCCATTGTGAGTAATACTCCATTAATGTCCCTGCTTGAAAATCATGAGAAGATTCATATTGATAATGTGCATGGTGAATTAATACGTAACAGATATTCTGCAATCTATGCAGGGGGGCTTCAAAAAGGACGTGGTTTACAAACTGTGTTTGAGGCAATGCCAGCAATAATAGAAAAGATTCCTGATTTTCTGTTTGTAATTATTGGTGATGGTTATTCAGTTGACTTCTTTAAAGAAATGGTTCAAAAAAAAGGTATTGAGGGATATGTGTTATGGGTTGGTTGGGTTGAACATAACGACCTGTATGCATATATCAAAGATTCCAAAATTGGATTAATCCCTCATTTTGTGAGTGAACATGTTAATACCACAATACCAAATAAATTATTTGATTATATGGCAATGGAATTACCTGTTATTGTTACAGATGCTGTACCTCTGGCGAGAATTGTTCAGGAGGAAAAATGTGGTTTTTCATATAAGTCTGGTGACTCCTCAGATTTACAACGTGCGATTGTCAAGTTGCATGGTGCTGAGTTATCGTTTGGAATGAATGGGAAAAGGGCAATCAAGAGAAAGTACAATTGGGAAAGAGATGAAAAGGAATTACTGTGTGCTATCAAGCTTTTTGAAAAAAATAAAAGCAGCTAAATTTACTCCAATATTGTATAAAACTTTTCGAGATTCATTTCTGTTTTAGGTTGATTTCGAAGCATAAATATTTCAGTAGTCATATAATCAGCATTTAGGGAAAAGTTTTAATTATTATGAAAAAAATGATAGATAAAAAAAAAGAAATAACAGCATTTTTTGATGAAGATGGCAAAGACTATATAAAATATAAATATAAAGCAGGCCTAAGAACCTATATGTCGGTAAGGCACGAGAATATGCTGGATACTATTGATGAATTTGTTTTAAAGAATGGTTTAGAGAACTTTTTAGTTTTAGATGCCGGTTGTGGGCCTGGATTATTTTTATGCGATTTAATCAAACGTGGTTTTAAGGTGATTGGATTAGATAGGTCAGAAGGTATGCTCAAAATAGCAAAAGGAAATAACAATTCACTTGATAGTCATCATTGTTTTAAACTCATAAAAGGAGATATTGAAAAATTACCATTTAAATCAGGAACATTTAATTTGGTTTGTTCAGCTGGAGTTATTGAATATTTAAATTATGATAGTAAAGTTTTATCAGAATTTAGACGTATTATTAAAGATGATGGGTTTTTATTAATTTCTGTAACAAATAAGTACGCGTATAACCTCATTTTCGATAGTATATTAGAATTTTTTAAAAATACTCAGTTTTTTTTTGAGATGTTGACATACATTAAGGTTAATTTGTTTGGGCTCGGCAGAATAAAACGGCGGCATTTTATTATCAGAAAACATCATCCTTTAAAATTTAAAAAAGAAATGGAGCATAATAGTTTTAGAATAGTTCATAAAAGATTCTTTTTTTTAAATCTTTTTCCTTATCCATTTTATATGTTAGCTCGCAGGCTTAACGATCAAATTAGTCTTAAATGGGATAAACTTATACTATCGAAACGGTTTTTTTTTGGAGAAGGATTTATGGTACTTGCTAAAAAAATAAATAAAAAATGATTTGCTATCAATCTCTCTTGCAATTTATAAACGCAAAATCGTATTTCATTTCATATAATTTTACCATATATTTTGTTATCAAAAGCTTGGAAGTTCTAAATGAATTAATCAAAGATATTTATGAACTAAAACCATTTCCAGGTAATTCCAGAATCAGTAAGTTTTTAGGGAGGAGAATTATGATTCAAAAAAAAAAATGGAGAATCGCTTTTATTATGGCTTTATTTCATATGGGGATAACTTCCAATCTTCTCGCAGCAACTATTTATATCGATAATAAGTTAGATGTGAGTTGTTCGGGCAGCTATTCTGTCGGAGCTCGTGCTTGCAACGGTTCCGATGGTGCGGCATATAATACTATCCAGGAAGCCATTAATAATTGTTCTGTTGGTGATGTTATCTATATGCGTGGTGGTACGTACAATGAGATTGCTATTGATATCCCAGAATCAAAAAATGGTTCAGCATGGACTTCTGGTAATTATACTACTTTAGGAAGCTATCCTGGAGAATGGGCAATAGTTGATGGAGCTGGATTGAACACAAACGCAAAGTGGTATTTTCAAGCCATCTTTACACACCCAACGGGTTACGGTACTGGCGAGTCTAATAATTATACCGCCTATTGGGTATTTGAACGATTTGAAGTTACTGGCGGTCGTGTGGGATTTTTCCTCAAGGCAGACAATATTAAGTGGCGATATATGTATATCCATGACAATGGAAGGAGTAGAGGTGTTACTGATACTTTAGTTGCCGGAATATTATCTGTCTGTCCTCGTTATTCAACAATAGAGTATTGTTATTTTAAAGATAATATTCAATCTCCTGTATCTGATATGAACAACAGTAATATTTTATTTGATTCTGATTATAAAGATGGGGTAGGCAATGGAAATGCTTTTAATATAAATGCTGCAACTCATCACAATGTTGTAAGATATAATTATCTGGTTGGGTCGAGAATTTCTATAAGGCAGAAAGAACAACAGAGATTCGGTTATAATGATAGAAATCCAAACGAAATGACCTATAAAGAATTTGGAGATAAGTGGCATCATAATATTATTTTGGATGCATCAGAGAGTATCGGTGCATCACAGGATTTTATTCAAATATATAATAATATAACTGATTCAACTATTAATTTTGGTAGGAGATCTGGGTCAACAGGAGATATCCCTCAAATTTATAATGGGGTTATCTACAATAACACAGTAAAACGAGATGCAACCGATAGCTCATATGGAAGTTATACTACCTCGGGGGGGTATGATCCAGATTTCAATAATTATTATGATAATGGAGCACAAAAAATAATTCACGAGCATGTATGGTTTTTAAATAATATTGCCGCTAATAATTCATCAAGTTATCATGATGAGCCATTTTCTTTTCATTGGAATATCCCTGAAAACTCTAATATGCCAAGTCAAAACAATGCTAATTTGATTGTGAAAAATAATCTAATATATAATAACAAAAACAAGAATGAATTTGTGATAGGACATAATAATGATTCATCATACTCTGGTTGTGATTATCAATACCAGACGGTTCCCTCTATTAATTCATGTTTTTCGGCGTGGACAGGTGATGCTCAGGTAATAAATTGGAGTAGTTCTATGTTTGGTCTTTTTATGGGCTCAACTGGATCTGCTCAATATGCGATCAACACTGATTTCTCGCTTGGTGGCACTAAGTTAGCCGGAACAGTTGGTATCGGGATATCTCATCCGTACTTGTCAAAAGTTATGCCAATATATGTTGGGGCAGTTTCTCCTAATGACAACTTTTGGGTAGAAAGTATATTACAAAATGTATCCTCAATTGCTTGGCTTAAAGAACAGGGAGATGGTGACCCAAGTTGGATAGAAGGTTCTGGTCAGGTATCCTCTGTCCCGTCAAAGATTCAAGACTTTCAAATAGAGACTGGACAATAACGAAGCATATGTATATCGTTTTTAGTCAAGTATTATTGCGATTAAGCAATAAACTCTCATTGTTTGACAACCTTGTAAAAGATCTATCTTGTCAATTTTTTATATCTTCTCTTTGCCTGCAAAAGACAAAAAAATTCAAAAGCTAAACTCCTTGAAGCCATCAATTCTATTCAAAAAAATTATCTCGTCACTCCTTTTCCATTCCGGCGTTGTTGACAAAAAAATACGTCAATTTTGTGCAAAGGATTTTTTTATTATTCTGATGTACCATCGGGTTGTTCCGGCAGATAAGTTAATTCAAGTCGGCATGTATGTGAGTCCTGCAACATTTGAAAGTCATCTTGTCTTTCTTAAAAAATATTTTAATATTATTACTTTAAACTGTTTAGTTGAAAAGAATGGCTTGGACAGGATTGTCAAGAATGGTAAACCACTATGCATATTGACTTTTGATGATGGATGGAAAGATTTCTATGATTATGCATTTCCTCTTTTAGTGAAATATCAGCAACCGGCAACAATTTTTTTACCAACAGAATTTATTGGCACCAGAAAGCAATTTTGGACTGATGCTTTTGCCTACCTTCTTTTACATCGGCAGGCAACTGCTCTGGAAAAATTATCTGACCCTGATATTTTGACAATTGCAGAATATTTGGACAGCTTACGCGGTTCTTTTGATAACCAGCTTGAAACCGGCATTGAGTATTTAAAAGGATATCCTTTAAGCACAATAGAGAAAGTATTAGTCGGGCTGTCTGAAATTTGGCACGTTGATCTTGATGGGCAAGATCGGAATTTTTTAAACTGGGCAGAAATAGATGAAATGATTGAGTCTGGTTTGATATCTTTTGGATCGCACACTGTCAGCCATCAAATATTAACAACGTTGGACAATTTGAGGATTAAAAAGGAATTAATTGATTCTCGAAAGAAACTTTTGAAAAAAAATGTATTTGCTAATTCATGTATCTCCTTTTGTTATCCGAATGGAAATTATACAAAAGAAATTGCTGATATGGTTCGTCTAACCGGGTACCAGTTGGCGGTGACTACGAGAAAGGGCTGGAACCATGCAGATGCCGATAAGTTTACTTTGAAGCGGATCGGTATCCATGAAGATATGACTTCAACAACAGCACTTTTTGCCTGTCGAGTAGCTGGTTTGATTTAGCGAGGATTTTGGATATATGAAAAATAAACGTATACTTTGTGTTGTTGGAACACGGCCAGAAGCTATAAAAATGGCTCCGGTCATTCTTGCCTTGCAAAAACAGGAATGGGCCGATGTTAAGGTTCTTGCTACTGCTCAACATCGGCAAATGTTAGACCAGGTCTTATCTGTTTTTGGTATTGCTCTGGATTATGATCTTGACATCATGCAGTCGAACCAGGGATTGACAGAGTTGACAACCAGGTTGTTAGTTGCTTTGGATAAGGTGTTGGAAAAAGCATCTCCCGATATGGTTTTGGGTCAGGGTGATACAACAACTGTCATGACAACTTCATTGGCCTGTTTTTATCGAAAGATTGCATTTGGTCATGTGGAAGCCGGCTTGCGAACCAATGATATTTACAATCCTTTTCCTGAAGAGATGAACCGGGTTGTGGTTAGCCATTTATCTGCCTTGCATTTTGCTCCTACAAAGTCAGCAAGAGATAATCTGTTGCGGGAAAATATTTCTGAAGGTCACATTTATGTGACTGGGAATACGGTAATTGATGCCCTTCTGGCAACAGCCCGGAAAGATTTTGAAATTGGAATAGATCTGGATTCTGCAAAACAATTGATCTTGCTCACTTCCCATCGTCGTGAAAATTTTGGCGCACCAATGCGGGATGCATTTACTGCTATACTGGAGCTGGTAGAACGAAATGATACAATAGAAGTGCTTTATCCGGTACATCCAAATCCCAACGTTACCAAGCCTGCTCATGAAATTCTGGGCGTTCATTCTCGTATCCATTTGGTTGAGCCGCTTGGTTATACCCAGTTTGTGCAGGCGATGAAACAGGCGTATTTGATAATTTCTGATTCCGGTGGCGTACAGGAAGAAGCCCCGGCTTTAGGGAAGCCTGTCCTGGTTTTAAGAGAAGAAACTGAACGTCCTGAAGCTGTTGATGCAGGCGTTGTTCGTCTTGTTGGTACGAATAAGACGCTTATTATATCTGAAGCAGAAAAGTTGTTGTTCGATAAAGAGTATTATAAGTCAATGGCTCTCGGGATTTCCCCCTATGGCGATGGTAAGGCAGCAGATCGTATTGTGTCGATTTTGAAAAAGTGGCTTTTGTGAGAGGTTATAGGAGTTGGTCCCGCAATTGGTGTGGAGTTTTCAAATGATTATTTCAAAAACATTTTTTTTCTTGTCTCTATTCGTTGTATTCTATGCATATTTTGGTTATCCATTGTCTCTCCTTTCTCTTCAGATAATTAGTCGAAAAAAACAAAGACAGAGTTGGATATCTCCGACTGTTACCCTTATAATTACAGCTTATAATGAAGGAAAGCGGATTGGAGAGAAGTTAGAAAACTCGCTCAAGCTTGAATATCCATCTGAAAAATTGCAGATTATGGTTGCTTCAGATGGGTCCACGGATCAGACAAATGAAATTGTTCAATCCTATGCTGATAAAGGGGTGGAATTACTGGAAGTAAAAAATCGAGGCGGTAAGGAAAATGCCCAGAAGGTTGCTGTTTCCAATGCCAGGGGGGAGATTATTGTATTTTCTGATATTGCAACTATTTTGGAATCTCAAGGGCTAATAGAAATTGTTTCAAACTTTGCCGACCCCACAGTAGGGTGCGTGAGTAGCGAGGATAGGTTGATAGGACAGGATGGCAAGCCTTCCGGAGAAGGATTTTATGTGCGATATGAGATGTGGTTAAGGCGTTTGGAATCTCGGGTAAATTCAATTGTCGGTCTTAGCGGATCATTTTTTGCTGCCAGGAAAGAGGTGTGTCAGGATTTTTCTGGGGATGTGCAGAGTGATTTCCGGACTCTTCTCAGCAGTATGAAACTGGGGCTGCGCGGCGTAAGCGATCCAAAGGCAATTGGCAGCTACTTGAATCTTGCTGATGAGAAGCAAGAGTTTGAACGTAAAGTGCGAACAGTGCTTCGAGGGCTGACTGTTTTTTTTAAGCATCTTGAATTTTTGAATGTTTTTCAATATGGCTTGTTTTCATACCAATTTTTCTGTCATAAGGTGCTTCGCTGGTTAGTGCCTTTTTTTCTTATTGCTGCTCTGGTAAGTAATATTATCCTGGCTTTTACAGCTGGATTTTTTTTATTTCTGCTTGTTGGGCAATTTGTTTTTTATGGGATTGGTGTTTATGATTGGCTTACACAGTCATTAAGCGGTATCTTAAAAATACCAATGTTTTTTTTGGTTGTCAATGTTGCCATTGCAGTTGCCTGGTGGCAGTATCTTACCGGAAGACGTGTGGTAGTTTGGGAACCTTCAGTAAGATAATGTGGTAGTGCAAAGGTTTCATTTCATCACGCTAATGACTCTTACGTGTTCGCCATCATCATAAAATTGAATGTTTTGATAGTCATCAGCCTTTTTAAACAATCGCTTCACTAACTTTTCCTGGCCTTGTCCAATTTCAAAAATAAGAATCCCGTCTTTTTTTAAATAGGGGAGGGAGTCTTTTATAAGTCTTTTGTAAAAATTAATACCAAAAGCACCACCATCAAATGCTTCTTTAGGTTCATGGTCAATTATTTCTGATTCCATTTTACTTAGAGATGTTGTTGGTATATAGGGTGGATTGCAAACTATTATGTCAATATTCCCATCATAGCCTTGCCCTTTAAAAGGGGCAAACAGGTCGCCGACAAGCAGCTTAACTCGATCTTCCAGTTGGAATTTAGCAACATTTTTTTTAGCTACCAGAATCGTGCTTTCATTCAAATCAGAAGCGATTACATTGGTTCGAACGTCATTTAATGCTATTGAAATGGCAATACTCCCGCAGCCAGTCCCCATATCAACAACATTTACATGTTCTTTATCAGTAAAGCCTTTGATAAAACTAAGGGCTTTACTAACGAGAAGTTCTGTTTCATCTCTGGGTATAAGAGCACCAGTCTCGCAATGAAAAAGGTTGCCATAAAAACTGCCCATACCCAGGATGTATTCTACCGGTACGTTATTGCTGCGCTGGCTTATCAATGAATGAATGTTTTCCTCATTTTTTAAAATAGCTGATAAATCAAGCCTGCTTATTGATTTGTTTGATAAGACATCAAAAACACGTAAAGTTTCATATAATGAATCATCACAATTTGATTTTTTAAAAAATTCTATGATTTTGTAAAAATCAGTAAATATTATTTAATGGCCTCGCTATTTGGCGTTACAAACATTTTCATATAGTTAGCAGAAATAGTCTTTTTATCAATCTTACCACTTGTTGATTTTGGGAACTCTTTATAAAACTCAATAAATTTGGGAATCATAAAAGGTTCAAGGTTTTGAGTGCTGTATTTTTTTATGTCTTTTCCAGAAATTTTTTTACCCTTTTCAAGAACCACGGCTGCAACGATTGATTGCCCAAAGATTTCGTCTGGGATTCCAAATACTGAAATCTCAGAAATTCCATCCATGGAATGAAGCACGGACTCTATCTCTTTTGGACTTACCCTTTCCCCTTTAGTTTTAATCATGTCGTCTTTTCTTGACACAAAATAAAGATATCCCTCAGCATCTTTTCTAAAAAGATCCCCGGAATAAAGGAGTGTTTCCCCTTTATACCTTCCAGGTCTGAAGACCTTTGCAGTTGTTTCCGGGTCCTTCCAATATCCCTGCATTACATTAGCACCACGAATAACCAACTCTCCTATAACATCCGGTCCAACTTCATTACCATCCTCATCAACAACAAAAACCTCTTCATTGGGCATGGCTATCCCGACAGAATCCTTTTTCCGGTCGATATCTTTTGGCGGTAAATAAGAAACCCGCTTGCATTCTGTTAAACCATACATTGAGTATACTTTGGCCATTGGAAAAAGCTTTTGTAACTTTTCGATATATGTAAATGGCAGGGCAGCAGCAGTATTTGATATAAATCTTAAAGATGAAAAATCAAATTTTGATAAAGTGTCAATTTTAAATAACAGTGCAGCCATGGTAGGAACTATGGGAAATCCTGTTATTTTTTCAGTAGCAATCTTTTCAATTATTCGGTATGGGAATGCAAATGATTTTTCTATAATCATGGTTGCACCACATAAAAAAGTCATAAAAATCTGATACAAACCATAATCAAATGAAAAAGGCAGCACATTCATAATGATATCTTTATCATTTATTTCAAGGTATTGGGATATACTTCTGGTGGCTGATAAAACATTGTAGTGGGATGACATTACGCCTTTTGGATCACCGGTTGAGCCTGATGTATAAATTATATTGGACAGATCAATGTCAATGGGTCCTGAATTTATCTTGGGATTGGGTTTTGAATTTTCCTTAAAAATAGATTCCCAAAAGGATTCTGCTTTTTCATCCTTTGCTTCGCCTAAGCCAATGGGTTTCCCTTCTGAAGCACACCAGATAATATGTTTAAGCTCATCTGTGTTTTTTAGAGAGTTTTTTACAATCCTGAATTTATTTGCGTTGGTAATAAGAAAAGAAGCACCAGAATTTTTTAAAATATAATTTAGTTTTGTTGGTTTCATGGACGCGCTGAGCATAACAAAGGTTGCCCCTGCTTTTAATACACCAAAAAGTGCTATAACAGACTCAACAGAATTGTCTATAAAAATTGCAACTCTATCGTGCCGTTTAATACCTGCTTTAATTAAATACGATGAAAATTTTGCAGCTTTGTTATTAATTTCTTTATAACAAAGACGTTCATCATTGCAAACCAAAGCAATTTTATCAGGATATTTTTGTGCACTATTTTCTAAAACAGTATTAACAAGCATAATATTTCTTTTATTTTAATTACCTTGCATGATTGCAATAGTTTTAAGAAACTGAAGAATCATAAAGTTTTTAGTAGTTTGCTGATAAATTGTTCCAGATTGTTTAAAGAATCCAGGTTTTCAGGAACCAAATCTTCATCATCTATCTGGATATTGAATTCTTCTTCAAGGAATTCAATTAACTCCAGCACGCCTGTGGAATCAATAATTCCTTCTTCTAAAAAAGATGTATCATCTTTTAAATCCGTGTCTTCCCCAAATAAAAAATTTTCTATCATAAATTTTCTGATTGTTTCTTTTGTCGTATCCATCAACCCAGTTTCTCCTCTGCATAAGTTACCATTTCAGCGTTTTGTTCCGTATAAATTTTAATCAATCCCTCATCCCGGCTCATAATACCCTGTCTTACCATATTGGCGATTTCCCAGACATAGGGGTGAAATCCATGGCGATCAATATGGATTTTATTTGCAAAAGCATTGATCAGACAATTGGATGAATTGGTATCAGTATCTTTTGGTGCCTGCCAGCCAATGGTTTTGAGTTCCTGTTTAATTTTATCTTCATCATAATCAAAAAAAGCCAACGGATGAATATTATAGGGGAAAATATCCTTAAATTTTTCAAAGTATGTTTCAGGAATAAAATAGGAGTTTAATCTGGTTAATAATTCGAGCGGGTATGCTTTTTTTAAAGCATCCTGGTTTGGTTTGATCAATAAAGGGTTTGTTTTTAGGATAGCCGATTGAATGGGTGCCTGGCCAGGTGACCAGCCAAATCCCACAAGGGGAATAGACATTTCAAGCGCTGTTTTTAAAACAATGTTTTTGACCATGCCGATACAGGCCGTGCAGATACTGGATGCCCGCAATAAGGTTGGTTTTGAAAAAATATCTTTTTGAGAGGTCAAAGAAAAGGTTTCATTTACAACAGACCATGGTGGTTTGACAATTATTGAATCCACTTTCAGTTTGTCAGTAACTTTTTTGATATTGTCAAATGCAACGGGCGATACAAAATGATTGTCAAAGGTCAGGGCAA
>JACNHV010000394.1 GCA_014383445.1 Candidatus Desulfobacula maris | reverse complement strand
TACTATATTAAAGTTTTTATTGCAGATGCTGCAGCAATAGTTAAACTCCATGGTTCTGTCTCCGGGTATATTTGTCTATATACAGCCATGGAATCACTGCATACATGGCTGCTGCCTTAACCAGTTCTTTTTTCCATGTAATCTCATTGGGTGCATGGGCCTGATTTTCAGCACCAGGTCCGAATCCAATGCAGGGAATCCCATAACGTCCCATGATGGAAACCCCATTGGTGGAAAAGGTCCATTTGTCCACCACAGGATCTTCTTTGAACAAGGATTTAAATGACTCCACAAGAGTTTTACAGGCTGCATGGTCCTCGTCCAGGACCCAGCAGGGAAAATAGCATTCTGTGGGGTAGGTCAACCCTGTGTATGAGGGTTTTTTATAATCATACATGGTCACCTTGCCTTTGGCTTTTTTAACGGAGGGAAGCTTGCGGATTTCCTCCAGGGCATTTTCCCAGGTTTCTCCCAGGGTGAGCCGTCGATCAATGGAAATAGAGCATCCATCTGCCACAGCACATCGGGATGGTGAGGTATAGAAAATTTCAGATACGGTAAGGGAACCTTTCCCAAGAAAGGGGTCATCTTTCAAGCGAAGATGGAGTTGTTTGAGTTCCATAAGAATCGGGGCCATTTTAAATATGGCATTGTCACCCCGCTCTGGAGCTGACCCGTGGGAGCTTATGCCATCCACAGATACCAGAATTTCCATGCGACCCCTCTGGCCCCTGTATATGCCAAGGGAAGTGGGTTCTGTGGAAACAACAAATTCAGGTCTTATTTTACTTTCTTCAATAATATACTGCCAGCACAGACCGTCGCAATCCTCTTCCTGGACAGTTCCTGTAACAAGCAGGGTATAATCATTATCAAGGCCCAGATCTTTTATTATTTTCCCGGCATAAACCATTGAAGCCATGCCCCCTTCCTGGTCACTGCCACCCCGGCCATAAATAATTTGTTCATCTTCATAACCTTTGTAGGGATCATGTTCCCAGTTCTCCGGGTTTCCGATTCCCACAGTATCAATGTGGGCATCCATGGCAATCAAATGTTTTCCCGTACCTATATACCCAAGTATATTTCCCATGGGGTCGATCTCGACCCTGTCAAAGCCCACTGCCTCCATTTCCTGCTTGATTCGCAGCACAACTTTTTTTTCATCACAGCTCTCACTGGGAATGGCTATCATGTCCCGCAAAAAGGCTGATATCTGTGGTTTATATTCTTCAGCCTTTTCCATTACTTTTTTAAAATCAATGGTCATTGAAATTACTCCGTTAATTTTTCCGGTTCATAAAAATTAGTTCTGCATTTAATATTTTTCAGCCGTTTCAGGCTGTTTTGCCAATTGGACCTGATCAATGACCTGACAAGGTCAAGATCTTTTGTTCTCAGGGCATCCAGGATACGACTATGTTCATCCATGGATTGTCTGGCAATGGCGTACCCTTCAAAATACGTCACCTCCACCCTCCGGCTTTTTATTTTCAAATCCTGAAGGATATTTATCAGGTGGGGGTTTTGGGAGCGCTGAATATAAACATCATGGAACCTGGCATCAGCCCTGTATGCCTTGACAGGGTTTTCTTCCTCCAGAGCCTTGCCAAGGGCCGTGTTGGCATCTTTCATTTTTTTGAAATCAGCCTCCATAAAATGTTCCATGGCCTGTACTATAGCAAGCTCTTCAAGGTTCCATATTATGGGGTAAATCATCTCCGGTTCTTTGACAGATACCTGGGCCACTCTGGTCCACCGGTTGGCAGAAGACTCTACCAGGCCCTTGTCTTCCAGTCGTCTCAACGCTTCTCGAACAGGAGTCCTGCTTACTCCCATATTCTCAGCAAGTTCTTTGTCCAGAATTTTTTCTCCGGGGCGTAGTTCTCCTTCCATAATCCAGGTAAGCAGGGTGTTAAAGACTTTTTCCCGCATACTGGAATGGCTGATGGGATTGTTGTTTATTGGAACCGGCATGGATAAAGCTTTCCCCCTCTTAATAATTTTTGGTTATTCCAAATATAATCCAACATATTGGATGTGATATATCACATTAAATCTGGTGTCAATAGCTCTTTTTTTTTATCTGGATATTTGCCACAAGAATCATATTTTCTAACCAATTTATGCCAACCCGTTCAGGTCAATTTGCCTTTCCATCGCTGGATGGAACATGTTGACAGGCTCTATGTCGGGCTGCACTTGTGGCGGAAAAACTCGGTTCCCTCAAACAGTTCCCGCCACTTAACGCACCGCCCGCCAGAGCCTGTAACAACACGTCCCAAAATGCTCTTTCAAGGCAAATTAACCTGAACTAGCTGCTGTACCAGCATTTACGAACTTGCTATACCTTCCAGTGCAAGGGTGATTGCCTTACGGGAGCATTATGGATCTTTGCTTACAAGCTCTTGATTACTGCAGCGGTTAAACCGCCATGGTGTTTGAGCGAAGAATGAGCGAGTTCATGGCGGTCAGCGAAAGTAATCATAGAGCTTGTAGCAATGTCCATCCAGCGGACGTAAGGTGATTACCCTGGAACGGGTTATGTAAAACGGGCTATGAAAAATTTCTTATGGCAAATACCCAGTTTTTTATTCCAGATTATTGTGGCAAGCACTATTGTATTTTAATGGATTGATCCACCCATATTTTCCTTCCTTTGGAGCGCATAAGCTATTT
>JACNHV010000323.1 GCA_014383445.1 Candidatus Desulfobacula maris | reverse complement strand
GTCTATTTGATGCCGGATGCAATTAAAGACCTTGAACATATCTATGAATATATTTCAACGAAAAGTGGCTTTCCTGAAAGAGCTTGGGCATTCATTGAAAAGCTTAGGCTTAAATGTCAGAAATTGGAAATGGCACCTCTAAGAGGGCAGCAACGCAATGACTTAATGAAAAATTTAAGAATTTATCCTCTCAATAAAAAAACTGTTGTAGCTTTTGTCGTTGATGAAGAGCAACAGGCGGTAAGAATTCTGAACATATTCTATGGGGGTAGAGATTATGAAGCTATTATGTTAACCCCAAAGGAACAACATTAGTCAGTGAAGAATACATCGTACAAAAAGTTCAATTACATATCATTTGTACCGTAAGAAAGTCACAAATACTTTATTACAAAAAAAATTACCAGTCCGATTTCATCTTATAACAAATCAAATGCATCGGGCGAGCCGGTGATTTTCAAGTTATGTTTAAGCATGAAATTATACAAATATAGATCCTTACAAAATTTAGAATTTGTCCTTGATATGAAGACTATGAAAATATTTCCAAAATGCTTGCAATTATTATGAACGAATAAAAGCATTTGACAATTGCCCCAATTTTGGTACTCTTTTGTATATGGATTATGATGCCATAAAATTAAAAGTTCATTTCTATAAAGCGATTTCAGGAGTGGAGCCTGTTCGAAAATGGCTTAAATCATTGTCCTTTGCTCACAAAAAAGCAATTGGGGAAGATATTAAAACAGTTCAGTTCGGATGGCCTCTTGGCATGCCTTTAGTTGAAAAAATAAAACCGTTTTTATGGGAAGTGAGATCAAAGGTTCCAAATGGAATTGCCAGAGTTTTATTCACTGTTGATGGAAATGTCATGATTTTATTACATGGTTTCATTAAGAAATCACAGAAAATTCCGAAGAACGAGTTAAAAACAGCTCTTTCAAGATTGAAAGAATATCAGGAGGATTAAAAATGAAAGATAAACATATCGGAAGTAGTTTCGATGATTTCCTTCAGGAAGAAGGTTTGATGGCTGAAGCTGAAGCAACAGCAATTAAACGAATACTTGCTTATCAGATCAAGCAGGAAATGGAATTACGTAATATTTCAAAAACGGCTCTGGCCAAAATGATGAAAACAAGCCGTTCTTCAGTCGATAGACTGCTCGATCCTAAGAATTCTTCAATAACGCTTCTAACTCTGGAAAACGTTGCAGTAGCCCTTGGTAAAAAGCTTAAACTGCAATTTGCATAACCATTGTACTTATATATCTCAGCGTTCTATTCATTCGGAATAAAGATTTGCTAATTAAAATGGCCAATGTTTATTGAGAAGTTTCAAAATCCCAACTTAAAAATGTACCGGATTTCACCGGTGATTTTCGTGTTATATTTTTTTGATATTGACAACGTGAATCAAATATAACCTGATTTGTTTATTGAGATCGTGAAAAAGGAAATTAGACTATGGATTTCATATCTGTTTCGAAAAATGACGATATTGCAACAATCACTTTAAACAGGGGAAAAGTGAATGCCTTAAATGAGATTATGGTGGAGCAGCTTGATGATTGTTTTAATGATTTGGAATCTGAGCGGGAAACCGCTTCAGTAATTCTGACGGGTCAGGGGAAATTTTTCTCTTTCGGATTTGATATCCCCGAATTTCTGTCTTATCCGAAAGATGATTTCATTCGGTATCTGACGAAATTTACCGAATTGTATACCCGGATGTTTCTATTTTCCAAACCGATTGTTGCCGCATTGAACGGTCACACAATCGCCGGGGGATGCATGCTTGCCACCGCATGTGACTGGCGGATAATGGTTTCCGACAGATCGAAAATATCACTTAATGAAATAGGCTTCGGTTCGTCAGTCTTTGCAGGTTGTGCGGAGATGCTCGGATTCTGCACGGGATGGAAGAATGCGGTGACAATCCTTTACAGTGGGGCTATGTATTCAGCAGGCGAAGCGATAGAACTCGGATTGATTAATATGGTCTCCTCCGAGGAGGATCTGATAAATGAGGCTGAAAGAAAAGCCCGTGATCTCGGTGGAAAAGACAATGCTGCTTTCAGCAGCATAAAAGGACTTTTGCGGAAACCTGTGGCAGAGAGAATGATCAGGAGGGAAAGGGAATCTATACAAGAATTTGTCAATATCTGGTATTCCGAAAAAACATGGAAAAAACTCAGAGAAATCAGAATAAAAATATAACCCGGCGCTGAACTCGGACGCAAAAGGGTTCCGGTTAGCTCGGCATTAGCTTGTTTACCTGAATCCAATGCAATGGCCAATCAGGAACTGAGGAGGTTCAAACATGAATAAATTACGAACAAAACGGATCATCTGTACTCATGAAGAAACAATCAAGGCCCCGCTAGATAAAATTTTCCCTCTTCTATGCCCCGTGGAGGAATTGAAATGGATAGATAATTGGCAGTACCAATTAGTTTACACTGATAGCGGAGTGAATGAAAACAACTGCATTTTTAGAGAGGACATGTCGGGGACTGTTCTATTTAATTCACCCGTCACTACAATGTGGATAACGACTCTGCACGATCCTGACTCACGTATTCAGTTCGTTTTGATAAGTGGTGAAATGGCAGTCATCAAATTTGACATTGAACTCCGAGATCAAAGCAATGGCATTTCATTCATTCAATCCAAGTTTACATATACTCCTCTGAAGGAGGTTGCAGTTGATGAAACTACGGAAGGAAAGCTCATGGCAATACTGGCCTTATTGGCTGGGGAAAATGTACCTGCGTAAAGGTGATGAGAAGCATACAAGAGGAGCACAAACTCATTTAAATAAAAAATTGATTAAGGATGGTACTTACGAAAGGTCTGGACACTTATTCACACTAAAGAATAGGGTTGTTTGCCGAGATTGTAATTCTGGATGGATGTCGGAAGTAGAGAACGAAACAAAGCCCCTGCTTTTAAATATGATTGGTGGGAAGGAAATCGAGATTACATACGATGATATTCAAAAGATAGCGTTTTGGATTGCACTAAAAATAGTTACTGCAGAGTTTGCGAACAAAGATGAAAATTTAAGAGTTACCCCGCAGATTGAAAGACGTGCGATGATGGATGAGAGAAAGATTCCACCATTAGAAGGTCGGCAACGAAATGCACAAGCTATATCTTTTATAATAGGACCAATTTTTATTTATGTGATGCATGTCCGGTTGCTTGATTTTTTCCCTGAAAAGCATTTCAAATTTGGCACTATGATTAAGATTTGGCCCTCAAAAAATGGCTTTGTTAAATGGCCACCACGGAAGGCGTTAAAAAAATATGAAACAAATGTAATTGCTTTTATGGCTCAAGATTTCAATGAAAGTGACGCAGCTAAACACAAAATAGAGATGCCAGAATAAATTTAAAAATTGCATAACATCAGGTTCAACAAGGAAGGGCTGCGCCCTCCTGTTAACGAACAAGTTCGATGACCACACAACGATAAATCATACTGCGTCTGCTTGATCGCCGCACGGCGCCGGTCAGCACCGCGATTAACATCACAGAAATGGCTTTCTTGTAAAATATCATGTTTTCTCAGCGCTATTGTTATATTTTCACACATTTTATCTTAATTTTTCTATCTCTGGTCGGGTGTGGGCCTTCGGCTGAGGATTCAAAAATTGATTATACACCGATAGCTGTTAGCGACTGGAAAGTATCAACTCCTGATGCACAGGGTCTTGATCCAGGTACTATAACGAAGCTGTATTGCAATGCGGGAAAATTAGAAACCATCTACAGCCTGCTGGTGGTCAAGAATGGTTATTTGATTGCTGAAGGCTACTTTAATAGTGGATCGGTAAAACAGAAGAGCATTATGGCATCGGTAACAAAAAGCTTTACATCTGCTCTTGTCGGGATTGCACTTGATCAAAGACTCCTCTCTAATATAGATCAGAAAATGCTGGACTTTTTCCCTGAATTAGCAAGCCAGATCTCCGACCCGAGAAAGCAGAAGATAACTCTACGGAAAATGCTTGAAATGCGAGCAGGGTATCCATGGGAAAAAACACATGCAGATTTAATTGATGGACTTTTTTCTGGTCTTTATCCCCCCTTAATAGAAAAATTTCCTCTCGCCAGCGATCCAGGTACTCGATTCCACTATAGTAACATGACATCCAACTGGATAGGTCTCATCATTGCCAGATCAAGCGGGATAAGTCTTAAAGCATTTGCTGAAAAAAATCTTTTTACGCCACTTGGTGTGAAAGTGGGTGAATGGGTTCAGGACGTGGAAGGTAACAATATAGGGTGTGGTGGCCTACACCTTACGGCACGTGATGCAGCCAAATTTGGACTTCTGTATCTCAACAATGGTAAGTTCAATGGGAATCAGATCGTTCCTGAAAATTGGGTAAAAAATTCACTTCAAACCTATTCAGTGAATGAAGGGCCTAAAAAAAAAGTGGGGCATTTCCGTGATATTGGGTATGGCTATCATTGGTGGTCTGCAAAAATTGATAATCATCGTGTTAATTTTGCATGGGGCCATGGTGGACAACTCATTGTTTTGGTGGATCATCTTGATATGGTAATAGTAACTACAGCTTATCCATATCGGAAAGAATACAGTCGTGCCCAATGGAAAAACGAGAAGGCAATTTTAAAAATGGTCAGCAAATTTGTAAGTTCCCTAACCTGAAAAGTCAAGAAAGAGAAAGGGGTGTCCCTCGCATTTATTCGTCATGACTGAAATTATTGACAATTCGGATAGTGCCTGATAGAGACCTCAAGCATTATGGAGACTATAATTTTCACATTTTTTATCATGATTTTGATATTCAAATTGAACTCTCGACTTGCAATTGAAAACCTTGACCTTCACAGCAGCTTGCTGTCATGAAGAAATCGATTCGCCGCCCTAAGATCCGTGGTTTACATGTACATGGGTGGTACAGTCGGACCAAGCATAACGTAATAATTTAAATCAGTTAAAATAAAAAAGTGCTTTGAAACGGCCCAATAATTGCTTTTTCGGGGCCAAAAAGAGCAATATAGAAAAAGATTCCAACATTCAAAATGAACCAGATTTCACTGGTTATTTTGGTGGTTCAATTTTCGCGTTTTATTAATTGATCCATTGAAAACCGATTGCGATACTCTTTAGGAGTTAAGTGAGTCAACCGTTTAAATAATAGACTAAATGAACTGGTGTCTGAATAACCTACACTTTCCATAATGGTTTCCAGATTTAAGTTCGTTGTTTCCAAAAGATCTTTAGAGGCCTCTATTCTTAATTTTTGAAGATATCTAGACGGGGTTTCACCGGCTGCAATTTTAAATCTGCGAATGAACGTCCGATAACTGACTGCCAGATGATTTGAAAGCATTTGAAAATCAATTTTGTTTTGAAAATTTGAATATATCCAATGCTGGGCTTTTGTTACCATATCATCGGAAAGATCCAGTAATCTTTGTTGCATGATATAAGGCGCCTGAGAATTTTTATTAATATCAATCAGCATCATTTTTGAGCAGGACAATGCCAAGGACTTATCCGTAAATTTTTCAATGATACAAAGTGCAAGATTTAAATAGGAAGTGAGTGCTCCAGAACAGATAAGTCGTTCGTTTTCAACTATTAGTGAATCAATTTCAAGTTTAATTTTGGGATATCGTTTTTTAAATAAAGCGTTCAGCCACCAGCTGGTGGTGGCTGATTTTCTGTCCAAAAGTCCTGTTTCGGCAAGCAAAAGAGTGGCACTGCAATTGGCACCAATAAGTGCACCTGCCAAATACTGTTTCAGGATCCAGGAGACTGCTTCTTTTGATGAATCTATTTTTTTAATCAGTTGAGAAATATCTTTATATATGAACCCAATGAGGATAATGGCATCATATCGTTCTTCCATGGACAATCCTTTTGAAAACTCACATACCAGCCCCGGGCTTATTGTAAAAGATCCCTTAGCGAATGCAATCACAGAGCATTCAAACCGATTTGGTTTACCAGGGTTTTGAATGCGGTTTAAAAGGTTGGCAACTTTAAATATTTCCAGGCCTCCTGTGATACCGGAAATGGATGAAGAGTCAGAGGCCACAAAAGCAATTTTTTTCATAGTTTTACCTAAAGTAAATTTCAAATGTCATTTTTACCAATAATATTGTCAATAATGCCAATAGAAAATTTTAATGTCAAGGCGTATTCTGAATAGGACAGTTGATTTTTTATTACAATTCAAACAAGGATTATTAACGACATTATTAAAGGAGATTCAAATGCCATTGATCACGATAAAGACTATGAAGGGAAGTTCAAAAGAGGCTATTGAAAAAACGATGAAGCAAATAAATGAAATCGTTGCAATCAATCTTGGTTATGATCCGGCCCATGTCTGGGTATTTGTGGATGAAATAGAACACAACCATTTCTTAACTGCCGGGAAAACATGGGAAGAATTAAAACCACTTCTTTACAAATGAAGGCGTATAGATAATTTTTAATGTTAATTTTTAAAAGGAGTGCTGGAAATGATAGTTAACATTGATCAAAATCTGTGCACTGGTTGTGGGTTTTGTGGTGATATTTGTCCTCGACACATCATGGAAACCATCACCCAAAATGATGAAAAAAATGTTATCGTTTCTCCTGAACGAAGCCATCTATGTATGAAATGCGGCCATTGTGCTGCAGTCTGTCCAAGCAGCTGCATAAAGGTGAATGGTTTGAAATCAGAAGATTTCATTCCTTTTAAGGAATCGGGTATTCATAGTGATCAACTTCTTTCACTTTTTTCCCAGCGCCGTTCCATTCGACGGTATAAAAATAAACGCATCTCCCGTGACAAAATCCAACAGATAGTTGAAGCAGCCCATCGGGCCCCAACCGGTACAGCAAGCAGAAGCACAGGGATTATTGTTATTGATAATCCACAAATTCTTTCAATTTTTTCTGAACATGTTTATAAGATTTACGAAGATCTTGAAAAAAGCCTTAAAAATCCGATTGCCCGCTTTTTTATTAAACGTCAGATCGGCAAAAACAAGTTCATGGCATTACTTGATTTTGTTATGCCGGGTATGAAATGGTACATCCATTGGTATAAACAAGGAAAAAGTAATGAAATTTTAAGAGACTGTCCTGCATTGATGCTGTTTCACAGTCCGATATTTGAACCAATGGGTGCAGAAAATTGTCTTGTTTCAGCTTTCCACGCCATAATGATGGCCCAGGTAGAGGGCATTGGGACATGTTTTAATGATTTGATTCCACCTGCATGCAATATGGCACCCGAGACAAGAAAGCTTCTTGATCTTCCTGAGGATCGGGAAGTGTATGCAAGCATTACCATGGGCTATTCAAAATATCGATTTAAACAAATGCCTCAAAGGAAGCTGGCTGAGTTCAGGTATATTGATTAATATGATTAAGATCCAACCGTTATCATGAAGATTACGATTGAATAAAAAAAGATTTTAAAAAGGAATGAACATGAAAGACACAAAAATTTCCTTGATGGAAATCAGTGAGCTCAATGAATCAGCAAGAATTCTCAGTGTTGCCATGCTTGATGCGAAGCTTCATGTCGCTGTTTTACAGGGTAAAGGTGAAAACGAACGCCGGGAAATTGAAAAAATGTTTTTCGGCCTTTTCACCCATTTACCCGGCATCGTTTTTCTGGCAAAGGAAAAACAAGATATTATCGGGGTGATGCGGATGAAGTCGTGTGAGGGGTATAAACCTGTTGATAATCCCAAAGATCCAATAGATGAAAATGATGTTGAATGGCGGAAATCTGTCTGGCACACTGAGTGGGCCCATCACGAGCCGAAGGGTCAACACTGGCATCTTGGTCCGATTGGTGTACTGCCTTCTCATCAGGGATTGGGTATCGGATCCATGTTGATGGAGCGTTTCTGCAAGGAGGTGGATGCCTGTATGGCAAAAGCATATCTTGAGACGGATGTGGATAAAAATGTTCGCTTTTATGAAAAATTCGGGTTCAAAGTTATTTCTGAGTCCAAAATTTTCGGTATCAAAAATCGATATATGTCACGAGATTCAAGAGTTTGATTCAACAGACACTATACTTAAATCCAACAAGAATAATGCACCGGATTTCACCGGTGATTTTCGTGTTGCACACACTCAAATCCATTTTATTTTGGGGGATGACATGTCAGCGAAGACGGTTAGTGAAGAGGCAGCTCATACAGTATCTCCTCGTCAGTGGATCAGATTAGTTGTGGTGTATCTCCTAATCCCGCTGATTTTATTTATATGCGGTGGAGACCTCGGCTGGTGGCAGGCATGGCTATATTCCATACTGATCTTGGCCGCTGGTATTGGTGGGCGCATGTGGGCGGAACAACGACATCCCGGATTAACAGCCGAAAGGCAAAATATTGAAAAGATCAAAACCGCAAAGGCCTGGGATAAAGTGCTTGCGCCACTGATGGCGGTGAGCCTTGTGTTCCCTATGGTCATTGTGGCTGGGTTGGACCATCGCTTCAACTGGTCCCCCGAATTTCCGCTATGGCTCAGCGTGGTTGGATTCCTTTTTATCGCGTTCGGTTACTCCTTCGCGGCATGGGCCTTTGTAGAGAACCGCTTCTTCTCCAGTGTGGTACGTATTCAGACAGATCGAGGGCATGTGGTGTGTGATACTGGTCCGTACCGGTTTGTACGGCATCCAGGTTATGCCGGAAGTATTGTTCCACTGTTCGGTATTGTTCTTGCTCTGGGTTCGGTATGGAGTATGATACCTGCGGCGGTGGCAACCATCATCGCGGTGATTAGAATCGTACTTGAAGACCAGACTTTACAGGAAGAGTTGCCGGGCTATCGAGATTATACACAACGCGTGCGCTATCGGTTGATTCCGGGGATTTACTGAGAGACATAGTGGTGGACGTCCAAGATCAGAGATTTGGGTACATCCGCTATCCCGGGCAGCAGCCGGTGATGCAGGTTATAGGGTACACACAAAACATACAATAGGAATATAAAACTATGGACCAGCATATAGGGAAATTTAAAAAGCTAAGGGCGCCTTTAGTAATTCTTCTTTCATTTTGGGCTCAGCCTTGTCTTGGTCCTGGCATTTTGGTTTCTTTATCAATATCGTCCCATCCCAATGAGTAATTCAGAGTTGGCATGGCTCGTTGCCGGGAATACATTTTATTTTGCCTCTGCATTCATTCTTGCATTTACACTCAAGGATAATCGAGCTTTTTGTAAATATCTTTGCCCAATAACCGTCATACTGAAATTTACATCCAGGTTTTCCTTTCTTAAAATTGAAGGTGACAAGGAAAAGTGTACACAATGTGGTAATTGCGTCAAGGCATGTCTAATGGATATCAACATCACGGAGTACGTCAATAATGGTGAGAGAGTGCTCTCGACCGAATGCATATACTGTTTGACATGTACAACCGTATGCCCCGAAGGGATACTCAACGATACTTTTAAAATGGATATTGGCGGAAAAGAACATATACAAAGAAGATAAAACTACATAACAAAACAGTTGCACAAGGACCGCTCGTAAACTCGTGGCCTGTGAACTGCATCGTTATGAGTTAAAAGTTTCTATAAATGCTCTCCAATTTTAAGCATTATTATTTTTATATTGAACAAAATATGAAAGGTTTTATTTATGACAATTAACGTGGGAATATATCTTTACAATGAAATTGAAGTACTCGATTTTGCAGGACCATTTGAAGTTTTTTCGACAGCTTCAAGAGTTAATGGTCGAATGAAACCTGGGTCAGATGAATTGTTTAATGTTTTCACTGTAGCAGAGGATACTAAACCTATACTTGCCAGAGGAGGCCTCCAGGTAATCCCTCACTATAGCATAAAGAATCATCCAGAAATGAACATACTTATTATTCCTGGTGGAATTGTATCTGATGACTTGAAAAATGAAACTGTTATCTCATGGATTAAAACATCTTCGGACATAGCTGAGATAACGGCGTCTGTCTGCACAGGTTCTTTTTTATTAGCACAATCAGGGCTTCTTAAATCCAAATGTGCAACAACACATTGGGAGGATATTAACGATCTTCACGCAATGTTTCCGGATATTAAAATAAAGAAAAATGTTAGGTGGGTAGACGAAGGTTCAGTAGTTACTGCGGCAGGCATCTCTGCTGGAATCGATATGAGTTTATATTTAATTTCACGTGCAGCAAATGAAAATCTTGCCCTTCGAACTGCAAAACAAATGGAATTTGAATGGACTAAAAACTCACCTACAGGAGATAATAAATGACTGACTTAATGAATGAAGGTGCCAAGGATTTCGATGCTAATGAGACGAGAAAGATGCTTTCATCAGCTATTGGGCCATCAATATTGGAATATATTTTTTTGCATGGTCAGATGCATATAATGGATTTTGGTGCAGGGACGGGTTTGATTCGTTCTCAAGTTGCACCTCTCGTAAAAAAAATAGTTGCCGTAGATATATCCAAAGCGATATTAAGTAAGCTTGTCTCCAAACCGGAATTACATGAAAAAGTAAAAATCGCGGGAATTTAATTATTGGGGTACTGTTTATCGCATATATAATTTTGAATATCTAAATAAAAAAATACGAACACCTTTGCACCGTAGGTCGACAAACTGCCTATTCCCGGTGAACTTATATATTGAAATAAAATGGGAAGCATATTGATCATGAGTTTTTCAACATTTTTATCTGAACAGGCAAAAAATCCATCCGGAATATTCGGACGCCTCATAATGTCTGTTATCTTTGATAAAGGCAACGCTTATTTGAATGGATTCGTGAATGAACTTATGTCGATACAAGCAAATGACCATGTGCTTGAGATTGGTTTTGGAACCGGGAAATTAATTTATGAAATGGCCAGGAAAATCAATCACGGGTGTATTGAGGGGATCGACATTTCAAATACGATGGTATCAATTGCTCAAAGAAAAAACAAAAAATATATTGCAGACGGTAAAGTACAGATTCTGGCGTGTAATTTCGATGAGATGCCATTTAAAAATAAAAAATTCACCAAAATATGTAGTGTAAACACCATATATTTCTGGCCAGAACCTGAAAATACGGCAAAAAAAATAGCAGGCCTTCTATCACCCGGGGGCAAATTTGTTGTGGCTTTCGAGGACATTGACCAGTTGGAACGAAGGAATTTAAATAGAAATGTATTTCAACTTTATTCTAAAAGCGATGTTATAGATCTTTTGATTAATGCCGGTTTTACATCCGATGTAAGTATCGAATCAAGAGTGAAAGGCAAATCAACCTTTCACTGTGCTGTTGCAACAAGATAAGGGCAGAATAACATATGATTTTGGGGGTTAATTTTTATAAAAACTTACGGTGTAATAATTTTAGCAGAAAATGTGGTATGGTTTTGTGGTGGAATAAGAGTAAAAAGGATATGAAATGAAATCATTCGACACCTCATTGCTCTATGTTTTAAGCGGTACTGGCAATACCTTTCGGGTGGCGCGGTGGATAGAAGACCTTTTTGAAAAAAACGGAATTAAAACCCGGCTTAAATTTATCGAAGATGCTGACTGGCAAGAAGATTTTAAACATTCCGGCCGTCAATTGACAACTGTCTTGTTTCCCACGCACGGATTTATGCCACCTTGGTCCATGATCAAATTTCTGTTCAAAATGCCCCTGCAAAAAAAAGCAAAGGTTCTAAGCATTGCCACCCGAGGTGCTTTATGGATTGGACCTGTAAAGATACCGGGCGCAGCCGGTTTTGCAAACTTCTTTGCCGCATTGGTCCTCTTGTTCAAGGGGTATGATATCCGGGGATTTTTCAGTCTGGACATGGCAGCCAACATGAACAATTTTCATCCCAGCCTTACGCTTGATGCCGTGAACGGTATTTGTAAAAAATCCAAAAGGAAAATTGAGTTTTTCATGTCCCGTGTGATGGTGGGCAAGCGGGTGCTGTTTACCCTGAATAACCTGTATGAAGGCATATGGGCAAGCCTTTTATTCTGGTTGATTCCGATATTTCCAATTCTCTATCTGATTTACGCTAAAACAGGCATGGCTAAAATCATGTTTGCTAACAACAATTGTGTGTCCTGTGGGATGTGTGCAAAAATGTGCCCAAACCATGCCATTGAAATGAAACCCTTCTTTGGCAAGAAGCGACCCTTCTGGACCTATCACTGCGAAAACTGTATGCGATGCATGGGGTATTGTAGGAAAAAGGCGGTTGAGGCTGGGCACTCCTGGATTTTTCTGCTAACCTTTATCATGGCTGTCCCTGTGTTCGCAAATATAACAACGGGGCTGACCATTGCCATAGGGCGCTTTTTAGGGATTAACAACTATTGGCTCATGCTTTTGGTTGAAGCGCTATACTATATACCGGCTCTTTTTTTATCCTACTGGATATTCTGGATGCTGATCCGGATTCCGGCGGTCAATACGATATTCAGCGTTACGACGCTGACCCATTATTTCAAACGGTTTCATGATCCGGAAACCCGGGTTAAATTTCTGATGAAAAGAAAGAAAGAAATATTATGAATGTAGCGTTAAAATATTTTTCAGGAACCGGCAACTCATATAAAATTTTAGATACGTGTAAAGAAATCTTTATTCAAAACGGCAATAAAGCCACACTTTCTTCTATTACAGACAAATCCAATATAAACGAAGAAGCCGATTTAATTGGATTTTGTTTTCCAGTTTATGCGTTTGGAATTCCACGAATATGTAGGAAATATTTATTAAATTTGCCTATATTTAAAAGTCCAATAAATACTTTTATATTGATTACAGCAGGTGACTCAGACGAATCAGGTTTTTCTGTTAAAGAAAGCACTGAAATTTTGAAAAAGAAAAGGCTTAATGTAACTTATAGTAAAGTTATTCAAATGCCTATAAATTGGACAGTATTAATGAACCCGCCATCAAAAGAAGAGGCGCAATTGATAATCAATACTGGCGTAATTAATGCAAAGGAAATAGCACAAGACATTCTAGATGGTGTGCTTCACCATCATGCTTTTAATTATCCATCCACATATAGTAAATTTGCTTTCTATAAAGATTATTATTTGTTCAAATGGTTAGGCGTCAGTAATTTTTGGAAAGATTTTAGAACGGATGAAACGTGTGATTCGTGTGGGTTGTGTGAAAAAATATGTCCAACAGATAGCATACAAATTGCAGATAATAAGCCTAACCCGAATATTTCATAAAATTCAATAAAAAAGGTGGCAAAATCTCCTAAAAT
>JACNHV010000317.1 GCA_014383445.1 Candidatus Desulfobacula maris | reverse complement strand
AGCATGGTTTGAACTGACCGCAGATCTGCGCCGCCTTCAAGCAGATGAGTGGCAAAGGAATGTCTTAATGTATGCGGGGTGATATTCTTTGATATGTTGGCCAGGAGGGCGTATTTTTTTATGATTTTCCAGAAAGACTGACGGGTCATGGGTTTTCCCGCCCTTGCAACAAAGAGATAAGGGGTTGAAATTTTTTTTAAATGGGAAGACCGGCCCTCTTTGATCCATTTTTGTGTAATGGTTCTTGCCTTTGAACCAATTGGGACGATGCGCTCTTTGGAACCTTTGCCCATGACCCTTACAAAGTTTGCATCAAGGTTAATGTCCTGGAGGCGCAAAGCAATAAGTTCAGAAACTCTCAAGCCCGCGCCATACATGATTTCCATCATTGCTGAATTCCGCATTCCCAAGGGCTTTCTTATATCAGGGGCATCAAGAAGCGTTGCAACTTCTTCGATGGTCATGATTTTTGGAAGAGTAAGACCTGTTTTAGGGATATCTATATCTTTTACAGGGCTTTTTATCACTTTTTTTTCAGCGATTAAAAATTTATATAAACCGCGAATGGTAATGATATGCCGGGCCCTTGATTTGGCTGAAAGTCCTTTTTTAGCAAGATCTATCAACCAGGCCAGAATGACCGTGGTATCCACGTCATTTAAATCATTAATCTGGTTTTTTTCAAGAAAAGTGATGTATTTGGCAAGATCTGATGAATAAGACATAAGGCTGTTATCGGACAGGCCTTTTTCAATAATAAGATAGTCAATATAATTTTGTGTTAATTCATCCATGTTTTATGTTTTAATGTATGTTTTAACGTGATCAGGCTTCGCTTATTGTGGTTATTGAGCCAATAACCACAATAAGCGAAGCCTGACCCCCATTTATAACCCCCATTTAAGGTTTGATATTATTTTGCATTATGATATATTCTCTGTATTATTTCAACTCACCCTGGATATTTCATTGGGTTTTGTTTTGAAAGTTGAGTGAATTATAGGATTGAATTTTTAAATAATTGTGCTAAAGGTATGGGATTATGAGTAATATAATTACAATCGCCGGCCAGAAGGGTGGAACTGGGAAAAGCATTACAGCCGTTAATCTTGCCACATCATTAGCGCTGTTTGGAAAAAAGACCCTGTTAATAGACTGTGATCCCCAGGCATGCGCCACCCAATGGTGCGGCATCAAGGATTTGGATTATAAGTGTGATATCACCTGGGTCTTGTCTGGCCGGGCAAAGGTTGTTGATGCCATTGTAAAAACCCGGATCAACGGCCTGGATATAATGCCTGCAGAATTTAATTTGTTCCAGGTTGCCTTGAAGCTGGCAAAAAATTCTGGAAATGAAAAGATCCTGCGCTTTTTTTTAAAGGATGTTGAAGACGATTTTGACTATATTATTATTGATTCACCGTCTTCCTATAGTTTTTTAAGTGTTACAGCAATGACAGCCGCTGACTGGCTGCTTGTCTGCATGTCAGCTCAACACAATTCCATTGAAGATTTCCATAGCCTGCTGAGAATGGTAAAATATATCCGGATGACCCATGATGTTCCCTTGAAAATAGCCGGTCTTTTGTTCAACCGGAGTGAAACAAAAAAACAGATCGAGTCCTTTATGGAAAATCAGAATTTGTCTGATGTAAAAAAATTGGTTTTCAATACATTTATTCCCCATGATGTGGCCATTCAAAATTCTAAGAAATTAAAGATCCCTGTTGTACTGCATGATATAAAAAGTCCGGCAGCCAAAGCTTATTTAAATGCTGCTGAGGAATTGAATTTGTTCTTTAAACAAAGAGGTGTTTCATGAAATTTATAAATTCTGAGAGCATTAAGGAAAAAGAAAAAAAGTTTATTGGTACAATAAATGCAGCACTGGACTGGGAAGCCATTGGAAAAATGCTGATGGAAAAGCACAAGTTCACACTCCAGGAAAAGATAGAGTGTGAAAATGGTGATCTTGTGGTTTGTAATGATACCATTGCTTATAAATTTGATTTTGAAATCAAGGTTCCACTATCTGTAATGGTTAACAGGCAGGGCGAATGTCTGGAAATTTCAACTCCGGGGAAAGAGGATGAAGAACATGACGAGGACGAGTTGTTTCAAGACGCTGATCCAGATATGAATCCAGCTCCTCCAACCAATCCTGAGCAGGAGAAAAAAGTGTCCCAAATGGCTTCAAATATTGCAGACATGATTTCAGAAATAAACCAGGGGGATGCATAAAGGACAGGGATGTTTTTGATCAAGGTCCTTCAAAAAAAGAGGTAAAACAAAGAGACACCAATGGATATATCTTTTATTGATAAAAGACTTGAAGGGATTTATTCAAAAGTCTTAAACAAATCCCGTCTTTCCAAGGAAGACGGGATTTATATTTATGAAACCCATGACTTGATCGGTCTGGGCCAGGTTGCCAATCATGTCAGGCGGTCTTTGCATGGCAATAAAGCGTTTTATATTTATAATCAGCATTTAAATTATACCAATGTGTGCAAAAACAGGTGCAGGTTTTGTGCCTATGCCAGGGACCGCAAAGAAAAAGGTGCTTATACCTGGTCCATTGAGGAGATTGAAAAAAGGCTTTTAGAACGAATTGATGAGCCTGTGAATGAATTGCATATTGTGGGGGGCTTAAATGAAGATTTAAGTTTTGACTATTTTATTGACCTTTTAAAGACCGTGAAAAAAGTGAGGCCCAATGCCACGATTAAAGCCTTTACCAGTGTGGAAATTGATTATCTTTCCACACTTGCCGGGCTTTCCATTGAGCAGACCATTCAACAGCTCAAACAGGCCGGGCTTGAAATGATGCCTGGTGGCGGGGCTGAAATATTAAATTCAAGAATCCATAAAGAATTGTTCCCAAGAAAAATAGGTCATGAGCGATGGCTTGAGATTGTAAAGGCTGTTCATAAGGCCGGGATCAAAACCAATGCCACCATGCTGTATGGCCATATTGAAACCATTGAAGAAAGAGTGGATCACCTTATTACCTTAAGACAATTACAGGATGAAACTCATGGGTTTTCAGCTTTTATTCCTCTGGCCTTTCATTCTGAAAACACAAAACTTGCCCATATCCCTCCCACCACTGCTGTGGATGACTTAAAAAATGTGGCAGCCGCCCGTCTTTTGCTTGATAATTTTGATCATATCAAAGCCTATTGGGTAATGATCGGGGAAAAACTGGCCCAGGTTGCTTTAAGCTTTGGGGCTGATGATCTTGATGGAACCATCATTGAAGAAAGGATCACCCATATGGCCGGTGCAAAATCAGCCAAGGGTCTTACAAAGGAGCAAATGGAGGAGATGATCACAAAAGCCGGATTTGAACCGGTTGAAAGGGACTCTTTTTATAATTCCATAAATAGTTCCTAAACCTTAACCCCTAAAACCGTACTTAAAAAACAAAATGGATAAGTTGCATAAAATTATTGAAAAAATAAATGTGAATGAGAGAATAGATATCAATGAAGGCCTGAAGCTTTTCAGGCAGGCTGATTTTTTGACCCTGGCAAGTCTTGCAAACCGGAAACGCTTTTATTATCACCCGGATAAAATTGTCACCTATGTGGTGGACAGAAATATAAATTATACCAATATCTGTGCATCAGGCTGCAGGTTTTGTGCATTCTTTGTAACCCACGATATGGGCCAAGGATATATTATTTCAAAACAGGATCTGTTTGATAAAATTCAGGAAACCTTAAGACTTGGCGGAACCCAGATTCTTTTGCAGGGTGGCATGCACCCACACCTTGACCTTGATTATTATATTGATTTGTTAACCTATATTAAAGAAAATTTTGATATTCATATTCATGGATTTTCCCCTCCTGAAATTGATTTTATTGCCAAAAAGTCTTCCCTTTCCATTGAAAAGACTCTGTCGATTTTAAAAAAGGCAGGCCTTTCGTCTATTCCGGGTGGGGGAGCAGAAATTTTGTGTGATGAGATCAGGCAAAAAGTGTCCCCCAACAAGTGTTCTTCAGAAGAATGGCTTGAAGTGATGCGACAGGCACACATGCAGGGCATGCGGTCCAGTGCCACCATGATGTTCGGGCATATTGAAAAAGATTTCCATATTTTTGAGCACATGGATAAACTAAGAAACCTCCAGGATGAAACCCATGGTTTTACAGCCTTTATTCCCTGGACCTTTCAGCCGGATAATACCAAAATTTTGGTTAATAAGAAGACGGCCGTGGAATACCTGAGGGTATTGGCAATGAGTCGACTGTTTTTTGATAATATCGATAATATCCAGGCATCCTGGGTGACCCAGGGAGATAAAATTGCCCAGACCGCACTTTTTTTCGGTGCAAATGACATGGGCTCCACCATGATTGAAGAAAATGTTGTAGCTTCTGCAGGCGTTGACTTTATGCTTTCCAAAGAAGAGGTGACACGATTGATTACAAAGGCAGGCTTTGAACCTTGTCAGAGGGACTGCTATTATAATCTGCTATGACCCTGAATTTTAAAAATCTTATCTGTATTAAAGACTGCAATAAAAGAGAACTCCATAGGGCCGGCTGGATAATGAAGGATGCCTTCACCCTTATTGAGAATGGATATCTTGAAATTGAAAATGGGATTATCTGTGATGTCCACAAAGGCCGGCCAAAAGAAAAGAGTATTGATCATGGCCCGGGCGTATTAATGCCACCTCTTGTGAATGCGCATCTGCATCTGGAGTTGTCTGCCTTAAAAAATCATTTGCCCTTTAACAGAGGATTTAAACCATGGGTTAAAATGCTTCTGGAAAAAAGAGAAGCCTTAGGTAAAGAAAAACTCATGAAACAAGCCCGGGTTTCTGTTCAGGATTTATTACAATCCGGCACCCTGTATGTGGGGGATATCTCAACCCTGGGAATTACAGGGGATATAATAAAAGATTCTGGTTTAACCGGTGTCATCTTTCACGAATTTCTGGGATCAGACATACCAGCTGTTTTTACCCGGAAAAATGAGTCTGTTTCTTTTTCCGTTGCAGGACATGCTCCACATACATCTTCTCCGCAATTGCTCAAAGCATTGAAAAAAATAGCCACATCAAAACAACTGCCTTTTTCCATCCATGTGGCAGAATCAGATGATGAGTCTGAGTTTATCCATGGCAAAAAGGGTTCCTGGGCAGATTTTCTCACGGCCCGGGGGATTGACTTTTCATCCTGGGATATTGGATCAAAAACACCGGTTTCCTATGTCTATGACATAGGGCTGCTGGATTCCTCAACCCTTGCTGTTCACCTTTTAAATGTGAATGAAAAGGATATGGACATACTGGCCCGGTCAAAGACAAAGACCTGTGTCTGCCCCAGGAGCAATTGGAACCTGCATAAAAAGCTGCCCGACATTGAAACCATGATCCAAAAAGGCATACAACCCGCCCTGGGAACAGACAGCCTTGCAAGTTGTGATTCTTTAAATGTTCTTGATGAAATGGTCTTTGTCCAAAAACATTACCCAAATCTTGATCCTTGCACCATTGTTGCCATGGGAACCATAAATGGTGCAAGGGCCCTGGGTGTTGAACACATGACGGGTACACTTTCAAAGGGTAAAAAGGCTCAATTTTTGTATTTACCCCTTGCAGGATTGAATAAAAAAAATCTTTTACAAAGAATAATTTCCAATGATTGAAAAAAAAGTAACTATCGGGAAAATATCTTATATTAATGATGCTCCAGTCTATTTTGGTCTTGATCACGGCCTTCTGCCCCCCTGGCTGGAAATGGTGTCAGATGTGCCAGCTGTCTTAAATCAAAAAATAAAAACCGGGCAGATAAAAATAAGCCCTGTGTCAGCAGCTTTTTATGCCATGAATCATAAAGAGCTTTTGCTGCTTTCCGATCTTTCCATATCATGTAACGGCAGGGTTATGAGTGTTATCCTTGCCAGTAATTACAGTATTGAAGACCTTGATGGTAAAAAGGTGATTTTTTCCCGGGAGTCTGCCTCGGCAGCAGCTTTTCTGAAAATGATATTTCGCAAGAGAAATATTTCTCCCATATTTGAAGTCGGGCCCACAAACAATTATCAGCAGATTTCCAAGTCTGCTGATGCAGCCCTTATTATAGGTGATGCAGCGCTTTTGCACCCCTGGGGTCAAGTTTTTGAATATTGTATAGACCTGGGCCAGCTTTGGTATGAGATGACAAAGCTCCCTTTTGTATTTGCCGTCTGGGTGGTGAGACGTTCTTTTGCCGCTAAACACCCGTCCCTGGTACGAGAAATTCATAAATTGCTGTTGGAATCAAAAGACCTGGGGTATCACAATATTGATAAAGTGATAGAAGCCGGGAAAAACAAACTGGGCCTTGAAAGATCCATGGTCAAAGAATATTTTGATCTATTGTATTGTGATCTTGATGATAAAAAAATAAAAGCAATGGCCTTGTTTTTTGATTCTCTTTTTGACCAGGGAATTTTGAATGAAAAAGTTGATATCGAATTTTTTATTTGATTTGATACTGTAGAATGAAAATTGAATTCATAAAGCAAATTGAATTCACATGGAAAATTGAATTCATAAAGTTTTATTTTTGCCTTGACAAAAAGTAATTTCTCATTCTATTCTCTGGTCTTTAATGAAGGCAAATCTATCTGAGGTCATGAAAAGGGTACACAATCAGGGCGATGCTTTCAAGATTAATGGAAAGACCTGTGATGGAAGACTTGGAGGTTTAAAAAATCTTTATGGCAGATTGAATCTATCGATAGGTCTGTTGTGTTTTTAACCAACCAGAGGGAGGAATGCTATGAAAAGAAGAGAATTTATTAAAAAGGCTGGTGTCGGGGCTGTTGCTGCCGGAGCTGTTTTTGCTGGAGCTCCTGCCGTACATGCATCTAAAACCATCGAGATTACAATGGTTACTACGTGGCCTCGTGATTTTCCCGGTCTGGGTACTGGAGCCCAGCGCTTTGCAAAACGATTGTCTGATATGACCAATGGTCGTATGAAAGTTAATTATTATGCTGCCGGCGAACGGGTAAAGGCATTTGATTCCTTTGATGAGGTTGCCTCAGGCAATGCACAGATGTATCATGCTGCGGATTACTATTGGAAAGGCAAGCACCCTAGTTGGGCTTATATGACCGCAGTCCCCTTTGGTTTAACAGTTAATGAAATGAACGCCTGGATCCGTTTTGGAGGAGGCCAGGAATTATGGGATGAACTGGGTGCTGAATTTGGAATCAAAGGATTATTGTGTGGTAACACGGGATCTCAGATGGGCGGATGGTTTCGAAAAGAAATCAATTCTCCCGAAGATCTAAAGGGGTTGAAAATGCGTATTCCAGGTCTTGGAGGCGATGTCATGGCCAAGCTTGGTGCTTCTACTGTTTCCATTCCCGGGGGCCAGATTTATGAAAACCTGATTTCCGGGGCAATTGATGCAACAGAGTGGGTCGGCCCATGGAATGATGCATTCATGAAATTTTATGAAGCTGCCAAGTATTACTACTACCCGGGCATGCATGAGCCAGGGTCAGCCCTGGGCCTTGGCATGAATAAAAAATGGTGGGACGGACTTTCAGCTTCTGACCAGCTGTTGATTGAAGCTGCTGCATCCATGGAAAATGATGTTATGATGGCTGAATTCAATTCAAGAAATGGAGAATCCCTAAGAAAACTGGTTACTGAGCAGGGCGTGCTGCTGCGTGAATTTAACGATGATATCTACGACGCTTTTGGTGAAGCTGCTGCAGAAGTATTTGAAGAGACAAGAAAGCATAGTCCTTTGGCAGCAAAAATCCATGACAGTTTTGAAAAAGCACGTAAAGAGGTTGGCGGCTGGATGAAGATCTCAGACCAGGCCTACCTTAACCAGCGTAACCGTGTACTTAAGCTCTGATCAATACCAATAAGGACCTCAAATAACGAAGTTGGCTGCCCAGGGTTAGTTTTCTGGCAGCCAGCTTCCCACAGCCATGCAGGCACAATATGCCCGCTACCTTATTTATAAACAGATAAACAGATCACAACTTATGAACTCATCAGACATTATCAATACAAGTGATTTACCAGGCGCAGCAGCAAAAAACCATGCAACAGGTACTAAAGCCGTCAATTTGCTGATAAGGATATTTGCATTGTCCGTTGTTGCAATCATGCTGATTTTTTTAATTAACAACTATCTGAATATCTGGCAGCAATGGCCTGGACTGCCGTCTTTTTTTGCAAACCAGGGTTGGTTTGGCCTGGAACCCCTACGTATCCCCCTGGCAGATGACCAGATTATAAAAGGGTGGCTTCAGATCATAAGTTACCTGGGAGTGGTTGTTATTGTTGGTCTTTATGTTCTGCGGACTCACAACCGGTTCTTGCGCCTGGATGCGGATCTGCTGTCCAGGTTTTCAGCCTATATCATTCGTGCTGCCTTCTGGATTGTACTGATTATAGGGATTGTGGATATCATCATCTCCTTTCTCAGGGTGGAGAATTTTATGCCCGTATTAATTGGGGACAATTTGACAGATGCCATTGGGCGCCCGAACTTTCGAGCTGTTTATGTGCACTTTCCATTGATACTGCTGTCGCTTGTGATCGCTTTTTTTAATAAATCCCTGGGATTTACCTGGCTTGCATTTCTTGTGGTTCTGGCAGAGTTCCAGATTGTTATTTCCCGATTTGTTTTTTCCTATGAACAGCCGTTTATGGGGGACCTTGTTCGGTTCTGGTATGCGGCATTATTTCTGTTTGCCAGTGCCTATACCCTGGTTCATGACGGACATGTCCGTGTGGATGTTCTTTATTCGCGTTTCAATAAACGAAGCAAGGCATGGACCAATGCTATCGGTACACTGCTGCTGGGTCTGCCGATAGGATGGGTAATCCTCTACGTCGGCATGGCGGATAAAACCAGCAGTATCAACAGCCCGCTGTATAGTTTTGAAATTTCACAGTCAGGTTATGGCCTTTATGTGAAGTATCTGATGGTCGGATTTTTAGCCGTCTACGCTATGTCCATGATTGTTCAATTTGCTAGTTACCTTCTTGAAAAGGTTGCGGATCTTCGTCAGGAACCCGGTGGCGATCAGCTGATAGACAATAACTAATCCAATCATAAAGTAAAAAGGATAATTAAATGGAATTGGTTTTTCTCGGTATTCTTCTTTTAATGATGATAATTGCGCTTTCTTCTGGTTTTCCAGTTGCCTTTTCATTGCCCGGAGCCGCAATTTTATCCATTGGATTGGCTGCATTGTTCGGTTATATGTTTACAGGAGATTCCAGCACTTACTTTGCAGAAGGAGGAGGTGCCATACAATGGCTCAATGCCGGAGTAACAAATTTTCGAAGTCTATATTGGGATGTTGAAAGAGATACCCTGATCGCGGTTCCTTTGTTTATTTTTATGGGAATCATGCTCCAGCGTTCCAAGATAGCGGAAGATCTTCTGGTTGCAATGGCCCAAATGTTCGGGCCGGTTCCAGGTGGGTTGGGCATCTCAGTTGTCCTGGTCGGAGCACTTCTTGCTGCTACCACGGGTATTGTAGGGGCAACTGTCGTTGCCATGGGAATGATTTCACTACCGGCAATGCTTCGAAACAACTATTCTAAACGATTAGCAACGGGAACAATCTGTGCCTCGGGAACCCTGGGACAGATCATTCCTCCCTCCATTGTTCTGATTATTCTTGCCGACCAGTTAACCGGTGCCTCAGATCAGGCCAGCACGCTCCGAAAAGCAGCCTATAAAGCTGCAACTGGTGAATTTACAATGCCTTCCGTACTGGATGTTACCTCCACCAGCGCCGGTGAAATGTTCATGGGAGCCCTGGTACCAGGTCTTGTGCTTGTAGGATTATATATCCTTTATATCCTGTTTATAGCAGTAACCAAGTCAGGTTCAGCCCCGCCCGTGCGTTATGATGGAAAGTATGATCGATATTTTATCAAAAGCATGATTATGGCGTTAACACCGCCGCTGACCCTTATTCTTTTGGTTTTAGGGTCCATCATAATGGGAGTGGCCACGGTCAACCAGGCAGGTTCGGTTGGTGCCATCGGAGCCATAATCATGGGAGGGTACCGCCTGTACGAAGGTAAACAAAGCACCTATTACCCTGCAATTCTCGCAATCGCATCAACTGTCGCACTTGGGATTATACTCACCTTCTTTGATCTGAACGTAAAAAGTATCAAGGAGGGGGATGCCATTGGTATCTTCATGGCCTCAGTTGCTGCCGCTATGCTTTTGATTGCAGTGATCTGGAGTACCTGGCGGATATATAAAATTGAAAATACCCTCAACGATGTAATGGTTGAAACCGCCAAAACCACCTCCATGGTTTTTATTATTCTGATTGGTGCGGCCATGCTGACATCTGCCTTCCGAGGTTTTGGAGGGGAAGAAATGGTCAAGGAATTTTTAACAGGTATCAAGGGAGGATTTTGGGCCCAGTTTATAGTCGTAATGGCAGTGATGTTTGTTCTTGGTTTTTTCATCGATTTTCTTGAAATTGCTGTGGTTGTGGTACCCATTGTCGCCCCCATCCTGCTTGCCGATCCAGGCGCCAATGTGACGGCAGTCTGGTTTGGAGTGATGGTTGGTCTTAATCTTCAGACTTCATTTCTGACACCTCCTTTTGGTTTTGCCTTGTTTTATCTGCGTGGAGTTGCACCGGCCATAGTCAAGACAATTCATATTTATCGCGGAGCAGTTCCCTTTATTGGGTTGCAGGTGGTTGCACTTGTGATTGTTGCCCTGTCTCCAATTATGGTGAACTATCTTCCCAACCGTATTGCGCTATCTTCTGAAACAGCCCCTCCACCGATAAATCCGCGTATGCAGTATTGCCTTGAGGAATATCTCTTTGATTACTATGACAATCAAGGAGAGCAGCTGCGGGACCATATCAACACACTGGGTGCCATTGATACCCGTGCTTTGCCTGTAAAATGGCAGAAAGAATTGAAAAAAAGCCTGGCGCAGGCATTGAATACTTTTGATCTTGTAGAAAAGATTCGTTCGGCTGAAGCAGATCTTACCGAGTATTCAAATGAATACCGTCCGCATCATGAATATGTTCGAGGCCTGCAGATAAAAATTCGCAATATCAACCTGGACGTCGATGAATTGGAAAAGAATTGGATGAGGGCTTCCCGGAACGATTCCCCGGACAAGAAATCTTTACGCCTGATTGAAGCAAAAATCGAGAAAAAAAAGGTTTCAATGGCAAACCTTGAAAAACAGATTCCTGAAACCTGGTCTGGAATACGCAAACGTTATGTGGAATTGGAAAAGGCTGAAAAAAAAGCGCGTCGAGATTACCGAAACAATGTTGACCAGGCTTATCAAACAATTGAGGAGCTACAAAAGGTCATCTCTGGTGCAGAAAAACTTGCTCTACTTGAACAGCAATTGACAGCTCTTGAAACTGTAATTGTCAATGAGTCTGCTGAGGTTGCCATGGATCGGATCAAAGAATCGGAAAGTGCTCTTGGCAAGGTGGCAGGAACAAGCGCTATTAAGTCAAAGTTATCCAAGGCACGCAGGGTCATTAAAGGGAAAAAAACAAAGCCTGAAAAGGCTGTCGAGCTTCTGAAAGAGGGATTGAAATTATATGCTGATGAAGTCGAATGGCGCAGGCAGGCCACAGCTGTAATTGCCCCTGCTCTTTTAGCATATCACAATGCTATCAAGAATTCCATTGGTCTTCGACAGCAGCGAAGGTTGTTGCCTGATCAGGTCAAATCAGTTGCCAGATGCCAGTCGATACACCGTGATTTTTCATTGCAGTTCTAAGGGGGATGGGAATAATTTAAAAACTCTTGTTATTAGCTGGTCGGGATGAGAAGATTCGAACTTCCGACCCCAGCGTCCCGAACGCTGTGCTCTACCAGACTGAGCCACATCCCGACAGCAAAAAAGGTTATACACAAAAAAAAACAAAATGTCTAATTGAAAATATTCTCTTTTATGATGGTGGCCTCCCTTTCCGGTCCAACAGAGACAATTTTAATTTTCACTTTGGAAAGCTCTTCAATCCTGGCAAGATAGTTTTTTGCCTTATCCGGCAACATATCAAACCGGGTAATTCCTGAAATACACTGTTTCCAGCCCGGATGCGTTTCATATACAGGGATGCATTCCTGTAAAACTTTGATTTCAGCCGGAAAATCAGGAATTATGGTTCCATTGTGTTCATATCCCGTACAAATTTTAATCTCATCAAGATCATCAAGGACATCAAGTTTGGTAATGGCAAGACCGGTCAGACTGTTTAATCTTACTGCATTTCTGAGAACAACCATATCCAGCCAGCCGCAGCGTCTTTTCCTGCCGGTTGTGGCACCGAATTCCGACCCGGTTTTCTGGAGCATGTCTCCAGTGTCATCAAATAATTCAGTTGGGAAAGGTCCGCTGCCGACCCTTGTTGTATAGGCCTTTACAATTCCGATGATTTCATTAAGGTTACCAGGGCCGACCCCTGATCCATTGGCGGCATTACCGGACACAACTGAAGACGAGGTCACAAAGGGATAGGTACCATGTTCAATGTCCAGATGGGTGCCTTGCGCGCCTTCAAACAAAACGGTTTTATTGTTATTCATTCCGTCAAACAAAATCACTGAGACATCTGCAATATAGGGAAGCAGACGATCCCTGATCTGCTGGAACTGAGCTATAACCGCTTCAGGATCTACCGGGTCTGTTTTAAAATAGTGTTCCAGGTAAAAGTTTTTTTCTTCAAGAATAGTGTTCACCTTTTCTTTGAAAACATCAAAATCAAGGATGTCACAGAATCTTATGCCCCGCCTTGTTGCCTTGTCTTCGTAACAGGGGCCTATTCCCCGGCCCGTTGTCCCGATTTTCTGGTCTCCTTTTTTAGTCTCCCGGGCCGCGTCGATCAGTTTGTGATAGGGCATGATGATATGGGCTCGATTGCTTATTTTGAGCATATCCGGTGAAATATCAATATTATTTGATAATAAATAATCAATTTCATCAAGTAACACAAAGGGATCAACCACAACACCATTGCCGATAAAACAGTTTTTGCCCTGAATAATGCCGGAAGGGATAAGGTGGCTGATAATTTTTTTGCCATTGACAACCATTGTATGGCCGGCATTGTTTCCCCCTTGAAACCGGACCACATAATCGGCGTGTTTACTTAATAAGTCAACGATTTTTCCTTTACCTTCATCTCCCCATTGGGTGCCGACAATAACTGTATTTCCCACTACTTACTCCTTTTATTCAAAAAAAATTTTTGTATGAGCTGTTTTGTTTTTTCTTCATAAATCCCTGATACAATTTCAGGGCGATGGTTCAATC